>JAJZDM010000009.1 GCA_021806005.1 Acidobacteriota bacterium | reverse complement strand
TGCTCTACGTGATGGAGGGACGGCTGGAGATGAAGATTGGCGTGGAGAAGTTCGAGCTTGGAGCCGGCGACTCCATCTACTTTGACGCTCTGCAGAAGCATACTTATCGAAGCCTGACAGAGACGCCCTGCATTGCGATGGTGGTGACCACGGGAGCGCCGCGGTAAAGGATCTTCCGTGCGGGGGCGTGCCGAAGTCGCACTTGCCATGGGCGAGATCCGGCTGTTTTCCCGGGAAGTAAAAGAATGCGCATCTGTTGCGCAGCAAGCAAGTAATTGTTGCGCCGAAGGCTGCTGGAAGCCGACGGCGAACGCCTGACCGATAAGGTCAAGGCATGGGCAACGTTGCAAAGGGCAACAAGAAGAAGATTGTGATCGTTGGCGCGGGACCGGGTGGGCTGGCCGCGGCCATGCTGCTGGCGCAGCGAGGATTCCAGGTGCAGGTCTTTGAAAAGCAGGATGTGGTGGGAGGGCGGAATGCCGAGGTGCGTCTTGGAGATTATCGTTTTGACCTTGGACCTACCTTCCTGATGATGAAGTTTCTGCTGGACGAACTGTTCGCGGAGGGAGGAAGACGGTCGAGCGATTATCTCCAGTTCCGAAAGCTCGACCCCATGTATGCGCTGAAGTTTGCGGACAAGACCATGGTGGTCCGCTCCGACCCGGAGGAGATGAAGCGGGAGATCGAGAGGCATTTTCCAGGGGAGGGCGATAACCTGGATCGCTTTCTGGCGCGTGAGAGCCAGCGGTTTGAGAAACTCTATCCCTGCCTGCAGAAGCCGTACGGCTCGCTGGCGAGCATGATGAGCCCCAGTCTGCTGGCCACGATTCCGCATATCGCTCCCGGCAGGTCTCTATACGACGTTCTGGGCGACTACTTCCGCTCCGAGGAGTTGCGCCTGGCGTTCACCTTTCAGTCCAAATATCTGGGCATGTCGCCGTGGGATTGTCCGGGGCTGTTCACGATGATTCCTTACACCGAACACGCGCACGGGGTCTACCACGTGATGGGCGGGCTGAACCGGATTACGCAGGCGCTGGCAGAGGTGGCTCTCGACGAGGGTGCGGAGATTCACACCTCGGCGCCGGTGGCTCGCGTGCTTGTGGATGGCCGGCGAGCCAAAGGGGTGGAACTGGCGAGTGGTGAAAAGATTTACTGCGATGATGTGATTCTGAATGCCGACTTCGGGCACGCCATGGCCACACTCTTTGACCCGCAGAGCCTGGGAAGATACCAGCCGGAGAAGCTGCGCAAGCGGAAGTTCTCCTGCTCGACCTTCATGATGTACCTGGGGCTGGACAGGACGTATGATGCCGAGCACCACACGATCGTCTTTGCGCGTGACTACAGGAAGAATATTGAGGCTATTGCGCAGGGCCACGACAGTCCGGATGAGATGTCGGTGTATATCCGCAACTCCTGCAGGACCGATCCATCCGGCGCGCCTCCAGGTCACTCCGCACTCTACATTCTGGTGCCGGTGGCCAACAACCGAAGCGGGATCGACTGGCAGGAGCAGAAGCAGGAGATGCGGGAGCGCGTCCTTCGCATTCTGCGCGAGCGAACTCCTTTTGGCGATGTGACGCCGCACATTCAGCAGGAGATGATCGTGACTCCGGAGGATTGGGAGAACCGATATTCGGTCTTTCTGGGCGCTACCTTCAACATGGCGCATAGCTGGGACCAGATGCTCTTGCTGCGTCCGCACAACCGATTTGAGATGTTTGAGAACTGCTACCTGGTGGGCGGAGGCACGCATCCGGGCAGCGGTTTGCCGACGATCTTCGAGTCGGCGCGCATCTCCGCCAACCTGATCTGCCAGAGGCATGAGGTTGCTCATCCGGCGGCAAGACCGTTGGAGTTGGCATGCGTTTGAAGACCCCGGGGGGAGAATGGCATTCCCGCGCGGGAATGGGAGCGTTCCTTTCGCATGGGCGCTCAGCCGGAGCGGATCACAATCACCATGGTGTGAGGCGTATGAGCCAGGTTGCAAAGAAGAAGCGAGTGGTCGTGATCGGAGCAGGACTGGGCGGCATGTCGGCAGCGATCCTGCTTGCGCGCAGCGGATTTCAGGTGACCGTGCTGGAGAAGAATGCGCATGCCGGCGGCAAGCTGAATCTGCTGGAGACGGAGGGATTCCGTTTCGATCTTGGCCCGTCGATCTTCACCCTGCCGCAGATCTTCCGGCCGATCTTTGAGGGCGAGGGACGTAAGCTGGAGGACTACATCACGCTGCGGCGTGTCGATCCGCAGTGGCGCAACTTTTTTGAAGACGGAACGGTGTTGGATCTGTGGGAAGACCAGGAGAAGATGCGTGCGGAGTTGGGGCGGTTTGGCGCGGAGACGGTTCGCCAGTACGAGGCGTTTCTTGCCTACTCTCGCCGGCAGTACGAGGTAGTCGAGCGCGGGTATTTGCGCCACGGGCTGGATACGTTTGGTGAGTTTCTCCGCTTTTATGGTTGGAAGGATGCGCGCGATCTTGACTATCTGCGCTCGATGTCGGGCAGTATTCAGCGGCGGTTGAGCAATCCGTACCTGCGCGATATCTTCGAGTACTTCATCAAGTATGTGGGATCGAGCGCGCTGGATGCGCCGGCGTTCATGAACCTGATGCCGAACATCCAGATGGAGTTCGGGTTGTGGTACGTCTCGGGTGGTCTGTATGAGCTGGCGCGGGCCTTTCGCCGCCGTCTGGAGGAGAGTGGGGCCGCCCTGTTGCCGGGCCAGGAGGTGGTGAGGATCGGTCAGGCGGACGGAGTGGTAACCGGGGTGCAGACGGTCGATTCGGATGGCAGGTCCGGTTTTTTTGCGGCTGATTATGTGGTGTCCAACATGGAGGTGGTTCCGGCGATGCAGAAACTGCTGGGGGCGCCTGCGGCGACGATGAAGAAGCTGCGCCGCTTCAAGCCTTCGTGCTCCGGAATTGTGCTTCACCTGGGTCTGAATCGCGTGTATCCGCAGCTTGCGCATCATAATTTCTTCTATTCAAGGGACCTGCACGGGCACTTCCGGCGCGTGTTTCGGGACGGGAGACTGCCGGACGACCCCACGCTGTATGTGGTGGCACCGACGCGGACGGACCGGTCGCAGGCTCCAGCGGGCTGTGACAATATCAAGATTCTGCCGCATATTCCGGCGCTGGACGAGCGCCGGCCGACGACCCGCGAGGACTACGTGGCGCTGAAGGAGATCTGTCTGGACAAGCTGGAGCGGATGGGGCTGCCCAATCTGCGCCGACATATTGTGGTGGAAGACTTCTGGACGCCGTTCGACATTGAGGCGCGCTATGGTTCCAACCGCGGCTCGATCTACGGGGTGGTCTGCGACCGGCGGAGCAACTTTGCGTTCAAGGCACCGAAACAGAGCGGACAGTTCCGCAATCTGTTTTTTGTGGGCGGCAGCACGAATCCGGGAGGGGGTATGCCCATGGTGACATTGAGCGGCCAGCATGTGGCGCGGATGATTGCTGAGCAAGATGCGAAGGAGGCCCAATGATGCCGGCGGTTCTGCCGGGGGTGCTGGGAGTGGCTGCCGGTCTGCTTCTGATCTGGCGGATCCCCACCTGTCCGCCGGAAGGACCGTGCAGGACGGAGAGTGTCTCTATCATCATCCCCGCGCGGGACGAGGAGGAGAATCTGCCGCGGCTCCTGAGATCGATTGGTGGCTCGAGGATCCGGCCAGCGGAGGTGCTGGTGGTGGATGACGGTTCGACGGACGGGACGGCTGTGGTGGCGAGGAGCCTGGGGGCTCGAGTGCTTGTGCCGGGAGAGCGGCCCGCGGGATGGACGGGGAAGTCCTGGGCCTGCTACCAGGGGGCACAGAGTGCCCGAGGCGAGGCGTTTCTGTTTCTGGATGCGGATACATGGTTTTTGCCCGGCGGATTGGAACGGCTGATCTCCTTCTGGTCAAAGGAACAGGAGCAGGTGCGCCATCTGGTTCTATCGGTGCTGCCCTACCACGCCATGGAGGGAGCTTATGAACAGTTCTCGATCTTCTTCCATATCTTGATGGCTGCGGGTGCGGGTGGGTTCACTCCGATTGCCCCGGCAAGGCTCTTTGGTCAGTCGCTGTTGCTCTCGAGGGACGTTTATTTTGCCGCGGGAGGTCACGCGGCGGTTCCCGGGGTGGTGCTGGAGAATCTGCGCTGGGCGGATCGGCTGGGTGCGTGCGGCGCGAAGCTGGTGTGTCTTGGAGGTGAAGGAACGCTGCAGATGCGGATGTTTCCAGAGGGCTTTCAGCAGATGACGGAGAGTTGGGGCAAGGCTCTTCTGCAGGGCGCGGTGGACTCCGGAGGTGTGGTTCTTGGGCTGGCGGTTGGGTGGATCTCCGTGCTCTGGTCGACCGTGCTGTTGCTGGCAAACTCCGGCAACGATAGCCGTGTGAGCGTGGCCCTGGTCTATGTTGCCTTGAGCCTGCAGATCGCCTGGATGACGCATCGGCTGGGTAACTATCGAGTGTGGGCCTGTCTGCTCTATCCGTTGCCACTGTTTTACTTCTGTTTTCTGTTTGGGCGCACGGCGTTGCGGCGCGCTCTGGGTGGCAAGGCCACGTGGAGGGGACGCGAGGTATGACGGTATGGATCTGGATGGGCAACCTTCTGGGTTGGCCGGTGATTCAACTTTCCATCTCCTTTGTTGCGGTGCGCCTTCCGGCGCGGCTCTTTGCGGAGGAGGATTGGATGACGGCTCCGCGCAGGTGGGAGCGAGGGGGGCAGATCTATCGGGAGTGGCTGGGAGCGCGCAGGTGGAAGTTGTGGCTGCCGGATGGGGCGTCGTGGATGGGAGGGTTTGCGAAGAAGAGATTGAACTCTCGGGACCAGGCGTACCTTGCACAGTTTGTGCTGGAGACACGGCGCGCGGAGCTGGCTCATTGGTGCATGCTTCTCTGCCTGCCGATCTTCTTCTTTTGGAATCCGCCCTGGGCCTGGGGGATGATGACGGTCTATGCGCTCTCTGCCAATCTGCCCTGCATCGTCGCCCAGCGGTACAACCGAATGACGCTGGAACGTGTAACGCGATCCCGGCAGCGTGCCCTGAGTGTCCGATGAGAGGACAGGTTCAAAAGCCGATTGGCGTGACGCGGCGACGCCGGTATCTGGTGCAGATCCTGTGCGTCGGCGACGGCCCGAGCGAGAGTTGCGGTTATGCGGTGCGAATTCGTCCCTGGAGCGCCCGGAGCAACTTCCGGAGCGAGACGATGGAGCGAATCTTTGCCGATGAGTGGGAGATGATGGAGGTCATCAATCCGCTGCTGCTGCCGCATGGATCTGATGTGCGGGACGTGATGGAGGAGATCGATGGTCCCGATGGCTTCTTCTATCTTCTGCGCCTGAGCAGCGAAGAGGCGGCACGGTTGGGCTGGGGTGTTGGGGACAGAGAGGGTGGAGCGAAGTGAGGCCCGGGATCGACAGACTTGAAAACCCGAAACAGAGATCAGGAGATGACGATGAAGATCCGAGAGTTCCAAAGCGAGATATGGTTGCCGGTGGCGCCGGAGATGTTGTTTCCATTCTTTGCCGATGCGGCCAATCTGGAGACGATCACACCGCACTGGTTGAAGTTCAAGATCCTGAACCCGGAAACGGTCGAGATGAGGAAGGGAGCATTGATCGAATACAAACTAGCCATCCATGGTTGGCCCGTCCGGTGGCGCACGCGTATCAGTCTTTGGGAGCCGCCGAACTGTTTTGTGGACGAGCAGCTTAGCGGCCCCTACCAGAGGTGGGTTCATCGACATACGTTCGAGGCCTGCGACGGTGGAACCTGGGTGCGAGACCGGGTGGAGTATGCCGTTCCCTTTGATTTTGCCGTACACCGCTGGTTGGTTCGTCCTGACATTGAGAGGATCTTCGCTTACCGTTCCGAGCAGTTGCGAAGGCGCTTTGAAGCTCGGGGCTCCGAACGTCGGATGGAGAGCGATGCTTCGACGGGCGCGGGCTGAGATTGGATCGAAGGAGCGGACAGGAGAGCGCGGTAGAGGCAAGACAGCTCGAACCGATCAGAAGCGATCGGCTCGAGCTGTGCTTGATGGGTAGAGTTTTTGGAGTTGGGTGGCGAGGTTGCGTGTCACCGGCTACTCGGCGGAGGGGATGCCTCCTGTAACGTTGGCTGCGACAGAGGCGGTAACCACCGAAGAGAAGTTGGCTTGCGCTGCGACTGTTGCCACCATATCCGGGTTGGTTCCAGCAGAGATGAACGGACCCAGAGCGGCGGCGGCAGTTGTGGTGCTGTCTCCGCTTACGCTTGTGATCAGGCCGGTGAAGCTGTCAGAGCTCTCGTAGTTGACGTTGTTTGCGGGAATCAGGTTGATGGTGCCGTAGTTTGGAGACGCCAGGGTAACAGAGGGTATGGCGCGCACCAGCGCGCGATGCTCGGACTCGACACCGAGGATCGACGATGCCACCTTGGCATAGAGAATGAGGTCGGCCTGGGTGAGGTTGGAGCCGCTGGATGCGGGATTTACCTGGGTGGAGCTGAAGCCGTTGAAACCCGCTGCCATGGAGGCGAACTCTTCCACCGCGGTCATGTAAGCCCCGATGAAGGCAGTTTCGAGGGCGAGGAGAACCGGCAGGAAGCCGCTGAGCGATGCGAAGGTTCCGGAGGGGAAGTAGAAGCTCTGGGGAATGCCTGCGCCGGCGTCTCCGCTTCCATCCGTTGCCAATCCGAGAAGTGAGCGCAAGGTTTGAGCGTGGGAGACCTCTTCGAGCAACGCGCCCTGAAGGTAGGCGACGTTCACCTGACTTCCGCTTGCGCTGACGTTGAGAGCAGTTCCGCCCGATCCGGCGAGATTGGAATCGGTGATGACCGCCTGCGTGGAGAGAGCCGTGTAGTAGGTGGTGATGGCAAGGCTCTCCGCGATGAGGGCTGCAGTGAGGATGTTGGTTGCCGTATCCGTGGACGCCGCCGCCGACACGGGTGTGGTGCTCATCATGTAGCTTCCTCCGCTGCATCCGTCAACGATGGCCGTGGAGACGGCACCGATGCCGAACATGGTTGCACCGGTGAGGAAGGAGCGGCGATTGACTCCGTTGGCGATGGCGAGATTCCTGATTAACTTGTCTGTCGACATGCAAGCTCCTCATTTCGGCTCCGTTCCGGTGAGGGAAGGGAGAGAGTTTGTGGTTTCACACGGAGTACGCAACCGGCACGGTCTTCGGATTGGTCCGGAAGCAGAGTTTTTGAAGGGAAGGCTGGAGAGGCCGATCTGGAACGTTGCTATGTCGGCGTTGCGGCGGTGGAAGGTGCTGAGAGCAGCGAGCCGGCTTGAGCGCCTGCAGGGCGCAGAGCCGGACTCGCTGGCCCCGGCCCTCCGCTACGGCAGCAGCACGGCGTCGATGACCTGAATCATGCCATTCGACTGATAGACGTTGGGAATGGTGATGGTGGCGGAGTTCCCTTTGGCGTCGGTCAGCACGTAATGTCCGCCGGACATGGTTGCTGTAAGTGTTCCGCCCTCGACGGTTGTGAGTGTAGCTTTTCCGCCGCCCTGCTTGATCCGCTTATGCAGGTCCCTGGTGGTGATCCTGCCGGGAACAACGTGGTAGGTGAGGATCTTCCTCAACTGGTTCACGTGCTCGGGTTTGAGCAGGTTGCTGACTGTTCCGGCAGGGAGTTTCGCAAAGGCCTGATTGGTTGGAGCGAAGACGGTGAAGGGCCCGGGACCTTCGAGGGTATCGACGAGACCGGCGGCTTTGACAGCCGCGACCAGTGTGGTGTGGTCCCTGGAGTCGACCGCGTTTTGAACGATGTTTTTGGAGGGATACATAGCCGCTCCTCCAACCATGGGGTCCTTTTGCGCATGAGCACTGGAGATGCCAAAGGTCATTGCCACCGCACACAGGAGGCTCAAAAGTTTCTTCATTGCGATACGTCCTTTCGTAAAAGCGTTTGAGTGTCGAACGGATTCATTTTGTGGTGAACCTGAGAGAAGTTCTCCGGGCCAGAGTTTCTGGTGGCTGTACGCGTAGAGGCTGGGGATCGGATTGGTCGGAGAAGGCGAGTGCTGCGGATGGAGCCGGATTTCTTGCAATTGCCACTGAATCCGGTTAGGCTCTCAGAGAGTTGGCGCTTCCTGGCAGGAGCGAAGCCAAGGCGGCAGCGAAGGATTTGCCTGGATATCAATCCGTTGAGATTCTTTCTCGCGTACTTCCCTTATAGCCGGAGATCCGACTCGTGACTGCCCCCATGCAGCCCGCATCAGATGCCGCGCTTGTCGAGAGAGTGATCTCCGGCGATGAAGCTGCGCTTTCAACGATCTACGATCGGTACTCAGCGATGCTCTTTGGAGTGATCCTGCGGATACTCCGTGACAAGCAAATGGCCGAAGAGGTTTTGCAGGACCTATTTCTGCAACTGTGGCGCAGCGCCGCGCAGTTCGATTCGACTCGTGGTTCTCTTGCGGCATGGTTGATGGTGAGCGGCCGGAACCGGGCGATCTCCCGGCTTCGCGGACGTGCCAGCCGGGAGATATTGGAAGAGGAAGAGGGTCTTTATGCGGATACGTTTGTTTCCGCTCACAACATTGAAGAAGAGGTGTCACGAACGGAGTTGAGACGACGATTGACCGAAGCGCTCCATCAGTTGCCGGAGGAACAAAGGCAGGCTGTGGAGCTGGCTTACTTTGAAGGATTGACACAGACGGAGATTGCATCCCGGACGGGAAGCCCGTTGGGGACCGTAAAGACGAGGGTTCGTACAGCGATGCAGTCGCTGAAGCTGATATTGCGATGACAGAACGGCATCCCAATCCGGAAGACTTCGACCTTTACGCGTTCGGCGCGCTGGACGGCGAAGACAGAGTGGCCTTTGAGGCCCATGTACTGTCGTGCGCCGAATGCCGGCAGCAGCTTGACGAGGCGCGGCGGCTCTCTGTGCTGCTGGGCCTGGCGGCGGTTCCTCTCGCGCCCTCCGCTTCGGTCAAGGCGGATCTGATGCGGAAGGTTCGAACGGAGAGCTCAGAACGTGCGAAGCAGATGAAACAGGATCGGCCGCGAAGAACATCGTGGAGTTTGAACCTTGCGCTGGGATTTGCCTGCGCGACGGTGATCATTGCTTTCGCCGCGAGCTTCTTCTGGAAGAAGGATCAATGGCAGCGGCAGGAGATCAAGGCGCTGCAGGCGCAGATTTACAGTACGCAGGCACAGGCATCGCACCAAGCCGAAACCCTGCGGACGATGAACGCGGTGGTGGGGGCCCCGGATACACTGCAGGTGGCGTTGCTGCAGCAGTCAGAAGCTGCGCCGGGACAGGCGCATGTTCTGTTCAACGCCAGGATGGGCGTGGTGGTTTACTCCGGTGAGATGGCCCCTGCTCCGGTCGAACGGAGCTACCAGCTCTGGCTGGTGCCTTCGGCGGGAGCTCCAGTGAGCCTGGGGCTGGTTGCCGCGGACCAACAGAGCCAGGCAGTGGTGGTGCATTTGCAGCATGGGGTCACGGCCAAAGCGTTCGCGGTGACCCTGGAGCCGTATGGAGGAAGGCCACAGCCTACCGGGCCAAAGGTACTGGTCGGCGCATTGAATGGATAACGCAGCGGATTCCCGAGATCGGTGGTCGGCCTGAAAAAGCCAGCGGATCTGCTGGTCGGGTTCTGCCGGTTGCGCGCGATCGCCAGCGGGTGCGCATGAAGATGCAGAAACGGGTTCCCCTGGTTTCTGAAAGACTTAATGGTCGCCGGGAATGATCTTGCGATTCCAGCCGTGACCAGGCTCCGCAGCGAAACTGTTCCGAACCCCCGAGGCCGGGGTCAGTCTCAATGTGCCTCAACAGCAAGCGTTGACGTGTGTGGAAGGCGATATCCGTGTTGCTTGACCTGAATCAGCGGCGCGACTTCGCGGCGGTGGCATCGGTTAAGGTTACAAAACTAATACCTTCGGTTCCGCATGGGGGGTGAAAGAATCGGAGGTATGAGCGAGTATTGCGCGATCATTCAAGGTGGCATGGGAGTTGGAGTCTCTGATTGGAGACTGGCGCGGACGGTCTCCGCGGCGGGACACTTGGGTGTGGTCTCTGGAACGGCGCTGGATCAGGTGCTGGCGCGACGGCTGCAGCAGGGAGATCCCGATGGGCACATGCGGCGGGCGCTGGAGGCGTTTCCGTTTCCGGCGATGGCGGGGCGGATTCGCGAGGCTTATTTTATCGAGGGTGGAAAGGCGGATCGGACTCCTTATCGGTCGATTCCTCTGCTGGTGAAGGACAATCCGCGGGAGCTTGCGGAGTTGTGCATTGTGGCCAACTTTGTGGAGGTGTTTCTGGCCCGCGAGGGGCACGGGAATCCGGTGGGCATCAACTACCTGGAGAAGATTCAGACGGCGATTCTGCCCAGCATGTATGGCGCGATGCTGGCGGGGGTTGGGTACGTCATCATGGGAGCGGGGATTCCGTTGAAGATCCCAGGGGTACTGGATGCCTATGCGCAACATCGTGCGGCTGAGTATCCGCTGCATGTGGCGGGGGCGTTGGAGGGCGACGATACGATGATGCGCTTCAACCCGGCCGAGTACGCTGAGTTCGAGCTTCCGGCGTTGGAGCGGCCCAGGTTTCTGGCAATCGTCTCCTCCAATACGCTGGCGATCACCATGACGAAAAAGGCCAATGGCCGGGTGGACGGGTTGGTGATCGAGACCCAGATTGCGGGTGGGCACAACGCTCCGCCGCGCGGGAAGATGCAGTTGAACGCTCTGGGTGAGCCGATCTATGGGGAGCGAGATGCGGTGGATATCGAGAAGCTCTGCGACCTGGGAGTTCCTTTCTGGTTGGCCGGCGGTTACGGCAGTGCGGAGAAGCTGCGTGAGGCGCGGGCGCTGGGAGCGGCTGGGGTCCAGGTGGGAACGGCCTTTGCCTTTTCTGACGAGTCGGGCCTGAAGAAGGAGTACAAGCGGGAGTTGCTGGAGATGGTGGTTGCGGGGAGGGCGAGTGTCTTCACCGATCCGCTGGCCTCTCCTACCGGTTTTCCCTTCAAGGTGGCCCGTCTGGAGGGCACAGCCTCGGAGGAGGATGTGTATGAGAGCCGGCCGCGGATCTGCAACCTGGGCTACCTGCGCCAGGCCTACCGCACGCCGGAGGGCGGCATCGGCTACCGGTGCGCCTCTGAGCCGCTGAGCATCTATCTTTCCAAGGGGGGGCACGCGGAGGAGACGGCGGGGCGAAAGTGCGTTTGCAATGGACTGTTTGCCAACCTCGGTCTGGGGCAGGTGCTCAATGGAGATCGGGCGGAGCCGGGACTGGTGACGGCGGGCGACGACCTGACGACGCTGGGGCAGTTTCTACGTCCGGGCGCGACGGGTTACAGCGCGCTGGATGTGATTGCGGAGTTGGAGAGAGGGCTGTTTCCGCAGGAGGTTCTGCTGGTCAACGGGGAGGGTGCGGCGCAGGAACTGCCGCAGACCGTTGGCGCGTAGAGCCCTGCTCCTGCAGGTTTAAAGACCCCGACAGGCTCGCCTGCCGGGGTCTCGTCGGTTGAGGTGAAAAGAACAAGCCGTTGCACGCAACTGCACGCCACCTTCGCAGCGCCAGAACCGGAAGAGGAAGCTGCCATTGCGCGTGAGCGTGGGGCCGGCGGTGGGGTTATCTGTTCGCAGGGTCTTCCAGTACGGTGAGGACGTCGTAGGGATCGGGGCGAACGCGGTGGTCCGCATGGGCCTCGGCGAAGAGAATCCTGCCTGAAGGAGCGATGACGAAGGTGGCGGGGACGGGGAGACGCCAGGTGTCGGCGCCCTGGTCACCGTGGATGAAGGGGAGATTGATCATGATGGAGCGATAGTGCTCCTGGAGGGGCTCCGGGACGGCGTAGGCGACACGGAAGGCGTCGGCGATCCGGCAGCCTGCGTCGGAGAGCAGTGGATAGGTGAGGCCATGATGCTGGACGGCGAAGTCGTTCTGGCGAGGGAGTTGAGGCGAGATGGCCACCAGCAGCGCCCCGTGCGCGCGGACTTGAGAGAAGGCGGCCTGCCAGGCTTCCAACTGCGTCATGCAGTAGGGGCACCAGCGGCCACGGAAGAAGAGGACGATGAGGGGCCCGATGGCCAGCAGGTCAGAGGAGTGGACGAAGCGGGTGTTGGCCGAGGAGGCGTTGCTGAGGGCGGTGGCCGCAGCATCGGGCAGGTCGAAGGAAGGTGCTATGGCACCGACGGGCAGGATGCGGTCTTCGATGCCGGAGAGCAGAAGGTCGTGGACAGCGTTATCGGTGATCGCCAGCCGTTCAGGCTGCACCAGCGAACGGGTCTGGGTCGTGATGTTGTCCAGTCTGGTTTGAAGAGGGGTAGAGCGCGGCATCTTCTCCAGTTTAAATGCCCGAGAGCCGATTGCGAGGAGTGCCAGGAGCGATGTTCGAACGCAGGCCCGGGCGTGCGGGGATCCGGATGCTAGGGCCATGCGGTTAGGAGTGGATCGGGGGGCGGTCGAGTGCTTGCAGCGATTGGGTGCTTGAAGAGTTATTGCACTCCATCAGGGCCGGATGTATGATCAACCAGCTTTACGAAGGCAAAGAAGAGACCAAGGTCCAGCGAGGGAAAAGCGATGAGAGGTGGGTGGAGGATTCTTGCGGCAGGGCTGTTGTTGGGTGCGGCGACCATATGCCTGGCGGCGAAGTTGAAGTGGCCCACGCGGACGAAGTTGCCGGTGCCGAGCCATTGGGAGTTGGATCAGCTACGGTCAGACTTTGGAGGTGGGCCGATGCTGCGGTCCGTTATCTTTACGGTGTCCAGCGACAAGCCGGACGATCTCAGCATGCAGTTTGTCACCGTGGATGCCGCGGGGTTGACCACCAGGAGTTCATGGAGCGGGCCGCAGAACGGCAAGATGCTGCCGGTGCAAGGTATGCCGGGAGGCATGTTCGGGATCGACCGCAAGGGCCAGGAGCAGTTGATATTGTCCGATGGAACAAGCGTGGATGGTGTGCTGTCCGTATCCAAGGATAAAGGGACGCTGCTGCTGCGGGAGACGCTGACCACCAGGGAGGGAAGCTCCTACAGACAGGTGTTGATGTTCTATCCGGAGGATTAGAGCCGGGGGAGGATGGCGCAGGCTGGAAGCGAAGGCTCTGCAGGGCGGCTCTTTCTGAGAGGAAGAGCCGTTGTTTTCGAGCCAAAGGTTGCCGGCAGGGCGTTGATGCCTGTGTGGCAGCGGTGGCCGGATCATGCGGGTGATGTTGGGAGAAGCTCAAAGAGCTTGAGAAGGATGCTGGTTGCCTCTTCGGCGTTCTGGGTCTTGAACTCCGCAGGGAGTTTAAGGGTGCGCGCCTGGGGGGCGATGGGGCTGAGACTCTGCGCGATGGCCTCCGGGGAGAGGTGGCCAGAGCCCGGGCCGATGAGAAGGATCTCCGTGGGGGTGGAGCGGAGGATGATCTTTGCGTCCTGGAGCATGCTGCAGGTACGAACGGCGAAGTGGTGCTGGGTGAGGACGGTGCGGACGAAGGCGCAGAGATCGGGAGAGGGATCGAACGCGAGCACGCGACGGCCGCTGAGCTGTGCCGCCTGCCGTGGATCAGATCTGCTGTGGAAGGAGGCGATGGCCTCTGGTTCGGTGGGGAAGACCCGGATGACCGTGGAGAGCATGGTCAGGTCCAGCAGCGTGGAGACGAAGGACGAGGGTGCGGCGATGCGGAGATCGCCGCCACGCTGGCGGACGTTGGTCATGTAGCGGGCGATGAGCCCGAGGCCGATGCTGTCTAAGCGGTGCACGCCGGTGAGCGTGAGTACGAAGTTCGTGTAGGCAAGGGAACGCTCGGTGAAGGCCGCCTCCAGGGCGGAGGTCTCCGGGCCGAGTACGATGGCGCCGGTGCAGCGGATGATATGGACGTTGCCGACAAAGGCGGTTTCGAGGGTGAGTTGCATGTCGCTCTCTCCGGATGAGGCAGGCCTGCCAGGGTATAGAGTCATCTTCGTGCGGAGCCCGAGGATCGAGGGGAGTCTGCTCCACCTGAGACGCCGCCGCACGCTTCGGGAGATGGTCGGCAGGAGGAGCGCTGGGCAGGAAAATTGCTCTCAGTGTACGGCCTGGACGAAAGCGTGTCGCGGGCAAAAGCGGACACTGGGGGGGAGGATGGCCGCTGACGCAGGGCTGGCTTGATAGGCTCAGGGCTGCTCCCTCAGGCTTAGGGCTGCTCCCGCGCTCTAAGATGGGTCTCATGGGTTTGAGGAGCAGATGCGAGGTTGGCAGGCTGCTCCGGGCCAGGCGCGAAGATCGAGCCCGAGCAAGGATAGAGGAATAGGGTGCTCCTTTCGAAGAGCAGAACGATGCACGAGATGATGAAGACACAGAGCGATTCAAGCGTATCGACAGTGCTCGATCAAGAGCGCACAGAAGGCGCCCGGCTGGCTCCGGATGTGAAGGAGCCCGGTGCAGCCGCCGCGGATGAGCAGAGAATCGCGGCGGAGGGTCTGGATCCCCTGGATCCGAAGAGCTGGGGTGACCTTCGCGCCCAGGCGCATCGGATGCTGGATGACATGCTGGACTACACCGAGGGGATAGCACGGCAGCCGGTATGGCAGAGGATTCCGCAGGAGGTGCGGGAGCGATTTCAACGAGAACTGCCGGTGCAGGCGACCCCTCTTGATGAGGTTCATGAGGAGTTTCTGCGGTTCATCCTGCCGTATACGGCACGCAACGGACATCCTGGGTTTATGGGCTGGGTGCAGGGTGGGGGAACGTCGGTAGGGGCACTGGCGGAGATGCTCTCCGCCTGGTTGAACGCCAATCTGGGTGGGCGTGATCAGATACCGGTGGAGGTGGAGCGCCAGATTACAGAGTGGATGCGGACTCTGTTCGGCTTCCCGGAGGGCGGGTCAGGGCTGTTGGTGACCGGGAGTTCGCTGGCCAACTTCATTGCGGTGAAGGTGGCGCGGGATGTCCGCCTGGGTTTTGAGGGTCGACGCAAGGGAGTGGGAGAGATGGTGCGGGCGGGGCGGCTGGTGGCCTACGCCTCGACGGAGGTGCATGGCTGCGTGGCGCGGGCGATGGATATGGCCGGGCTGGGCAGCGATGCGCTGCGGCTGATCGCCGCCGATTTGCGGCATCGGATGGATCTGGAGGCGCTGGGAGCGCAGGTGGCCAGGGACCGCAGAGAAGGGCTGACGCCGTTTCTAGTGGTGGGGACGGCGGGAGCGGTGGACACCGGTGCGATCGACGATCTGGATGGCATCGCGGCGCTGTGCGCACGGGAGCGGATCTGGTTCCACGTGGATGGAGCCTTCGGCGCGCTGGCGATGCTGTGCCCCGAACTGGCGGGCCGGCTCAAGGGAATCGAGCGGGCCGATTCGTTGGCCTTTGATTTTCATAAGTGGGCGCAAGTCCCCTTCGATGCCGGCTTCATCCTGATGCGCGACGGAGGGCTACAGCAGGCGGCCTTCGCCTCCAGCAACGCTTATCTGGCGCGGGAGGAGCGGGGAATCGCCGGGGGGTCGCCGTGGCCGTGCGATCTTGGCCCGGATCTCTCGCGGAGCTTCCGCGCACTGAAGGTCTGGATGACGTTGAAGGTGTACGGAACCCAGGCGCTCGGAGAGGTTGTGAGCCATACCTGCCGGCTGGCCCGCTATCTGGAGAGCCGGGTGGCCGGGATGCCGGAACTGGAGATGATGGCCCCGGTGGAGTTGAATATCGCCTGCTTCCGGTACCGGGGAACGCTGACGATGGAGGAGCCGGACGCAGAGCGGGGGGAGGATGATGGATGGCTGGATCGTCTGAATCGTGAGATTGTAATCGCGGTGCAGGAAGCAGGGGCAGTGGCTCCCTCAACGACCAGGATCCGGGGGCGGGTAGTGATCCGTGCCGCCATGGTGAATCACCGTACCACGCGGGCGGAGATCGATACGCTTTTGGAGTCTGTGCTGAAGGAGGGCGGCAGATGGATGCCGGTGTCTCAAGCCGCATCCTCTGCTGCAAGGGGTTAGCGCCCGAACCTTTGCTGGTTGCCCAACTGGCTCATGAGGCGCTGCTGCATCTTGCCACCGCCCGAGCCCATGGTCTTGAACATCTTGCTCATCTGCTGGTGTTGGCGGAGCAGGTTGTTGACCTCCTGCACGGAGGTTCCTGAGCCTGCGGCGATGCGCTTGCGGCGGCTGCCGTTGATGATGGAGGCGTTCTGGCGCTCCTTGCGGGTCATCGAGTCGATGATGGTTTCAACACGGCTGAACTGCTTCTCATCGATGGAGCCGGCGGCCTTCTGCATCTGGGCGAAGGGGCCGACGGAGGGGAGCATCTTGAGGATGGACTGCATGCTGCCGAGCTTCTTGATCTGACGGAGTTGCTCGCGGAAGTCCTCCAGAGAAAAGCCGTCGCCGGAGAGAGCCTTCTTGGCGAAGTCGGCGGCCTTACTCTTGTCCAGCTTCTCATCGGCGCGTTCGAGGAGGGTGGCGATGTCTCCCATGCCCATGATGCGGCTGACGATGCGATCGGGATGGAAGGGTTCAAAGGCGTCCGGCTTCTCCCCGGTGCCGAGGAACTTGATAGGCTGGCCGGTGATCTGGCGGATGGAGAGGGCGGCGCCGCCACGGGAGTCGCCGTCCATCTTGGTGAGAATGGCTCCGGTGATCTGCAGCTTGTCGTTGAAGGCTTTGGCGGAGTTGACGGCGTCCTGGCCGGTCATGGCGTCGGCGACGAAGAGGATCTCGGTGGGGGAGAGCAGCTTTTTGAGCTGGGCCATCTCTTCCATGAGGGCCTCGTCGATGCCGAGGCGTCCGGCGGTGTCCACGATGAGGATGTCGCAGCCGTAGTTGGCCGCTTCGCGGCGGGCCTCCTTTGCCAGACGGAGCACGTCGTCGGTGCCGGCGCCGTTGGGGTCAAGCTTGCCTTCGTAGAGTTGGGCGCTGATGGAGCGGGCGACGACGGCGAGTTGCTCGCGGGCGGCGGGGCGGTAGACGTCGACGGAGACCAGCAGGGGACGATGACCGCCCTTCTTGAGCCACTGGGCCAGCTTGCCGGAGGTGGTGGTCTTGCCGGAGCCCTGCAGGCCGGCCATAAGGATGACTGAGGGCGGCTGGGAGGCGAACTTGAAACGCGCGGTGTCGGTGCCCAGGGTGGCGATGAGTTCGTCACGGACGATCTTTACGATCTGCTCGGCCGGAGAGAGCGCGGTGGCGACAGTGGAACCAAGGGCCTTGGCGCGGATCTTTTCGATCAGATCGCGGGCGACCTCGAGGTTGACGTCGGATTCGAGCAGGGCGACACGGATCTCGCGCAGGGCTTCATTGATGTTCTCGTCGCTGAGCGTGCCCTGGCCGCGCAGGGTCTTGAAGGAGCGTTGGAGTTTTTCGGAGAGCGTTTCAAACATGACTATGTACGAGTATAGCCATTGTCGCCATTGCGGTGATGGCTTCAGACGCCCGTAGCGGAGGTGGACGGATGCAGCCCGGCAGCTCGTTCGAAGGCCTGATCGAGGTCGGCGATCAGGTCCTCTTCATCTTCGACGCCGACGGAGACGCGCACCAGATCGGGTGGAAGCTCGCGCTGGGCCAGCAGTTCAGGTGGAACGCTGGCGTGCGACATGGTGGCGGGCATGCTGATGGAAGAGGTGACGCTGCCAAAGCTGACCGCGATGTGAAAGAGGCGGGTGGACTCCGCGATGGCTTTGGAGAGAGCGACCGAGCCGGTGGAGAAACTCATGACCGAGCCTGGGCCGGAGGCCTGGCGTTGGTGCAGGGAGAAGGCGGGGTCCGCGGCAATGCCGGGATAGAAGACGCGGGTGACCTCCGGGCGCGCGGCGAGCCAGCGGGCCACGGCAAGAGCATTCTTCTGCTGGCAGTCGATGCGGAGTTTGAGGGTCTGTAGGCCGCGCAGGAGCAGGAAGCTGTCAAAGGGCGAGAGCGCGGCGCCCTCCGCGTTGCTGATGAAGCGGATCTGGTCGGCCAGGCCCTCGTCTTTGACGATGACGGCTCCGCAGGTGACGTCGTGATGGCCACCCAGAAACTTGGTGCCGGAATGGATCACGATGTCGGCGCCGAGGTCGAGGGGATTCTGCAGGTAGGGGGACATGACGCTGTTGTCGATGGAGAGGAGAGCTCCATGGGCGTGGGCTGCCGCAGCGAGCCGCTGGATATCCAGGATGTGAAAGAGCGGATTGGTGGGCGACTCGATGTGGACCAGGCGGGTGGCCGGAGTGAAATGAGCGGCGAAGGCGTCGGGGGCGAGCGCATCGGCGTAGACCGCCCGGATGCCCGAACGGTTGAGAACCCGGGAGAAGAGGCGGCATGTTCCGCCGTAGAGATCGATGTCGGAGACGATCTGGTCGCCGCTGCGCAGCAGGCCGGTGACGGCGGTGATGGCGGCCATGCCGCTGGAGAAACAGAAGGCGTGGGTCCCATTCTCGAGGCTGGCGAGTTGGCGTTCGGCAACGGCTCGGGTAGGGTTGCCGCTACGCGAATAGTCGAACTCGCCGGAGGCATCCATCGTTTCCCGCTCAAAGGTCGAGGTCTGGTAGATGGGAGTAACGCTCGGCTGGTAGGGATCTTTGGGCGCGGCCTGGAAGTTGACCAGCCGGGTGGCGAATTTCATTGCTTGTCTTCCTGTGCGTGGGGGTGATGATCCGCGGCGGCGATGGCCTGAGCGAGGTCGGCGATGAGATCTTCAGGATCTTCAAGGCCGACGGAGATGCGGATCAGCCCGTCGCTGATGCCGAGAGCCTGACGCAGTTGGGGGTCCAGGTCAGCGTGGGTGGTGGTAGAGGGATGGGTGGCCAGCGTCTCGAGTCCGCCGAGGCTTTCGGCGCGGGAGCAGAGTTGGAGGTGGTTGAGGGTGAGTCGGGCGGCCTCGGCGCCACCTTTGAGCTCGAAGGCGACGATGCCGCCGGAGCCGCGCTGCTGCGCAGCCGCGAGCGCGTGTTGTGGGAAGGATGGCAGACCAGGGTAGAAGACGTATTGGACGGCCGGATGGGCTTCGAGCCACTGCGCGATGCGCAGCGCCCCGGCGCAGTGCAGGCGCAGGCGCATGGGCAGAGTCTTGATGCCCTGCAGTGTGAGCCAGGCTTCAAAGGGCGCCTGAATGGTGCCCAGCGTCTTGCGGATGAGGCGCAGGCGCTCGGTGAGCTGCCCGTCGTGGGTGGCGATAGATCCGCCGACGGTGGCGTTGTGTCCATCGATGTACTTGGTGGTGGAGAGGATGGAGATGTCGGCTCCGAGCTCAAAGGGCCTCTGCAGGACCGGAGTCAGGAAGGTGTTGTCCACGGCGAGCAGGATGGAGTGAGCTTTGGCGATCCGGGCGATGGCGGCGATATCGGTGAGCTTGAGGGTGGGGTTGCCGGGGGTCTCGATGAGGATGAGGCGGGTGGTGGGCCGGATGGCGGCTTCGACGCTGGCGGGGTTGGAGGTGTCGACGAAGTCTCCGTGGATGCCGAGATGATCGAGGACCTCGCGGAAGAGACGCATGGTGCCGCCATAGACGACGTCGGAGAGGACGGCGTGGTCGCCGGCGCGGAGCAGAGAGAAGAGCAGCGTGGTGATAGCGGCCATTCCGGTGCGGAAGCAGACCGCGGAAGCTGTGCCCTCCAGAGCCGCGATGGCCTGTTCCAAAGCATCCACGGTGGGATTGGAGACCCGCGAGTAGCTGTACCCCTTATCGACGCCGACCTGATCGTGGACGAAGTTGCCGGTCTGGTAGAGCGGGAAGAGGATGGAGCTGGCGTGGCTGTCCAGCGTGCGGCCGCCACGAATGGCGATAGTGGCTTCTTGAAGGTTCTTTGCGGACAACCCTCTCTCCTTACTGAGGTCGGACGTGAATTCAGAGGCAACAAAGCCGCCAGCAGGGTCCAAGGCGGCGGACAGAGAGATGATGGTTGCGTCGAACTCACCCACTCGATGCCGGACGGATCTCCTCGGGAGATCGAATCGCCCTCGGCATTCGAGAGGCAGCAGACAGACTCATTGCAACGAGTTTAGCAAATAAGCTCAACCGATGGACGGGGTTGTGGGCCTTGAGGAGTGCTCCCAGGGAGAAGGCTTCGAAGGATGGCCCTTTGGGTGCATCGGAAGGGTGAGCGGCCACGTAGCGAGGCAGATACCGGGGCTGGCGCAGAGGGAGGCAGGGCGTGAGAATCTAGGGATGAATCAGGCGTCGAATGCAGGGAGTTGTGGAACGATGCTGCGCGAATATATGACCCACCTGAGAGTGGAGAAGGGGTTGCGTCCGCTTAGCTGCGAGGCCTACCAGCACGACCTGGAGATCTTCGCCGAGTACCTGGAGGGCGGCGGAGGAGATGGTGCAGGGGTAAAGACGTTTTTGACCGCGCAACAGGCGGATGTGAGCGGGTTTCTGCAGCATCTGCGGGAGCATGGGGTGCAGTCGCGGTCCATCGCTCGCAAGCTGAGTTGCCTGCGCGGGCTCTATCGTTGGCTGCTCATGGACAAGCGGATTCAGCGCGATCCGACGGTGAACATCGAGAGCCCGGAGAGTTGGAAGGTGCTGCCGAAGTCACTGCCTGAGGATGAAGTGACGGAGATGCTGGAGCGGTCAGCCGCTGCGGCGCGGGTTGGGGATGGAGCGGGGTCGGGGCTGGGGGTCGCTCTGCGGGACCATGCGATGCTCGAGGTGCTTTATGCGGGCGGCCTGCGGGTGGGAGAGATGGTTTCGCTTCGCCAGGAGGATCTGCACCTGGACACGGCCAGTGTGCAGGTTCGTGGCAAGGGCGACAAGGAGCGGATTGTGCCCATTGGGCGCAGCGCGGTGGAGGCCCTGGAGGCGTACCTGCAGAACGGACGCCCGGAGCTTCTGCGGGCCCGGAGAGGCGGCGGAGGACGCGGCGATGGGTTGGAGAGAACGCTGTTTCTCTCAGTTAGGGGAAGGCCGTTGACCACCCAGGCGGTGTGGCAGATGGTGCGCAGGGCGGATAGCCACGCCAGCCCACACAAGCTGCGGCATAGTATGGCGACGCACATGGTGGAACACGGAGCGGATCTGAGGACGGTGCAGACGCTGTTGGGCCACGCCGATATTGCAACGACACAGGTCTACACCCACCTTGCAATCGACCGGTTGAAGACGGTGCATCGGATGTGCCATCCGCGGGCTCAGCGGAGGATGGTGGAGGCATGAACCGTTCCTCTGGAACAAAATCTCCAGACGCTGATGCCGCCTCCGGGAGGCATCAGAACGGCGGAGCTTTGCTGGCGGAGGTGGAGGGAAAGACGACCGCGGAAGTGCTGTTTGCCGCACGCGCAGAGGAGTTTCTGGCCGGGCTGCGGAACGAACGCGGAGCCAGCGAGCATACTCTGCGGGCCTATTCGCGGGAGTTGAGGGCGTTTACCGGCTTTTTGACTGAGAGCCTGGGAGAGGGTGCAGTGGGGGCGGTACCCCTGTCCAGGGTGGAGCATACCCACATCCGAGCGTACATGGCATTACTGCTGGATAAGGGGTTGACCAAGGCCAGCGTGGCGCGAGCCCTGGCTGCGATTCGGAGCTGGTTCAAGTGGGCGGCCAGAAGAGGGTTGGTGGAAAGCAATCCAGCGCAGCTGGTGAGCACACCGAAGCTGCCCAGGCATCTGCCCCGGGTTCCGAGTGTGGAAGAAGTGAATCGTGTGTTGGACTCGCTGGAGCCTGGTCGAGGGCCAGGGAGCGTGGGTCGAGGAGGGGCGGAGGATCATGGATCCCAGACAGAGGGTGCCGCGACGTGGCCCGAGCGGGAGCGGGTGATCTTTGAACTTCTCTATGGATGCGGTATTCGCAACTCGGAGCTGGTGGGGTTGGATATGGACTCGATCTGCTGGAGCGATGATGCGATCCGGGTCTTTGGCAAGGGAAGGAAGGAGCGGCTGGTGCCGCTGGGTGACGCGGCGGCTGAGGCGGTGCGGGCCTACCTGCCGCAGCGCCAGACGCGGCTGGAGACCGCAGGGCTGGGGAGGCTGGTGCAGGACGGGCCGCTGCTGATTCGGTTGAGGGTGGGCGTAGCCAAGGGCGCGGCGCGGTTGACCACGCGCAGTGTCGGCAGGATTGTGAAGAGCATCGCGTTGAGCAGAGGGCTGGCTGCCGATGTGCATCCGCATACCTTGCGCCATGCCTTTGGGACCCACATGCTGGAGGAAGGGGCTGACCTGCGCGCCATTCAGGAGATGCTGGGTCACGAGCGCCTGAGTACGACGCAGCGCTATACGCAGCTCACGGTGGGGCAGATCCAGCGGGTGTACGACCAGACGCATCCGCGCTCGAAGTAAGTACGCGAGTCGATTTGGGAGACCAGAACAGGGGTGCGGGAGCGGACGACAGGGGGTGTTGCAACAGGTTGTCCGTTTGATTGAATGGGAGAACCTGGTTGTGACGAGTGAACAGAGCCTGGGAAGGAGCTGTATGCCCAAGAGATCAGATTGTGTGGAATACCGGGATGGGTTCGGTTTCCGTTTGCCGTATGCTGCGCTTGTTCTGGTAGGCGCGTGACGGGAATCGTGCGATCCCAGATCTCAAAAAAGAGGCGGGATGTGGGATCGCACCCGAGGTTCTGGTAACCCTTGAGTCGAAGATTCTCTAATAGCAGGGGATCGTGGGGTCGATGCTGGTAGACCAGGCGTGGATGCCGCCACGGACAGACTGGGCCCTCTCAAATCCCTGCTGGCGGAGCCATGCGGCCACGGAGAGCGAGCGCATGCCGTGATGGCAGAGAACCAGAATGGGCGCGTCTTCCTCCAGCTCCAGGAGGGCGCGGCCGGGTATCTCGCCCATCGGGATGTGGGTGCTGGGATTGATGCGCGCTGTGGCGTACTCTGCCAGTTCGCGAACATCAAGCAGTAACGGCGGGTTGTCTCCGGAGAGAAGAGCATGGGCCTCGGTGATCGAGATCTCTAAGTCCATAAGAGTCCTTGCTGCCCATCCTGGGCGGCTGCGCCGTTCAGGATGGACGTGGTGCGAGAGATGGGATGCTGTCAGCGGTTACACGCTCGATGGCATCTTTGGTTCACGTGTTGTCAGCCCTCAAGAGGCCAACGCCGCCTTCCATGCCTGGCGCAAAGACAGCGCGAAGTGTGGGGCAGTGTCTTCCAGCGCCAGTCCTGAAGATGCTTCAGGCGTTGGCTCCGTGGCACTTCTTGTACTTCTTGCCGGAGCCGCAGAAGCAGGGGTCGTTGCGTCCGATGGTTTCGCCGGTACGCCGCGGGGTGGCGACAGCGGAAGCGGCACCGCCACCGGCCTGACGGGCCGCGGCCAGGTCGCGCTGCTTGTTGCGCTGGAACTCCCGCTCCAGCGCGTCGATGGTGGTGGAGGGGGAGCGCGTTGGAACGACCGGCGGAGGGGCCAGAGGCTGGGCCGGCTGGGAGGCCATTGGAGGGTTCTGCAGCGGGGCGGGGGTGCTGGGTGCGGGGCGGGTGAGTTGCAGGCGGGAGAGCTGCTCGACGCTCTCGATGGGGGTTCCGTCCGGGGCCAGGATCTGCATTCGGAAGAGGTTGCGAGCCGTGTCTTCCTGGAAGCGCAACATCATGGCCTCGAAGAGCTCGAAGGACTCCTTCTTGTACTCGACGAGAGGATCGACCTGACCGTAGCCGCGTAGACCGATGCCCTCCTTGAGGTGGTCCATGTTGAGCAGGTGTTCTTTCCAGAGGGCATCGAGAACTGAGAGCATCACGACGCGCTCGTGGTAACGGAGCTGATCTTCTCCGAGGATCTGTTCCTTGATGTTGTAGCGCTGTTGAAGCTGCTCGTAGATGGTGTCACCGAGCTCATGGCGGTTGAGCTGGGAGGGGTCGATCTCCGCGGCCAGGTCGGCACCGAAGATGTCCTTGACCTGCTTGAAGATGTTCTCGGTGTCCCACATCTCGGGATGGACCTTTTCGGGGGCGAACTCATCCAGGATGCTGGAGAGGATGGTGGAGACGTAGTCCTCGGTGATGAGCTGCTTCTGGTTGACGCCCTCCATGAGCTGGTGGCGCAGCGAGTAGACGGCCTCACGCTGCTTGTTCATGACGTCGTCGTACTCGAGGACGTGCTTGCGGGACTCGAAGTTCTGGCTTTCAACGGCCTTTTGCGCACCCTCGATCCGCTTGGAGATCATGCGGCTCTCGATGGGGACGCCCTCTTCCATGCCCAGGGACTGGAGCAGGTTGGAGACCCACTCGCGGGCGAAGATGCGCATCAGGTCATCTTCGAGTGAGAGGAAGAACCGCGAGCTGCCGGGGTCGCCCTGACGGCCGGCACGGCCGCGGAGCTGGTTGTCGACGCGGCGGGACTCATGGCGCTCGGTGCCGAGAATGTGGAGGCCTCCGGCCTCCACCACGGCATCGTGTTCAGCCTTGGTGGCAGCGGCGTGGGTCTGGAGAGCGGTGTCCCACTCCTGATGGGAGACTTCAAACTCCTGCGACTGGTAGTAGAAGCGGATGAAGCCGGGACTGGCGACGGGTTGGATGGCACCCTCGGCAGCGGAGACCGCGCGGGCGATCTTGCGCTTTACCAGATCCTGGCGGGCCATGAACTCAGGGTTGCCTCCGAGCAGGATGTCCGTGCCGCGGCCAGCCATGTTGGTGGAGATGGTAACCATGCCGAGACGGCCGGCCTGGGCGACGATCTCGGCCTCTTTCTCATGGAACTTGGCGTTGAGGACGACGTGGCGGACGCCCTTGCGTTTGAGGATCTCGGAGAGAAGTTCGGACTTTTCGATACTGGTGGTGCCTACGAGAACGGGCTGTCTGGCCGCATGCAGACGCTCAATCTCATCGGCCACGGCGAAGTACTTCTCCTTGGCCGTACGGTAGACCACGTCTGGGTGCTCGATGCGGAGCATGGGACGGTTGGTGGGGATGACGAGGATCTCAAGCTTGTAGATGGACTCAAACTCGGAGGCCTCGGTCTCGGCGGTTCCGGTCATGCCGGAGAGTTTCTTGTAGAGGCGGAAGTAGTTCTGGAAGGTGATGGTGGCCAGGGTCTGGTCTTCCTTGCGGACCTGGACGCCCTCCTTGGCTTCGACGGCCTGGTGGAGGCCATCGGACCAGCGGCGTCCGGGCATGAGACGGCCGGTGAACTCATCGACGATGATGACCTCGCCATCCTTGACCACGTACTCGACGTCGCGACGGTAGAGGGAGTGGGCTTTGATGGCCACCTCGATGTGGCGCTTCATGTCCCAGTTCTCAGGATCGGCTATGCTGCCGATGCCGAGGAGCTTTTCGATCTTCTCATAGCCCTCGTCGGTGACGGTGATGGCGCGGGCCTTCTCGTCGACGACGTAGTCGCCGCTCCAGGTCTTGGTCTCCAGGGTCTCGATCAGCTCTCCTGGTTCGAGTTGAGGCACGATGGCGTTGGCCAGGGTGTACTTGTCAGTGGTCTTGTCGGTGGGGCCCGAGATGATGAGCGGAGTGCGGGCTTCGTCGATGAGGATGGAGTCCACCTCGTCGACGATGCAGTAGTTCTGGCCGCGCTGCACCATCTCGGCGAGATCGAACTTCATGTTGTCGCGAAGGTAGTCGAAGCCGAACTCATTGTTGGTGCCGTAGGTGATGTCGGCGGCGTAGGCGGCGCGACGTTCGGCGTCGGAGAGGTCATGAACGATGACGCCGACGCTGAGGCCAAGGAAGCCATAGATCTTGCCCATCCACTCGGCGTCGCGCTTGGCCAGGTAGTCGTTGACGGTGACGACGTGAACGCCACGCCCGGCCAGAGCATTGAGGTAACAGGGAAGGGTGGCGACCAGGGTCTTACCTTCGCCGGTCTTCATCTCGGAGATCTTGCCCTGATGGAGGGCCATGCCGCCGATCATCTGGACGTCAAAGTGGCGCATGCCGACGACCCGGCGACCCGCCTCGCGGACGACAGCGAATGCCTCAGGGAGCAGATCGTCAAGGGCCTGCTTTTCAGCGGCGAGGATCTCCTCCTGGTCGGTGAGGTTTTGGGTTGCGGCAGCGATGCGGGCGCGAAACTCCGTGGTTTTGGCGGCCAGTTCGGAGTCTGAGAGGGCCTGCAGAGCAGCCTCATGGTCATTGATCCGCGCCAGCATGGGGAGCATGCGTTTGACGGCGCGTTCGTTGCTGGTGCCGAAGATTTTGGCGAGGGCGTGGTTGAACACGGGAAGGAATCCTTTGCAGGTGGCGCGCTGCGGCGCGGAAGAGGAGTAGCGAACGGGAGGACCGGGGAGGCAGGATCGTGCGAGTCTGGCTCGGACGGGTTCAGGCCCGGCGGGAGGTGACGGCCTCCAGCGCGGCGGACTGCTGGGCGGGAGGATACATGGCCCAGGCAGCAGACTGAAGCTCGCGGTGGGCCGGAGCGAGCGCCATGGATTCCCTGGGAAGCGAGCTGGCGCTGCGGGCCAGCGGCGAGGAGAGCGCTACGGCGGCGGTGCTCCGCATCTGAATGAGCAGACTGCAGATATAGCGGCCGCCGAGGGTGAGATCCGTGCGGCGCAGGAAGCGTGCCTGAGAGCTGCCCCAGCGCGCCAGGAGCGCCGGTTGCGAACCCTCGCCGGCGCTCAGCGAAGAGAGCAGGAGGAGCAGGCAAGCGATATGGCGGTTACGCAGATGCATCCTTGCTTCCATCTTAAACGAAATGCAGGATTACTGGATGCCGGATTGTGTTGCCGGAGGTGGATTCGTTCTGGCGCGGCGGCGGTGCAGGCGGGGTGGCTGCGAACCGGCGAGGAGACTATGCTGAGTGGGCGACCCACGCGGCGGAGATCCAGCAGCGGAGATCAGCTTGGTGGGAAGGAAGTGGCCTGCAGAGAGCGTACAAGGTGCAGGCCGGCAAGGGAAAGGAAAAGATCGATGAGTGAGACGGCGGTTGGGTACGCGCGGGAGCAGGGGCAGCGGTTTGTCAGTGAGTTGAAGGATCTGTTGAGGATTCCATCGGTTTCAACGGCGCCGGAGCATGTGGGGGACGTGCGCCGGGCAGCGGAGTTTGTGGCGGCCGGGTTGCGCTCGGCGGGGATGGAGCAGGTGCGGCTGATCGAGACCAGCACGGAGGCGTCGCAGGGCAGGCCGGGACATCAGGGGCATCCGCTGGTCTATGCGGAGTGGCTGCGTGCCGAGCCGCTGCCGGATGGGAGCGCCCGTCCGACGGTGCTGCTGTACGGGCACTATGACGTGCAGCCGGCTGAGCCGCTGGAGGAGTGGAAGTCGCCGCCGTTTGAGCCGACCGAGCGGGATGGGAACATCTATGCGCGGGGCGCAGTAGATGACAAGGGTCAGATGTGGATGCAGGTTAAGGCCCTGGAGTCTCTGTTGAAGGCCGATGGAAGGCTGCCGGTGAACGTACGGGTGATTGTGGAGGGCGAGGAGGAGGTGGGTGGCGAGGGAATCGCCGCATTTGTACGGGAGCATGGCGAGCAGTTGAAGGCCGATGTGGCTCTGGTGAGCGATACGGAGATGTTTGCGCCGGAGCTTCCGACCCTGACCGTGGGCCTGCGTGGCATGATCTATACGGAGTTGGAGGCCAGGGGTGCGGCGACGGATCTGCACTCGGGGATGTATGGAGGGGCGGCTCCGAATCCTCTGGTGGCGCTGGCGCAGATCATCGCGCAGTTGAAGACCGCGGATGGCCATATCGCGGTGCCCGGATTTTATGACGGGATCGAGGAGCCCACACCGGCGGAGCTGGAGGCGTGGGGTTCGCTGCCGTTTGATGAAGAGGAGTACCGGCGGCACGAGGTGGGTTCGACGGCGTTGACCGGAGAAGAGGGGTACTCTGTGCTGGAGAGAACCTGGGCGCGGCCGACGATGGATGTTCATGGGGTGGTGGGAGGATTTACCGGTGTGGGGGCGAAGACGGTGATTCCGGCCAGAGCGACGGCGAAGATCAGCTTCCGTCTGGTTCCGGGGATGAAGCCGGAGGAGACCTTTGCCCGGTACAAGAGGTTTGTGGCGCAGATCTGCCCCCGAGGGATTCAGGTGAAGGCAACGCTGATTCACTCCGGCGATCCGATTGTGGTGAGTACGGACAATCAGTACGTGCATGCGGCGACCGAGGCGATGGCCGAGGTGTTCGGCAAGCCGACGGTCTTTGTCCGCGGGGGAGGGTCGATTCCGATCGTGGGAGACTTTGTGCGCGAGTTGGAGACGCCGACGGTGCTGATGGGCTTTGGGCTTCCGGATGACAACCTGCACGCGCCCAACGAGAAGTTTCATCTGGCCAACTTCCACCGCGGGATCGAGTCGATTGTGCGTTTCCTGGACAAGGTGGGAGAGCCGGCCAAGGCGGGGAGTTGATGGCCCTGGCGCTGCCTGCGGGTCCTTTGCCGGTGCAGGGGTTTGTGCTGGCCGGGGGGAAGAGCGCTCGAATGGGAGAGGACAAGGCGCGCCTGCGATTCCGGGGCAGACCGATGGTGGAACTGGCTGTGGAGAAGCTGAGCGGGTTCTGCGCGGAGGTGGGGATCGCCGGCAATCGTGCAGACCTGGCGGAGTTTGCGCCCGTGGTTCCTGAGTTGAGGCTGGAGGTGGGGCCGGCGGCGGGGATCGAGGCTGGCCTGGGCGCAGCTCGCCAGCCGTGGACGATGTTTCTGCCGGTGGATGCTCCACTGGTTCCGGCGCATCTGCTGCGGCGGTGGTGTGAGGCCGTGCTGGCCGGGCAGGGACTGACCGTGAGTTATCTCCGCTGCGGCCAGAGTCAACCGGCGTTTTGCATGGTCCGGGCTGAGTGCAGGGAGAGATTGTCGGCGGGTTTGGACCAGGGGCTGCGCAGACTGGAGGATCTGTTGCAGATTGCCGGTGGCGGGCGAGTGTGGGTGTGCGACGTGCAGGAGTTGGCAGGAGAGACGCAGCGGAAGATTGTCTCGCGATGGTTTGCGAACCTCAACACCCCCGAGGAGTTGGCCGATGCAGAGCGTTGGGCGAGCGGGGAGGGGTGACAGCAAAGCAGGAGTCGCAGGGGACCAGCGCAGGTGCGGGCTGTGGAATTTTGCGGGGATGCAAGGGAGCAATAGCGTGCATCATAGGAAGTACCGCGATGAGTGAACCGGAGCAGCGTTCTGATCCTTCCAGACCCCGAGAGTCTTCCCGGCTCAGTGAGCCTTCCAAGCCCTCCGAGCCCGCCGGATCCTCAGTCTCTGTAGCGGGGGCTTCGCGATCGGGTTCGGAGAGCGCTGCGGTGCAACGACAGACGGGAGCGGAGGAGCCTGGTGGGGATCAGGAGCAGATTGAGAAGCCGCTGATCGAGGATGTTTCGGCGGATGTTGCTCCGGTGGTAGAGGAGTTCATCGCGGAGGCGGCGCAAGCGAATCTGGAGGAGGAGGCGGCGGTTGCGGCCGAGACATCGTTGCGGGCTGACAGTTCCAATGGAGCTGCGCAGAAGACAACGGAAGAGATCGCCCCGTTCATCTCCTTCGAACATGTCAGCAAGTCATTTGGCGATACGGTGGTGTTGAGGGATGTGAGCTTCTATGTGAAGCCGGGTGAGACGCTGTGCATCTTTGGGCGGAGCGGGGTCGGGAAGTCCGTGTCGCTGCAGATCCTGATGGGCTTTCTGAAGGTGGACCGTGGAACGGTGAGGGTGGCTGGCCAGGAGATCGGCGGCTTGAGCGAACGGGAGATGCAGGATGTCCGGCGCAAGGTGACGATGGTCTTTCAGAATGGAGCACTGTTCGACTCAATTTCGGTGGGGGAGAATGTGGCCTTTCCCCTGCGGGAGCGGGGAGATATGCAGGAGGACCAGATCCTGCAGGTGGTGAAGGGTTTACTGGAGATGGTCGGGATGGCGGGGATGGACAGCCAGTTGCCCGCGGAGCTTTCGACGGGGATGAAGCGGAGTGTGGCGATTGCGCGGGCCCTTGCGGCGCAGCCCTCTGCAGTGCTGTACGACGAGCCCACGACGATGGTGGATCCTTTGATGGGACATCTGCTGGGGAGCCTGATCCAACGGCTCAAGATGCAGTTGCATCTGACCAGTATCGTAGTAACCCATGACATGCGCTTTGCCGAGAGGCTGGCGGACCGGCTGGTTTTCCTGCATGACGGCGGGGTGCGGTTCTTTGGCACCACGGAGGAGATGCGAGCCAGCCAGGACCCGGTGCTGCGGGAGTTCTTTTCCAAAGACGAACTGGTAGTGCCGCTCTAGAGTGCTGGTCCGAGAAGAGGCTGGATACTAACGGCCAAGTCTAGCGCCTTAAGTGCTGATTTTTGCATAACGTGAACCTTTAGAATTACTGCTTTGCCACCCAAGTAATAATTTCTCTAAACCGTAGTGATAGGGATGATATACAAGAAGTAAACTAGAGCTTAAATAACCATTTCTGCCATGAGGGTATGGCGTGACCAGCGGCCTGGGAAAAAGGATCAGCACTGCGGGGACGCATGATGGGGACTCTTGATCATCTGAAGCAAGCGACCGTCTCGAGCCAGCAGCGGCATATGGCTAGAGCGCAAGAGCGCGGGCGGATGTTCGCGCGGCCATCGATTGCCATTCTGGTCTGGGCGATGCAGGACTTTCTGAGCGCGTTGCTGGCGGGGTTCATCGCGTTCCGAGTCCACCTGAATCCCGTGGTGCAGCCGACGGCCGATCCGGTTTTGAGACATCTGGAGGCCGCCGCTCCGCTGGTTTCCATCGTGTATCTGCTGGTTTTCAGCGTGTACCTTGTGGTGTTTGCCAGGATCTACGGACTGTACCGGCCGCCGGATGTGCGCAGCGGATTGAATGAACAGCGGCTTACGGCACAGGCGACCCTGACCTCTGGCCTGATGTTCTGCGGCACGTTGTACGTGATGAAGGAGTACGCCGTCTCGCGGGTGGTGGTGGCGCTGACGATCTTTATCACGCTGGCGCTACTGATGGTGCGGCGGGCCATTGAGCGCAAGATGATGCAGCGGAGGTTCCTGCAAGGGCGGGAGACCAGAAATGTGCTTATTGTAGGCAACGGGCGCGTGGCGCAGGCGCTGCGCAACCACCTGCAGGCGCTGCCCCATATGGGCTTCCGGTTCATGGGGTTCATCTCTCTGGACGAGGAGGCGGAAGAACCGGAGAACGCGCAGTCGATCGGGAACATCCAAAGCTGCGTCTCGCTGGCGCGGTCGCTGTTTGTGGATGAGATCTACTTCTCAACGCCGGCGGAGAAGCAGACGGTGATCTCGGTGGTGGAGGAGGCGCGCGTGCATGGCATCGAGGTGCGGGTGGTGCCGGACCTCTATGACGGGCTGGCCTGGAATGCTCCGGTAGAGTTTATCGGGCAGTTTCCGACGATTCCTCTGCACCAGCGGCAGTTTCCCCGTGGCGCTTTTCTGCTGAAGCGCGGTCTGGATGTCTTTCTGTCTCTACTGGCGCTGGTGGTGATCCTTCCGTTCATGGCGGTAATCGCCGTACTGATTCGACTGGACTCTTCTGGCCCGGTCTTCTACCGAGCGGTGCGCATCGGACGAAAGGGGCGGACGTTCACCTGCTTGAAGTTCCGTACGATGGTGGCCAATGCGGACCAGCTAAAACAGGATCTGGCGGATAAGAATGAACGCGACGGAATCCTGTTCAAGATCAGCAACGATCCGCGGATCACGCGGGTGGGGGCGTGGCTGCGCAAGTACTCACTGGATGAACTGCCGCAGTTCTTCAATGTATTAATCGGAGACATGAGTCTGGTGGGCCCCAGGCCACCGCTGGCCGCGGAGGTGGAGAAGTACGACCTGAGCCACCTGCGCCGACTGGATGTGCTGCCCGGGATCACCGGATTGTGGCAGGTAGAGGCGCGCCAGGATCCGTCCTTTGACAGCTACATCTCACTAGACACGGCCTATGTGGAGAACTGGAACCTGGTGCTGGATCTGCGCATTCTGGCCCGTACGGTGGGTGTGGTGCTGAGTGGAACCGGTTCCTGAGATCCGGGTGACGTTCAGGCGAGTTCCAGACGAGATTCGAATGCACCTGGGTAGTTTGCGTCTGGCGAGTGGGGCATCGGGCGAGGCTGTTTTCCTCAAGAAAACGGCGCGGCCGAGATCCGCCACGGGGACGATCCTATGGAACTGCACTAGACTGTATGGGTGCGGATCGCGCTGGCGCAGATTAATCCAACGGTTGGAGACTTCTCAGGGAATCTGAAGAAGATCAAGGGGTTCGTCGAGCAGGCGGCGACGGAAGGGGCTGCGCTGGTGGTCTTTCCGGAGCTGGCGACCTGTGGTTATCCTCCGGCGGATCTGCTGGAAAAAGAAGTGTTTGTGCAACGCTCCGAAGAGACGCTGGCGGAGCTGGCGGTGTTGACGAAGGGCCCTGGCCGGCCGGCGGTGCTGTGTGGATCGCCGATGCGTTGCGAGAGTGTTTCCGGCAAGCGGGTGCGGAACGTGGCTGCGCTGCTGGAGGACGGCGAGATCCGGTTTGTGCAGCAGAAGATGCTGCTTCCCTTCTATGACGTCTTCGATGAGCAGCGCTACTTTGAGCCGGCCAGAAAGCAGATGCTGGCGGTGGTAAAGGGCCAGGCCGTGGCGATTACGGTCTGCGAGGATGCGTGGAACGACAAGCTCTTCTGGCCGCGGCAGATGTATCCGGTAGACCCGATCGAAGAGTTGATGCGGCAGTGGGAGGTATTGCCACAGCCGCTGAGCGGGCACCGGCTGATTCTGAACATCTCCGCTTCGCCGTTCTGGCACGGGAAGCTGGAGCTGCGGCAGCGGATGATTGGAGCGCTGGCCCGGAGGCATAGAGCCACGGTGGTGATGGTGAATCAAGTGGGGGCGAACGACAGCCTGATCTTTGATGGAGCGTCGTTTGCCGCCGGACCGAACGGAGAGGTATTTGCCGAGGCGCGCAGCTTTGAAGAGGATCTTCTGTTGATCGAGACCGAGAGCGAGGTTGCGGCGAGTCGAGGCGTGCCCGCCGGGCCAGGGGACCGGCTGCAGGACAAGGAGGCGCCGGAGAGTTGGCGAGGGAGTGAGGGTGAAGACCACATTGCCAGTATCTGGAAGGCGCTGGTTCTGGGGACGCGCGACTACCTTCACAAGTGCGGATTCCGCAAGGCGATTGTGGGATTGAGCGGTGGAATCGATTCGGCGCTGGTGGCGGCGATCGCCGTTGCGGCTCTGGGCGCAGAGCAGGTGCAGGGCGTGGGCATGCCGAGCGAGTTCTCCTCCGCCGGTTCGATCGAGGATGCCGAAAAGCTGGCGAAGAGTCTGGGAATTGGCTTTACGGTGGTTCCTATCCGGGAGATCTATGAGCGGTTTCTGGGATCGCTGGAGCCGGTGTATCACTCGGCCGGGGTGCAGCCGGGCTTTGGCCTGGCTGAGGAGAACTTGCAGCCGAGGATTCGCGGCAGTCTACTGATGGCGCTCTCCAACAAGACCGGCGCCCTGGTGCTCACCACGGGCAACAAGAGCGAGATGGCCTGCGGATATTGCACGTTGTACGGCGACATGGTGGGTGCGCTGGCGGTGATAGGGGATCTGTACAAGACAGAGGTTTATGCATTGAGCCGGTGGCTGAATCGCGAGCGCGAAGTGATTCCAGAGGATACACTGACCAAGCCGCCCTCAGCGGAGCTGAGGCCGGGACAGAAGGATACGGACTCGCTGCCACCCTACGATCTGCTGGATCCGATGTTGAAGGCGTACATTGAGGACTACAGATCCGCAGAGGAGATAGCCCGGAGTCAGGGTGTGGATCTGGAACTGGTGCGAAGGGTGATCCGGCTGGTGGAGTTGAGCGAGTACAAGCGGCAGCAGGCGGCGCCGGTATTGAAGGTTTCAAGGAAGTCGTTTGGCATGGGAAGAAGGTTTCCGATTGCCGCCAGACGGGAAGTTTGATGAGGGTTGCAGGCTGACTTCGGTCCGGAGTTGCAGTCAGGAGGAGACGATCACTGTGAAGAGGGGTTCGATGATGAACAAGGAGCAGGGCATGAAGAAGATGGTATGGGCGCTGGGATTGATGATGGTTACCGCGGGAGCTTCAGGGTGGGCGCAGGCGCCCTCTTCGGCGTGGTATCAGAAGCCCTCATCAGCGGTGGCGTCGCCGGCGACCACCGAGGCGCAACAGGTTGCGGAACCACAGGCGCCGGCGCCGCATTCGACCCCAACAAACCCGTTTCCTCCGGTGAATCTGAAGAACTTTACGGCCACTACCCCCACAGTTGACGAGGTGAACGCCTTTCTGAAGGTTGTGTGGGGCTATGATCCTGATCAGACGTGGAGCGTGGCCGCGATCCTGAAGACTCCGGCTCCGGGTGTGGCGCGGGTGGTGGTGTTTACCGCCAACAAGAATCAGCCGGGGAAGATAGGCCGCAGCGAGTTTTTTGTAACCCCGGACGGCAAGCACGCAATCTCAGGGGGGGTGACGGATTTTGGGGCGCATCCCTATGATGCCCGCCAGGCCCTGCTGCTGCAGCAGGCGCACGGACCGGCCGAGGGAGCTGCGGGCAACGGACTGATGCTTGTGGAGTTCTCGGATCTTTTGAATGGCAGGGCCAGGACGCTGCAGGACGAGATCGACAAGCTGGTTGCGGAGATTCCCCAGATCCGCCTGGTGTTCGAGAATCTGCCCGCCGATGGAAGCCCGTATGCCTTGCTCGCTGCCGAAGATGGGGTGTGTGTGCGCAAGGCGAAGGGAGATGCGGCTTTTTTTGTCTACATGCATGGCGTGTTCAGCCGCCAGAGCCAGTTTACGGTGGCGACACTGGAGAAGGGGCTGAATGCGGCGATTACGCAGGCTGGGGCCGATCCGAAGAGCGTGAACGCCTGCGCGGTGCTGCCGGAGACGAAGGCGGATGTAGAAGCTTCGATGGCTCTGGCAAGCGCGGCGGGGGTCGATGCGGCTCCGATGCTGGTGGTGAACGGGCGGGTGCTTCCTTCCGTGGATATTCCATATGACACGCTCAAGCGGATTGTTGCCTATCAGGCTGGTTTGAACGGTGTGAAGGTACAGGTACAGCCGACGCTGACGAACCTGAAGTAGATCCGGAGGGCTTGGTTGGCGCGTAGCAGTGAAGCGGTCCCTGAGCGGAGTGAGGAGCGCAGTGCGGAAGGGTTGAAATCTGGAGATCTTCACTTTTCCGCCTGGCTGCATGCCGACCGACATGCAGCCAGGCTCCGCTTGTGAGCGTTGAATCTCTGCCGTGGAGAGCCTCCTGGCGAGGGTCGAGCATCATTCCTTGCGAGGCGAATCCAGGTGAGGCGGGGTCCGGGCCCGGCAGCGCAGGGTGATGGGGGAGGGGCATTGCATACACGGGTTTTGACATCCCTGATGGCCGTGATGGGCGTGCAGGTGCTGGCCGCGGTTCCAGTGATCTCGATGCGGCGCTCGGATGCCTGGTTGCGGCGCGTCTTGCCCTATGTCATCAGCGTTGCGGTGGGGGTGCTGCTGGCGACCGGGACGGTCCACCTGATTCCGGAGGCGGTGGCGACGCTGGGAGATCGCAGCGCTTTGTGGCTGGTGTTGCTGCTGACGATGTTTGTGCTCTATGGCTTTGAACGCGGCTTCCAGGTCTTCTCCGGAGTGAGTGCTGAACCTGCGCCGGATGTTGAGGATGCGCATGAGCGGGGGTTGCACGCCCACCACCACCATCCGTCAAAGCCGGCGACGCTGCTGCTAGGAAGTTTTACCCACAGTCTGGTGGACGGGACTGGCGTGGCCGCGGCCTTCGCCATCAGTCCGCAGGTTGGCTGGGTGACGGCGCTGGCGGTCGGTCTGCACGAGGTGCCGCACCGGCTGGGAGACATGGCGCTGCTGGTGCATATGGGCATCGATCGCACGCGGGCTGCTTTGCTGGCGATTCTGGCTGCCAGCTCCAGCTTGCTGGGCTGGTCGCTGGTGGCGGTGCTGGGAGAGCATGGATCGCAGCAGGCTGCCTGGCTGCTGCCGGTCAGCGCGGGCAGCTTTCTGTATATTTCGATGGTGGATCTGTTGCCAGAGCTGCAGTATGAACGACGGCCGATGGCCGTGCTGGCACAGATCCTGGGATTGGCGGCTGGTATCGCTCTGGCGTTAGGGTTGACGCGTATCCCGGGCGCCTGAAACGGTTATGCTGAAGAGATCATCAACGCGATCATCCCCGTGGATGTTCTGGCCAGGGGGAGGCGGTGTGACCAGGACGGCGACTGCGAGCCGCAGTTCCTGGATTGGGCCTTGGAACAAGTTTGGGAAGAGCATGAAGAGGATTCCCTCATGGGATTGATCCTGCGGCGGAGCGGTGCGCAAGGACGAGGAGCGAAGAGGAGACGATGCGAATCGGTGTTGATGTAGGTGGAACGAAGATTGAGGCGATTGCCCTGGATGCGCACGGCGTGGAGTTGCAGCGGATTCGAAAGCCGACTCCCAAGGGAGATTACGCGGGGACGGTTGCCACCATCGCCGGCCTTGTGAGGGAGTTGGAGGGGATGACCGGAGAGAAGGGCACGGTGGGTGTGGGTATTCCCGGGACGATCGTCCGCTCTACCGGGCTGGTGAAGAATGCCAACTCCACCTGGATGAATGGCCGGGCCTTGCAGCAAGATCTCCGTCGGGAGCTGGACCGCGAGGTGCGCTGCGCCAACGACGCCAACTGCTTTGCGATCAGCGAGGCGACTGATGGTGCGGGACGGGGATATGAGGTTGTCTTTGGGGTGATCATTGGAACCGGCTGCGGAGGAGGCGTGTCGATCTCCGGACGGATCCATACCGGGCCCAACGGACTGGGGGGCGAGTGGGGACATACACCGCTGCCCTGGGCGACTGCAGAGGAGTTGCCAGGGGCGCTCTGCTACTGTGGGCGCCACGGTTGTCTGGAGACATGGATCTCCGGAACCGGACTGGAGTGGGACTTTGCGCGCGAGACGAGCCGGAACCTGCGCGGACCAGAGATTGTAGCGGCTGCAGAGGCGGGCGATGAGGAGGCCCAGCAGGCGCTGAACCGGCTGATCGAACGCCTGGCGCGCGGGTTGGCTACGGTGGTCAATGTGCTGGACCCTGATGCGATCGTGATCGGAGGAGGTCTTTCAAACCTCAAGCGGCTTTACGATGGCGAACTCGCTCTGCGGCTGCGCGACTACGGCTTTGGCGGTGGTGTCGAGACGCCCATCCTGCGCAATCAGCATGGAGACTCCAGCGGTGTCCGCGGAGCAGCCTGGCTATGGCCTCTGCAAAAAGGAGAGGCAGGGTCGGTTGAGGGCATGAATGTTGACTAGCAATTAACTATTTATCTGCTAAATACAGATGAAAAGTAAACAATTGAACGAGGGAAATACTGAAGAGCGAGAGGACAAGCCTGACCTGTTCCATGACGGGAGAGATCTCCGCCCGGTGGGCCTGTCTGTAGCCTCCGTGCAGAGCTCCTGGAGTAGGTGTGGGAGAGACTGAGAAGTTCCGGGGTGCGTAGTCCCGCTATTGGCCTATATTTGTCCTTCGGTTTAATGGTTTATGCGTAAGTTATTTACATATAATAGTTTATGCTTCAAAGATCTTTGGCGAGCCGGGGTGAAACCAGAGATCGGGCGTCCTGGACGGAGGCTCTGGGGGGCTTGCATGACGGAGAACGCCAGGGCGTGCAGTCGCTCTGATGGATGATGAATATTGTCTGGTAAGTATTTTGAAAGAATAGGTTTAAATGGCTATGTCCAGCGTGCCATGGTGGAGGCCGGGGGAAGAAGATGCAGCCGCGCTCTCTGGGAGGCGCAGGAGCAGGAAAGGTGCTCTGTGAAAGTTTTTCTTTAAGTGTCTCCAGCTCGCATAGGCACATGGAATCGCTCATCGAACAGGTTGTTGGTTCGATTCGTCCGGTGAATCTGTTCCAGATGAGCGGCCAGAGACTCCGGAGGGGCCTATGCTCGGATATGGGATTGTGCGGAACGCGCCGAGACTGAAGGATGTGAGAGTGGGACCAGCCGCGGCTTTGTTAACCCTTGAGTAGAAGTTAGTCCTTGAGGTGATGCATTCTAAAAGCCAAGAGCCGCGGGCCACTCGGAGGCATGATCCACCGTGAGTTCGGGCTGGGCGGCAGCCAGTGCCGCAGGGGCAAGGCCGAAGGTGCAGCCAAGGAAGCGGGTTCCGCAACGCTGCGCAGTGAGGGCGTCGATGTCAGAGTCGCCGATCAGGACGGTCTGCTCCGGAGTGAGCGGGGTTTGGGTGAGATCTCTGGCCTCTGCGATCAGGGCGAGCAGGCCCTCTGGATCGGGCTTCTTGGTATCAAAGGAGTTGCCGCCGTAGTTCTGGAAGAAGAAGGGTTCCAGCCCCAGATCCCGGCAAATCTCCCGAGAGGGGATGACGGGCTTGTTGGTGAGCACCGCCATGGGCAGATGTGGGTTGCGGGCGCGAATCTGGGTGAGAGACTCGAGCACGCCTGGATAGCAACGGGTGTTGTCCAGCTTGTGCGCCCGGTAGAAGGTGAGGAAGAAGTCGAAGGTGCGGCGAAAGAGATCGTCGCACTCGGTGGGGTGAAGGGAGTCGAGATCATGAGGATCACCCAGGGCGCGGCGAACCAGCATGGCGGCGCCGTTGCCGATGAAGCTGGCGATGAGGGGATTGGGAAGGAGCGGCTTACCGACGTACTCGAGGGCTGCATTGACGGAGTTGCAGAGGTCAAGGGAGGAGTCGATCAGCGTGCCGTCGAGATCAAAGACCAGCAGGCGGGGAAGAGCACCGGGCATGATATTCAGTGTACCGCCCTTCGATGCCCAAGCGCGGGGCCAGTGCCTCGCTGGAATCTCTGCAAACCGAAAAATAGGGCCGGCATCAAATGTGCCGGCCCATTTAGCAGACAGGATCGGATGAAGCACAGTGGATCTACTGCTCGCCGGTTCCGATCGTCGGGTTGTCCGAACCGCCGGACGGAATGGTGAGGATGTAGAACTTGGTGGGTGAGGCAAAGTAGATGACGTTGTCTCCTGAACTGGTGGTCGCACGGCCATTTCCTGCGAGCGTGAGGGATCCGGAGATAGAGTTCCCGGAGGTAAACGTCCCGTTGGAGAACTCGTCTGAGGTGCCTGAGATTGCCCCCGCGCTGCTGACGGTCACAACGCCGGAGCTGTAACTCAATCCGGACGCGGGTGGGCTGACCAGCGGCAGGGTACCGAAGAAGAACGAACCCTGCACCATGCTGTTGCTGTAGGTGCCGGCTGTTTGCGGTTCGATGAAACCGAACCCTGGATCAGTAGCGGTATCCAATAAAAACGCCTGATTGGGCGCAATCATGTATAGGATAATGCTGCTCCCTGGTGGCGTGATGGTAAATCTTCCGTTTGCAGCGGAATCGAGAACGATGGTTGCGGTTCCAGTTGTCTGCTGGTCCGAACCACTTCCCTGGATCTGATCGAACGAAAATGAACCTGTGCCGGATCCATTGAAAGTTCCGATCCCGAGCGTGTCGTCCGGCGGATTTTGCCCGCCGCCCGACTGCTCAGAGACGATGGTCGCACCGTTCAAAGATGCCAGGCTATATGGACCGCCGGACTGCTGCAGGATTTCGCCGTAGCTCGCGGAGCCGTTACCGTTGTTTACGATGGCGAAGAACTTGCCGGCCGAAACAACATAAAAAGTCTCTGTCCCCGTTCCCGCCTCGCCTTGGACCGTGAAGTTGAATGTACCGCGACCGCTCGAGTCAATACTGCCGCTTATGCTGCCCGTGAGTGTTGCCGCGGCGGTGAGAGTCCCATAGTCATTCATGTCCATAAGCCCGTTGCTCAATATGCCGTTGTTCATGGTGAAGCTTCCGACGGAAACCTCCGGCTCCAGGCTGCCGTTCCAGCCAGGGAACCCGAACGCGTAGGACCCGGTCAACGCCGAAGTAGAGAACGCCGCGGGACTCTGGAGCGCGAGAGAACCAGTCACGAGGTAGTTTTCATCGATCATCTGGCCCTTGGTTGCAACTCCATTGGACACGGAGCCGAGCGCGAGGGCGAAGGTAAACGTGTTTTTATTGGCGTCTGTGTAGGTGAGGGTGGCGCGATTGTCGGAGGTGTCCACCGTGTAGGTTCCGCTGGTGATGGCTAAATCCGAGGCCGAGATACTCGGAGTCTGGCCCTGGCTGACGATATCCTCTTCGCCTCCGGTGATGGCGCCGCTGCCGTTGGCGGTGATGCTGCCTGCCAGCACGGTGGTGCCGAATCCCGCTGCCAGAAACGCATATTGACCCTTGAGCATGCCGTCATGATTCGCCGTGGTGGACGTAATGGTGAAGGCGTCGGTAGCCGTTACGACGGTATCCGCGATGGAGGTCGCTGTAATGGTGGGCGCATTGTCCGGCGAAGCGGGAACGCTGGATGGCGGTGTATAGACCACGCTGGTCGTTGTCGCCGAGGAGAGCGTGCCGCAGGTGGTTGAGCAGTCGGCTCCGCCTGTGGTGAGCGTCCAACTCACGCCGTCGCCTGTTGGGTCGTTTTGCACCGTGGCGGTGAGAGTTATGCCAGCCGCGCCTGCGGCGATGGTCGTGAATGTGTTGCTAAGACTCACCGAGATCGGCAGAGAAGCTGGCGCCGTGATGGTGAAAGGATCGGTGGCAGAGGCCGAGGTATTGGCGATCGAAGTAGCAGTGATCGTCGGCGCATTGTAGGGTGAGGCGGGAGTTCCGGCCGGCGGTGTATACACTACGCTGGTCGTTGTCGCCGAGGAGAGCGTGCCGCAGGTAGTGGACATGCAGTTGGCCCCTCCCGCGGTGAGCGTCCAGGTGACACCGCTGTTCGTGGAGTCGTTCTGTACCGTGGCATTGAGGGTTACGGCAGCAGCGCCTGCAGCAACCGTGGTGATCGGATCCGTGATCTTGACGGTGATAGCCGCCGCAGGAGTGACGGTAATCATCACGTAAGCAGATACAGAGGTGTTGGCGACGGAGGTTGCGGTAATGGTGACGGTTGTATTTGCGGTCACCGAAGATGGAGCGTTATAGACCGCTGTCGTCGAGGTCTGATTGGAGAGTGTTCCCCCGCCGGAGACCGACCATGTGACGCCCATATTGGAAGAATCGTAAGCGACTGTAGCTGTGATGTCGGCTGTCTGGCCCGCAGTAATGCTGGAAGCTGAGCTGGCAACCTTGACGGTGATAGAGGAACTGCTCGAGCTCCCGTATCCTCCGTTACAACCAGCGGCAACCATCAAACAGAGGGACAATCCTGAGATTCCGATCGTCCGGGGCGCCTTCTTGCAGATTGCTTCCAACAACGAGGCCAACTCAGTCATGGAAGGTCTCCTGAAATTGGCGGGAAATTTACATCAAACATTGATATTATGTCAAGGAAAATTTGTGGAGTGTTCTGAGATTTGGGCCGCTTATCGATTATTCTGGCTGATTTTGGGGCTATCTTTACCCGCGGCGCGGAGCGCTGGACCCACATCAGTCGAGGGCGAAGTGTTTATGCCCTGGTGTAATAGCAGGTGACGAGAGGAAGCGAGCCTGGGATGCTCTTTGTCCGGATGACGTACAGTGCCATTGGTGCGAATCATCGGGTGGGAGATGCGCAGCTTGCCCAGAATCACCGCTATTTTCGCAGGTGACTTGACGCCACCCGCGAGCGCGGTCTGACAGCGTTCCTGAGCGACGAGCAAGTTGCCGAGACGTTGAGGGTCGGGAGGCGTATTGTGGCGGGTTGTGAAGGGGCCGAAAGCATCTTCAGCGGAGGCGTCGTCTGCCCCGTGGACCTGGATGGGAGTGTTCCCGAGGGAAGATGCAACAACATGTCCTCTGCGAGAGACCCGTCAGCGCTGGAGATGCCAGAGGTCGCCGCCACGGGGGCCTGATCCGTTGGAACGTGCAGCGAGCTTTGGCAACGACAGCGAGAGAATCTGGCGAAGTGCGTTCCTTTGGCAAGGTTCTAGTGGCGGTTGATCTCAATATCGCCGGAGCCGGTGCGGACCTGGAGCGGCGGCCCGCCGCCGTTGATGGGCGCAGTGAGATGATGCCGGGAGCGGTCGGACTGGCGGGGAGCCCCGGGGAAGTTCACGTCGATGTCGCCGGAGCCGGTGGCGGCCTCCAGGTCGAAGTGCGCATCCGGGGTGAGGTGCAGCTTGATGTCGCCGGAGCCGGAGGTGAGGTTCGCAGGGCCGCTGAGACGGCCGTCTGCCTGGATGTCTCCCGAGCCGCAGCGTATGATGAGGCCGCCGTTGAAGCCGTGGATCTTGATATCGCCAGAGCCGGAGCGGACCTTGATATCGCCGGCGCCGTTCTCATCCAGTTCAATGTCTCCGGACCCGGTGGCGAGAGCGGCGGGGCCGTTGATCCCGTGGGCGCGGAGGTCCCCTGAGCCGCTGGAGGCGGATAGGAAGCGGCCGGTGTGATCCACGAGGATGTCGCCGGAGCCGCTGCGCAGATTGAGCGCTACGGAGGCCGGTGCGGAGATGTCATAGTCGATGCTGATGTTGTTGTAGAGTTCGTGATCGACAGACTCCCCCACCCGAACGGTGTTGCCGCTCTGGGTGATGGGAGGATGCTGCAGGATCTGCTGAATCCGTTGCTGGGCGTTACCGAAGAGCGTCCAGCCCGCGTGGATGTGGCCGACGATGTGGATCTGGTCGGAGGCTCCGGGATGTATGGTGATGTCGCCAGCGCCGGTCGAAACGTACAGATCCGCTGGCGAGGAGACGTTGAGAGTGCGTTCAAACTGGTTGTCAGAGGCCAAGGCTGCCGGAGAGGCCGCCAGGAGAAGCGCCGGTACGAAGGCGAGTCCTGCAAGAAGGGGAAGTTTCATGTTGGTACGCTCCTGCAATGAGTGTATGGAGTCAGAGGATCCTGACCTGGATCTGGAGCACCCCCGCGTGGAGGCCAGAGTGGGTGGGTGCGGCTTGGTCGTGACCTTCCACCTTTGCTTACGGCAAGCAGACTGTAGCTCGGCGTCAGGATGTCTGCTGCAGAATGACCGCGTCGCCGGGTTTGAGACCGGAGAGGATCTCGATGCGGCTGCCGTTGGAGATGCCGGTTCGGATGGCGACGGTGCGATGCCCGTCCCGGCTATGGACGTCGGGAACCCAGACCGAGGCGTGGCGGTCCTTGTCATAAAGGACGGCCTGCTCGGGGATGGTGAGGGCGTTCTTGTGCTCTTCGAGGACGATCTCAGCGTTAGCGGTCATGTTGGCCTTGAGTTCACCGCCGGGGTTGTCGATGGAGATCTGCACCTCAAAGGTAGTGACGTTGTCCTTTTCGACGCCCAGGGGAGCGATCTTGGTCACCCGCCCATCGAAGGTCCGGTTGGGAAAGCTCTGCACCTTGATGCGTGCGGCCTGGCCAAGATAGACCTTGGCGATATCGGACTCGTCGACCTTGCCTTTGACGTAGACCTGGTGGGTGTCGCCCAGGGTCATGACCAGAGTCGCGGTGGATCCCAGAACTAGAATCGAGCTGACCGCATCGCCGACCTGCACATCGCGGGAGAGCACCACGCCGTCGATCGGTGAGGTGATGGTGGTGTAGGAGAGTTGCTCCTCAAGCTGGCGGAGAGAGGCTTGGGCCTGCTGCACCTGGGCCTGTGTCTGATGCAGGCGAGCCTGATCGACGGCAATCTGGGCCACGGCTTTATCGCGGGAGTTGAGGGCGGCGAGGTACTTCTGGTGGGCCTCGTCCAGAGCCTGCCGGGAGAGTACGCCGTCCTGCTCCATCTCAAGGGCGCGCTGGTAGGTGTGCTGGAACATGGGGAGATCAGGGGCCTGGGCGGCGACTTTGTCGTAGGCCACCGCGGCTTGAGCGGAGTTGGCGCTGGAGACGGCGGCGGCCAGTTGCGCCTTCTGTGCGGCGACCTGGTCCAGGGTCTCATCCTGATCCAGTTGCGCCAGGATCTGGCCCTTCTGCACGCTCTGGTTGATGTCTGTATAGAGCCGGGTGACGATGCCGCTGGCCTTGGACTTGACTTTGACCTCGGTGATGGGCTGGACCTTGCCGGTAGCGACGACGGAGCGATTAATATCCCCGATCCGGGCGGTGGCGAGTTGAGATGGATCGAGTGGTGTGGGGCTGTCGAGACTTCTAGCGGCGACGATGCCGCCGCCTGCGAGCACGCAGATGAATGCAGCGAGGAGGATCCACCGCCGTTTGCGCGATCCGGACTTTGTTCGTGGGGAAGGGTTCACGGAGCCTCCGAAGACGCCTGAAGGGCTAATCTTCGGAGGTAGGATACGCAGTCTGCAGGCCGGATGTTCCGTGGATCCGTTCTTGATGGGAAGAGTGCGTGGTGTGTGGGTCAGGCGTAGCGGCGCAGTACACCGAGCACCTTGCCCTGGATGCTGACGTTGCCCGCGGGGGCGTAGATGGGCTTCATCTCACTGTTAGAGGGCTGCAGGCGGATGAGGTTGCCTTCATGGTAGAAGCGTTTGAGTGTGGCATCGGCGCCGTCGACCAGGGCAACGACGATCTCTCCCTCGCGAGCGGTGCGCGTGCGTTCGACCAGAACGTAGTCGCCAGAGATGATGTGTTCGTCGCGCATCGAGTCGCCATGGACCTCGAGGGCAAAGACCTCGCGCGCGCCGATGATATCGCTGAGGGAGATGGTCTCCGCGTTCTGGATCGCTTCGACGGGTTTCCCGGCGGCGATACGGCCAAGCAGCGGCAAGCGATCAGCGGCTTTGCGAGCGGCGCGCTGGGGGATGACGTCAATGGACCGGCTGCGATTCTGTGCCCGTTGCAGGAGGCCCTTGGAGTGCAGGTTGGTGATGTGTTTATGCACGGTGGCCAGAGATCTGAGGCCGAGGCCCGCGGCAATCTCCTCGTAGGAGGGGGAGTAGCCGTTGCGGGCGGTGAAGGCAGAGAGAAAGTCCAGAACCTCTTTTTGCCGGCGGGTGATAGCCATGAGCACATTGTAGCGAATAAAAGGCGAACCGGAGGATCGAGTTGTAGGGAACCAAGGTTGGCACGGGCCACATCCGGGACCAAAAGTGGAATTTGGCGCATGGTCGTTTCCGCTTTGGGAAAACAGGATGAGATTTTCATAAGAACGTATTGTGCCCAGGTCGGTAGCTGGAGGAGATTGGAGATACCGCCGCGAGATGACAGGATTTTCATGAGAGCGGAAGCACGGATTGGCATTAATGTTGAACTTCATGGTTTGGACTGCAAGAATCTGAATTATATGCAGTTGATGGTACGGACAGTCAATGAGCCAATTTGAGAAAGATGAAGAGCGGAAGGCCGAGCTGGATACGGGGCAGAAGCGTGCCAGTTCAGCAGGCATCAGCAGTGTGTTGATAGTGGATGAGAATGCTTCGCTGGCCAATCTTCTGCGCCAGGAGTTGGAGGCGGAGTCCTACCGAGTAGAGGTATTGCTGGACGGGGAGACAGCGCTGGCAGCGCTTCGCCAGAAGCGCTTCGATCTGGTGATTCTGGAGCTGAATCTGCCCCGGCTGGATGGTCTGCAACTGATCCGGCGGGTGCGTCCGGAGCGTCCGCGGATGCCGATGATGGTGCTGGCTTCTCGCTGCCAGGTGGAAGACAAGGTGCTGGCGCTGCAGAGCGGTGCTGACGACTTTTTGAGCAAGCCGTTCTCCTTTGCCGAGCTGCTGGCGCGAGTGCAGGTGTTGCTGCGGCGACACTTCGGGGTGGTTCCCAACATGTCCGAGGTGGGCGACCTGAGGCTCTATCGCGAAGAGCACCGGGTGGAGCGGAACGGGCGGAGGATCGATCTGACGCCGCGTGAGTTCTCGATGCTGGAGTGCATGCTGCGCCACGCCGGGCAGCCGGTCTCGCGGGCGACGCTCTTTGAGGAGGTATGGAATCTGCCTCACAATCCCTCCAGCAACATTGTGGATGTCTATATGAAGTATGTGCGGGACAAGGTGGACGGACCCGGGGAGCGGAAGCTGACCCACACGATCCGAGGGTTTGGGTACGAACTTCGCGACGTCTGAGAGCGCGCGGGCAGAGCGAGCGTTCCCTCCCTGCCAGGGCTCGGTTACCTGCTGATTTGCCAAGCTGATTTCGATGCTGATTTCGATCTCATAGTTCCAATGGAGTGCAAGGTCTCCGTTCTGGGAGGCAGTCAGAGAGTCGTAGAAAATGCAAGTTGCATCGTTTGTTTCGCAGGGGGTGCAGGTCCCGACCAACGTCTTTGTTGTCAGCTCGAATCCGCGTATTCGCGCCGGGCTGCGGGAGAAGTTGAGCCATCCGCGCTGGAGAGTGGTGGAGGCGGGTAGTGGGGCGGTGGCGCTGGAGGTGCTCCACGAGCACAGCAATGGCGATGGGGTCCTGTTGCTGGATCCGGTGCTGCCGGATCTTGAACCGGGTGAGTTTCAGGGGATGATTCAACGCCGGTTTCCGAATACTCCGGTGGTCACGATGAACTCGCGTACCGGAGAGTTGTTCTCCGGGGACGGATCCATCTCGCCGCTATCGAAGTCTCTGATGGAGCTGGTGAATGTGGAGAGAGCACCCGAGGCGGTCTTCGCCCGGCGGGAGTTTGATGACGGGAGCGGGCGCGGGATGCGTCGGGAGAAGAACACCCTGCGCGGCATGGTGGGGGAGACTGATCCGATGCAGGCGGTGTTTCGCCTGACGCGCATGGTAGCGGTGCGCGATACGACCGTTCTTGTGACCGGGGAGAGCGGTACGGGCAAGGATCTGGTGGCGCAGGAGATTCATCAGATCAGTTCCCGGAGAAAGCAGCCGTTCGTGGTGATGAATTGTTCGGCGATCCCCGAGCCGCTGCTGGAGGCCGAGCTGTTCGGATACAGCAAGGGTGCGTTTACGGGAGCGGTGCAGTCGCGCATCGGGCGCATCCATGCGGCCCATGGAGGGACGTTATTTCTGGATGAGATTGGCGACATGCCGCTTTCTTTGCAGGGCAAGCTGCTTCGGTTCCTGGAGCAGGGCGAGGTACAGCGCCTGGGCGCCAACGACAACCTGAAGGTGGACGTCCGGGTAGTGGCGGCCACCAATGTGAATCTGAAGAAGCAGATGGATAGACAGCAGTTTCGCGAAGACCTGTACTACCGGCTGGCGGTGTTTCCCATTACGTTGCCTCCGCTGCGTGAGCGGATGGGCGATCTGAGGGCTCTGGCGGAGAGCTTCATCGCCAGGTTTCATGCGGGCAAGGTGCTCAGCGAGGAGGCGTTTGAGCGGCTCCGGGTGCACTCCTGGCCGGGGAACGTTCGCGAGTTGCGCAACGTGATGGAGCGAGCGACGATTCTCGTGGGTTCGGAGAGGGAGATTCTGAGCGAACACATCCTGCTCTGAGGTGGCCGGGGAGCGCACGGCTTTGGGTTTGGCCACTGCCGTGCTTCTGGAGGCAGGCAGGAGTAGGCAAATGTTGCCCGGTTCTCATCAAAATCAAATTGAGGCTACGGCGCCGGGGTCGCTGTGCGGTCCGGAGGTGCTGGCCGCGGCGTTTTCGGAGTTCATCGCTGCGTCGGCGCAGTTGGAGAGATCCTACCGCGAGCTGCAGGGTGAGGTGGGGCAACTGGGCAGCGAGCTGGCCGAGCGCAATGCGGCGCTGACACGCAGCCTGGCGGAGAACCACCAGATGCGGGGGGCGCTGCAGCAGATCCTCGATTCCATGCCCTGCGGAGTGCTGGTGCTGGATCGCTCCGGCCGCATCTTCACGATCAATCCCGAGGCGCGGCGCCTGCTCCAACTTGGCGCTGAGATTGGCCCGGAGCGGGTGCGCAGTCTGCAGGATCTGGCGACGATCTGCAAGGTTGATCTGGAGGCGCCGGCGGATGCGGGATCATCGGATCGTGAGATCTGCATGGCGTCGGAGGGCAGGAGGCGCTGGCTGGCCGTCAGCCGGCGAATTCTATCCTGCAGCGCAGGGAGTGCTTCAACTCCTGAGAGGGTAGCAGGAATGGAGAGGGCCGGGCGGGAGAGAGCCGGGTTGGAGAGCATCTGGATTTTGCGCGACATTACCGCCGGCAAGGAGGCTGAGCAGGAGCGTGAGGCGGCGAGGAACGCGATGGCGCTGGCCGAGGTGGCCGGGATTCTGGCCCATGAGATGAGGAATCCGTTAGCAAGCATGGAGCTGTTTGCGGGGTTGCTCGCCGAGGAGCCTGCGCAGAGTGAGATTTGGGTCTCGCATCTGCGAGCCGGCATACGCCTGCTCTCCGCGACGGTGAACAATGTGTTGAGTCTGCAGAGCGGCAGCGGCTGGCAGAAGTTGGCCCTGGATCTTTCCGCCTGCATACGGGATGGCGCGGCGTTTGTTCGCCCGATCGCCGAGCAGGCGGGTGTGCTGCTGGGGGTGGACATCGAGGATGGCGCGCGGATCGAGGGCAATGAGAACCTGCTGCGCCAGATTCTGCTGAATCTGGTGTGCAACGCGATCCGTCACACTCCCGCGGGAGGAAGCGTGGAGGTCCGCGTTCGACCGGGGGCTGGCTCCGCGGAGGGGCGGGTGTTGCTGGAGGTGAGTGACACCGGATGCGGAATTTCCGTGGAGCAGAGGGAGCGGGTCTTTGAGGCCGGCTTCAGCGCCAGCGGCGACACCCCGGGGCTGGGGCTGGCGGTGTGCAGGCGGCTGGCGGCGTTTCATGGCGGCGAGATCCGGATACAGAGTCAAGAGGGTTGTGGCAGTACGTTTCAACTGGAGTTTCCTGCGATATGACCAGTGAGTGTGTCTCCTCGGTGTTGGTAGTGGATGATGAGCCGGGTATTCGGACGGCGTTGCGGGCGAACTTTCTGCGCCATGGATGGAAGGTGGAGGCGGCCGGGTCGGTGCGGGAGGCCGTCCGCCTGCTGGAGGGCAGGGAGTTCGATCTGGTGGTGACCGACATACGCATGCCGGATGGGACGGGGCTGGAGGTGATGCGTTCGACGCGGCAGCTCTGCTCCTCCGCGGCGGTGATCCTGCTGACGGCGTATGGTTCTGTGCCCGATGCGGTGAGTGCGATGCGCGACGGGGCGCTGGATTACCTGACCAAACCGATCTCGTTTGACCAACTGCAGAGGACGGCTGCGAGGGTGATGCAGCGTGCCATGGAGAGGCCATCCAAGGAGGTTCAGCCAGAGAGTGGGATCATCGGACAGTCGCCGCTGCTGCAGAGGACGCTGCAGCGCGCCCGCGCGGCGGCCAGCACCAGCGCCGATGTGCTGATTGAGGCGGAGAGCGGCACGGGCAAGGAGTTGCTGGCGAGGTTCATTCACCAGGCAAGCGATCGCAGCGGCAAGCCTTTTGTAGCGGTGAACTGCGCCGCGGTTCCCGAGGCGCTGCTGGAGAGCGAGCTCTTCGGGCATGGAAGAGGCGCCTTTACCGGCGCGGTGGGGGTCAAGCAGGGCAAGTTCGAGCAGGCGCACGGAGGGACGATCCTGCTGGATGAGATTGGAGAGATGCCGCTGCATCTGCAGCCGAAGCTGTTGCGGGCTCTTCAGGAGCGGGAGATTGAACGGCTGGGGGAGGCGCGCAGCGTGGCGGTGGATATCCGGGTGATTGCCACGACGAATGTCTCGCTGGCCGCGCTGGTAGAGCGGGGGAAGTTTCGCGGAGATCTCTACTACCGCTTGAACGTGATTCCCCTGACGCTGCCGCCGCTGCGCGAGCGCAAGGGAGATATTCCAGCGCTGGCGCGGCACTTTGCGGAGAAGTACAGGGCGCAGTCCGGGATGCCCGACAATACGCAGGCAGCGGTGCTTCGCGAGGAGTTTCTGGATCGGCTGCAGACCCATCCGTGGCCGGGAAATGTGCGCGAGTTGGCCAACTTCATGCGCCGGGTAGTTACCCTGAGCGGGACCCAGGACCTGGATGCCGAATGTTTCGACCGCGAGTTCCAGATCGCAGCGCTGGCATCGAGCCGGTTGGCCTCGCCCTCAACCTCTCCATCGGCAGGACAACCGCCGACGCCGTCTTCCGCGGCGCTGGCGGGGACGCCGATTCGCCAGATCGAGCGCATGCATGTGGAGAACACGCTGGCGCTGACGGATGGAAACCGGACGCACGCGGCGGAGATGCTGGGCATCAGTCTGCGAACACTGCGCAATCGGATTCGAGAGTACGGACTGCCCCCCAGGAGGACCGTGTAGATGCCTGTCTACTCTTCCATTGACATGCTGCAGAACTATCTGAAGCTGCTGACGGACCGTCAGCAGCTCATCACGGCGAATATGGCCAACATCGACACACCTGGATATCACACCCGGGACGTGGACTTCAGTGCGTCCCTGCGCCAGGCGATGGAGCAGGGATGGGAAGATCCCGAGGGAGATGCGGATGGGAGCGTAGTGTCTGCCGAGGGTCCGCGGCTGGAGGAGGCGACGCTTGAGACCCGAGGACTGCCGGAGCGACCGGATGGCAACAATGTGAACGTCGATAGAGAGAGCATGCTGATGGCGCAGACCCAACTGCAGTTTGAGGTGGGTGTGCAACTGGTGAAGTCCGATATGCAGATGGTGATGACCGCCATCAAGGAAGGAAATTGACGATGAGTCTGTTTGACATGCTGGAGATCAGCGGGTCCGCGCTGAGCGCGGAGAGGCTACGTGCGGAGGTGACCTCTGCGAACCTGGCCAACGCGGAGACGACCCATACCGATGCGGGTGGTCCTTATGTGCGCAAGGAGGTTGTCTTTACTGCCCGGAGTCCGACGCCGTTCGGTATGGTGTTTGCGGGAGTTTCGGGTTCCGGGCAGGCCCCTGAGGGCAGCGTGCAACTCTCCCAGGTGATGGATGATCCGACACCGCCGGTGATGCGTTATGAGCCGGGGAGTCCGGATGCGAACGCCTCCGGATATGTGGAGTATCCGGCGATCGATCCCTCCAGCGAGATGGTGGATCTGATGAGCGCGGTGCGGTCGTATCAGTTGAACGCTTCGGCGGTGAATGCCGCCAAGCAGATGATTCAGGAATCGATCGACATCCTGAAGAATGCCTAGGTGGGAGAGCAGCGATGGGTCAGGTGAGTCTGAGTGGATCTCCGGGTTTGAATATGCCGCAGCCAGCGGAGCTGGATGGCGGCGCGGATATTGGCCTGGAGGGCAGCGGCGGCCTGAGCTTTGGCGCCGTTCTGAAGAATGCGGTTGAGAGCGTGGACGCGGTTAACAACAGCGCCGGTATGCAGGTCAACGATCTGATGGCGGGCAGGGGCGGAGACATGAGCAGCGTGATGATCGCGGTGGAGAAGGCCGATGCTTCGTTTCAGTTGATGATGCAGGTCCGCAACAAGATTGTGAGCGCGTATCAGGATATCGAGAAGATGCAGTTTTAGATCTGAGGGGTTATGGCCGGGTTGAGCGAGATCACGAGGCAGGCGCAGCAGTTCTGGGCAAGCAGGGACAAACGTCAGAAGACGTTTCTGCTGGCCGGTGCGGCGGCGACCGCGGTGCTGGTGGGGTTGTTTGTCAGCCTGCTGGGAGCTCCGGACTATAAGCCGTTGTACACCGGGCTGGATCCAAGTGACGTGCAGACGCTCTCCGCGCAACTGGACGCGCAGAGCATTCCGCATCAGATCAGCGCCGACGGCCGTACGATCAGCGTTCCGGCGGACAAGCTGGATGTGGCCCGGATGCAGACCGCGGCGCAGGGTACGCCGCACAGCGGAAGGATGGGTTTTGAGTTATTCGACAAGATGAGTTGGGGTGAGACCGAGTTCGATGAAAAGGTGACCTACCAACGGGCGCTGGAGGGTGAACTGGAGCGCACGATTGAGACATTGAGCGATGTGAAGAGCGCGCGGGTGCACCTGGTAATGGCCACAGACTCCATCTATGAGGACCAGCAGCGCGCGGCCAAAGCCTCCGTGATTCTGAAGCTGAACGGCGACGACATCTCAAAGGATGCGGTGCAGGCGATTGCCCGGCTGGTCGCCGGCGCGGTAGATGGGTTGAAGCCAGCGGATGTGAACATCATTGATGCCGACTCCGATCGGTCGCTCAACGTCCGCCAGGATGGTATGGAGGGGGGCGAGGGGTTGGAGACGAGCCTGGCCCAGCAGTTGATGCATACGCTGGAGCCTGTGGTGGGTGTGGGAAACATCCGCGCGAGCGTGAATGTGGCCTATGACCGGTCCTCCAGTGAAGAGAGCCAGGAGAAGTACGATCCGACGACGAGCGCACTGTTGAGCGACCAGAAGTCGCAGGATCAGGAGAGTGGCGACGGGTCGTTGGGAGGCGTGCCGGGAACGGCCAGCAACGTTCCTGCACCCAAGCCGACGAAGACCGTCAAGCCGGTGACTTCACCCGGATCCTCGCACCTTGCGTCGACGGAGAACGCGCGCTATGGCGTGAATCGGGTGGTGATTCGCCGCCTGATGCCGGCCGGCCAGTTACAGCGGATCAGCGCGGCGATTCTGGTGGATGATGCGGTGGTGAAGAGCATTCACGCGGGGAAGGTGACCTTTACACGGCGGCCGCGGACGCCGGCGGAGCTGAATAAGATTCAGCAGTTGGCTCAAGCGGTGATCGGGTTTGATCCCCAGCGGGGGGATACCATCAGCATCCAGAACATGCCGTTCGCCACGGATGCGGACTTGAACAGCATGCCCACCGCGGGCGTTGCGGAGAAGGTGCAGAAGGCGGTGACGGAGTACGCTGCCGTGCTTCGGCCTCTCTCCCTGCTGGCTCTGTTCCTGCTGGCGTATCTGTTCGTGCTGCGACCGATACAGAAGCAGGCCCTGGGGCCGGGGGCGGAGCAAGCGGTGCTGCCTGAGCCGGTGGGCGCAGAGACCCCGGTGCTGAGCTCAGCGACGGTGATGAACGCCAGCCAGAGGGCCGGCCAGTTGAAGCAGGAGACCGTGGAGATGATTCAACAGAAGCCGGTGAACACGGCGCGCGCGGTGCAGGCGTGGTTGCGGGAGGAGACCTTATGAGCATTATGGAGCAGGCGCCGCTGAGCGGCACACGCAAGGCCGCCATTCTGCTCTCTGTGCTGGGCGAGGACGCCGCAGCCGCGATTCTGCAGAATCTTCCGGAGGAGGAGGTGCAACGCGTGAGCGCGGAGGTAGCGGCGTTGACCGCGGTTCCATTTGAGACCGCGTCCAGAGTGCTGGAGGAGTTTCACCAGATCATGGTGGCGCAGGATTTTCTGGCCGTGGGAGGGCATGATGTAGCTGCCCGGCTGCTGACCAAGGCCTTTGGGGAGAGTGGCGCCAAGGCGATGCTACAACAACTGCTGCGCCCCAATGACGCCAATGCGATGCGAATGGATTCTTTGAAGAAGGTCGATCCAAGGCAATTGGCGAGGTTTCTGGTGGGAGAACACTCGCAGACCAAAGCGCTGATCCTTGGTCACCTGGATGTGAAACAGGCATCGGCGCTGCTGATGAAGCTGGAGCCGGGGGTGCGGGCTGACTGTGTGAAGCGGCTGGCGAATATAGGGCAGTTCTCCCCGGAGGTGGCCAGCAAGGTTTCAACCGTGCTGAATCGCCGGCTGCGCTCGGTGGGCGATCAGAGCAAGCGAACGGAGTTCGGTTTCCGGGAGGTGGCGGAGCTGATGAATCGTCTGGACCCCCTGGTGGCGCGGGAGATTCTGGACAACATCGAGAAAGACGAGCCTCAACTCGTGATGAACATCCGGGACCTGATGTTCACCTTTGATGATTTTCTGGAGGTGCCGGATCAGGAGCTTCGCGAACTGATGAATGTCCTTGACAAGAAAGTATTGATGATCGCCTTGAAGGGCGCGGGCGAGGAGCTGAGAAGCCATTTTTACCGGACCATGTCCTCGCGTGCCGTCGAGATGATGAAGGAAGACTCCGATGCGATGGGTCCGGTACGGAGCAAGGACGTCGCCAAGGCCCAGGCGGAGATCATCGCTATTGCTCACAAGCTGGAGTCTGAAGGCAAGATTGTCCTGAAGAGTGAGGGAGAAGATGAGTATGTCCTCTAGCGTTCTGACGGGGGAGAGTCTGCCGGGAGGGCCGGTAAGGGCTCTGGTGTACCGCGATATGGCGGGCAAGGGTGCGGTTTCCGGTGCGGCTGCTCCCCGAGTGGGGGTTCACGGCGAGGAGGCCGCGGCGCCAGATGCCTTTGGATTGGCGGCTTCCGCCTCTTCTGCTGTATCCGGTTCGATGATGCCCGGGGGTACCGACCTGGCGGGCAACGAATCCACGGTGGTGCGGGCCGAGGTGGAGATGTCGCACCAGGATCTTGCAAGAAGGATTCAGCAGGAGAGAGCAGATGCGGTTCGCGAAGCGGAACAGCGGCTGCGCCGTGAGTATGAGGGAAAGCTGGAGGCGGAACGAGTCCTGGTTCGCTCCGCGATCGCTGGTTTTGCCGCGGAGCGTGAGGAGTACTTCGGGCGCGCCGAGGCGGAGATTGTGCAACTTGCCCTGGCCATTGCGGCCAGGATCCTGCACCGCGAGGCGCAGGTGGATCCGATGCTGGTGGCGACGCTGGTGAGGATGGCGGTGGAGAAGCTTGGGGAGGGATCGAGAGTGAAGGTGCGCATCGGCAAGGGGAAGGGATCGCGATGGAAGAGCTTCTTCTGCGAGCCGGTAGCCGGTGTGCGGGTTGAGGTGGAAGAGGATGGCGGATTGAGTGACCAGGACTGCCTGGTGGAGACCGAACTGGGGACGGCCAACTTCGGATTGGACACGCAGCTCAAAGAGGTAGAGCAGGGGTTCTTCGATCTGATGGCGTTACGGCCGGGGAAGGGGCCGAAGAGAAGATGACGCAAGCGCTGCTGGCGCCGTATCTGCATCATCTCGAGGCCAGTTCGACGCTGCGCTGGACGGGCCGCCTGAGCCAGGTGGTCGGCAACCTGATGGAGTCAGCGGGTCCGGCAGGGTTTGTCGGAGAGACCTGCGAGGTGCGAACCGCCAAGGGAAGGGTGTACGAGGGAGAGATTATTGGCTTCCGGGGCGCAACCGTGTTGTCGATGGCCGTGGATCATCCGCGTGGTGTTCGCCTGGGAGATTCGATTGTTGCGTGGGGTGCGCGTCCGTCGGTACGGGTAGGCCTGGAGATGCTGGGCCGGGTGATCGATCCTGCGGGGAAGCCTATCGATGGCAAGGGAGAGTACCGGGCGACCGGGTCGATGAGTCTGGGCGGAAGCGCGCCGCTGCCGATGGAGCGCGTTCCGATCCGGGAGCCGCTGGGCTGTGGCATCCGCGCGATCGATGGCCTGCTGACGTGCGGGAGGGGGCAGCGGATTGGGATCTTTGGCGGCAGTGGAGTGGGAAAAAGCACGCTGATCGGGATGATGGCGCGCGGCACTGCGGCGGATATGACGGTGCTGGCCCTGGTGGGAGAGCGCGGGCGTGAGGTGGGGGAGTTTCTGGAGGTGCTGGGCGAGGACGGGCTGCGGCGCGCGGTGGTGATTGTATCGACCTCCGATCAGTCGCCGCTGCAGAGGATTCGAGCGGCGCTTTCGGCTACGGCGGTTGCGGAGTACTTTGCCAGCATGGGGAAGAACGTTCTGCTGGTGACCGATTCCCTGACCAGGTTCGCGATGGCACAGCGGGAGATCGGGCTGGCCGCAGGAGAGCCGCCGACAGCCAAGGGATACACGCCGTCGGTGTTGAACATGCTGGCCGGGCTGGTGGAGCGGGCGGGAAACTTTTCCCAGGGCAGCATTACCGCCTTCTATACGGTGCTTATGGAGGGTGACGATCAGCAGGATCCGGTGGTGGATACGGTTCGTTCGCTTCTGGACGGGCACGTGGTGCTGGATAGAAATCTGGCGATGCGCAACCACTATCCTCCGATCTCCATTCTGGACAGCTTGAGCCGATTGATGCCCAAGGTCGTCTGCCGGGAGCACCTGGCGAAGGCTGGAGCGGTGCGGCGAGCGATGGCGACGTATGCGCGCTCGGAGGATCTGATCCGGATTGGGGCCTATCAGAAGAACTCCGACCCGGCGCTGGATCAGGCGGTGCAGAATCTGCCCGCGATCAATGGTTATCTGCAACAGGGTGCGGAGGCACTGTGCCCTTATGACGTGTCTGTGAAACTTTTGCTGGCGTTGCCGGAGTAGCTGCGGAGACGGAGCAGGCGAGGACGGAGGATCGATGGCATTTCAATCTCCCCTGGCAGCGGTGTTGCGGTTTCGGGAGAGTATCGAACGCCGCGAGGAGCGGGCGCTGCACAGGGTTCGTTCCTCGGTGGCCCGCGTCGAAGCCCAGATGGAGCGGTTGCGAGCGGCGATGGATGAAGCGCGCAGGCAGCGGGAGCAGGCGCTTCGCGAGTCGATTCCGAGTGGGCATCTGCAGGCCCTGCTGCGCGAGGAGGTACTGGCAGAGGAGCGGGGCAAGCTGCTGCAGGCAGAGATGCAGCGTCTTCATCAGGAGTTGCAGGGGCAGATCAAGGCCTACCAGGCGGCCCATCAGGACCGCGAGATGCTGAGCGAAATGCTGCAGAGACAGAGAGAGGCGTTCCAGCGCAGGCAACGGCACGAGGAACAGAAGCGGCTGGACGATGTCTTTCTGGCGCGGCGATCGCGCCGGTGAACTCTCTCCTGGAGGGTGAGCTCTGATGTCATCTCAAATTTGTCTGTAGCGCAGGCTGGAGTCCGGCTGAGGAGGGGACTCTTCGCCATGAGCCTGCGTGCCATAATGTTGCTATGCCGCGGATCGCAGTTGTGGGAGTGGGCGCTATCGGGTCTGTTATTGCAGCCCTGCTGCAGACAGCCGGGCAAAACGAGCTTGTGCTGTGTACGCGGCGTCCACTGCCGCACCTGGACGTTGAGACTCCGGAAGGAAACGTCCGCGTCAGCTACACGAACCTTACATCCCCTTCAGTAGCCCAGGTGGTCGATTGGGTCATCGTGGCGACCAAGACCTACGACGCTCCCGGTGCGGGCGCATGGATCAAACGACTCGCGGAGCAAGGTGCTCCGGTGGCAGTGATTCAGAATGGCGTGGAGCACCGGGAACGCTTTGCCGTCTATGTGCCGGAAGACCGGATCGTCCCCGTCATCATCGATTGCCCGGCGGAACGGCGAGCGCCAGGGAGTGTGCACCAGCGTGGAACCGCTGAGCTCTTCATCCCGGCCGATGCGCAAGGACGGGCCTTTGCGGGCCTCTTTCATGGCTCCGCTGCGCAGATCACTCTGACGGATGACTTTCTTTCCGCCGCGTGGAGAAAGCTCTGTATCAACTCTGCCGGTTCCATCTCCGCGCTGCTGGGCAAGCCCGCGGGTGTCTTCCGGGAGGAGGCGATCGGCAAGGTAACGCTGGAAGTGGTGCGGGAGTGCGCCGAGGTGGGCCGTGCCGTGGGAGCCATCCTGGATGAGGATCTTCCGGAGAAGGTGCTCACTCAATATCGCAATTACCCGGTGGACTCAGTGAACTCATTGTTGGCGGACCGCCTTGCGCGCCGTCCGATGGAGACGGACGCCCGCATCGGAGCGATTGTGCGCTTCGGACGGGAGTGCAACGTACCAACGCCAAGAAACAGCCTGTTGCTCTCTCTTCTGGAAGCGCTGTAGCTGCGGATAATAACCGCCAGGCGCACGCTCCCTGAGAGGCGTGAGTCTCCGCGTCGCCTCTTTGAATCTGCGCAACATCGGCTGATGCGGACCGGGTTCGCGAGCCGGCGGATGCCGGCTCGCTCCGGAACGGTGATTACGGATGTAGAACGAGGGTGCGCTGCAACTGGAAGCTGAGGACGGTTTCGGCGGGGATCTTGACGGTTTTCCCGTGGGTGAACATCTGGGTGCCGATTCCGCCGGCTCCGCCAGCGAGCGCACCGATGGCTGCGCCGGTTCCACCGCCAAAGGCTGCGCCGAGCAGTGAGCCGAGGGCCAGTCCGCCGCCGCCGAACAGTGCCGTCCGCTTATTCAAGCCGACGCCCTCCTGTCCTCCGACGGAGCTGGAATCGACCCGGTAGGGCGTGCCGTTGACCAGGACCGCGTAGAGGTCGACGGCGTAGGCCTGGCCGTGGATGCCGCCTTGCGATGCGTCAATGACCTGAAGCTTGGCGCGGGTTCCGGCAGGGATGCTGACAACTCCCGTGCTGTCGCGAACGTTGTTCTGTACGGTGGCAGCGTACTCCATCCCGGCGGTGTCCCGGGTGGTGTCGATGGGGACGTCGGTACGGACGTCGATCTGCGTGCCGGCGGGAACGACGATGGCGTTACGCATGTTGGCGGCCCCGGATGGGCCGTAGGCCATCGCACCATTCGCCATTTGTCCTCCAGCCATCTGCGCACCAGCCATCTGTCCTTCAGTCATCGGCGCGCCGGCCATCTGCGCACCAGCCATCTGTCCTTCAGCCATCGGCTCGCCAGCCTGGCCCATTGACGCATTCTCCATCGGCGCCGACGGCGACGGCTGTTCGGCGAAGATGACTGTGGTTACGTCCGCCAGCGGGAAGACGTAGGAGATGCCGTTCTGGCCGTTGAAGGGCAGGGTGGTGAGGCCGACCAGCTGGCCTCTGTAGGCGTGGCCGCCGCGCAGGGTGATATGGTCACCGACGTTCGAGAAGACGATGGACTGTATCTGAGCGAGCGGGAAGGTGTACTGGGTACCGTGTACTCCCTTGAAGACGAGTGTGCCGCTGGGCGCGCCGGCAAAGGTGCCAGAGTAGCTGCGACCGTCGTGCAGCACAACGATGTCTGCGAAGGCCGCGGTGGTGAAAGCGAAGAGCAGGACGAGGATTCCGGCCAGTTTTTTCATGATTTCGATTCGTCTCCTTGCGACGTGGCGGCGCAGGCGTGCGCGCGCCACCATGATTATCGCTCAGCTACGCGAATTTGAGCGAAGGTTCGCGGGCGCGGGGAACAGGTGGCAGCGCAGGGTGAGGCGAAGCGCGCGTCGAGCCGGTTCTGTCGCGAGTCTGGTATCTTGCGACCGACTGGATGGACGGGGATGGCGTGGAATCGAGCGGGCGGTCCGAACGGGATGGCAGAACGCACTGCACGGTCCCGGAACTCGCCTGGGAGGCTCAAACCGGAGTTGGAGGTCCGGACCGAAGCCCTGCAACCCAACCCGCCTGCTTGAGCGTACCCAGAAGGGAATTGGACCCTGAAGGTGGACAGGCAGAGCGCCTTCGATGTCAAACAGCAGCGCTGGCGGATCGCGATAAGCCTGCCGGAGAGCGGGCCCATATCCGCCAAATGCAGGGGAACCTGCTGGCCGTCTACTGCAATACCCTCATCCGCGGCCGGCCCAAATCATTCGATGAGCGGCAAACCATGTGCTGGAGCGTGACAAGCCGCGATGTGGGTGGCTGGGATTGAGGGATGGGCGGGTGAGGGTTTACGGCCAGGCCCCTATACCGGTTCGGAGTGAGCGATTGAAGGGTGCGGCGCCGGTGGGATGGCGATAAACTTATGAGGATGCTGATTGACGGAATTCACATACCACTGACAGTGCCGTTTACCAGGGACGGCGGGATCTATCTGCACAAGTTGGAGTACAACGTCCAACGCTATTCGTTGACGCCAGCTTCAGGGTTGGTGGCTTTGACCGCCGAGGCTGAGGGCGCTGCGCTCAGCGATGCGGAGATTGCTGAGACGCTGCGAGTGATGGGTGAGGTGGCTGATCCGGCGAAGGTGCTGGTGGCCGCGGTAGCCAGGGACAGTGTGCGTGGCGCACTCGCTGTGGCGGAGATGGCGGCCAAGGCGGGTTTCGATATGGTGCTGTTAGCAGCACCGCCGCAGTGGGAACGATTGACCGAGCAGGAGGTGATGCTCTACTTCCGGACTGTGGCGGACGAATCAGTACTGCCTGTTGCCCTGACCAGTGAGGTTCGGCAGCAGGGCTACCGGTTGAGTGTGGATGAGATCGCCGAGTTGGCCGTGCACAGGAATGTACTGGGCATCTACGATCAGGGGCTTACCGTGGAGCGGTTTCTAGCGATCTCCGGGGTTACTCAGGATGTGCGGCGGGATGTGGTGGTGACCAGTGTATTTGCCCCTGTGACCCGGCGCATGGCTTTCCGCGGTGAGGCGGATGGGGCAGGGTTTGTGCCCGCGGGTTCCATCGGGAACTCAAGCTCGGTGATGACGGTGCCGAAGATTGCGATCAAGACACGCACCAAAACTGTTGGCTTTCAGGTGATGGCGATGGGGACCTCCGCGGGGTTTGTGGAGTTGCTGGAGTCAGGTGTGGCCGGCGCGATGTTCTCTCTCTCCGCATGTTCCCCGCAGGCTTGCCACGAGGCTTATGCGGCGTTCAAGGATGGAGATCCGGCGCTTGCGACTGAGAAGGTTCAGCGAATGGCAGAGGCCGATACGCTGCTCGGTGGCCTGGGGATCAGCGGCGTGAAGTATGGGTGCGACTGGAACGGGTACTTTGGCGGGGCACCCCGGCTGCCGCGTCTTTCGCTGAATGCGGAAGGGCAGGCCGCTGTGGAGCAGGTGTTGATGGGGATCCGAAACTAAAAAAGAACGCCGGTGCCGGGAGGTAATGGGCTGTGAGGTGGCTTAGGGTTGGGGAAAGGACCGCCGAGATGGGCGTGTCGTCGGCTTGTTTCTTCGGCTCATGGCGTTGGCTGCAGCGAATTCCAATGTGCCATTGAGGCCGAGCGAGGACGGCGGAGGGTGAATCTGAGGCGAGCCGCTATCGGCTGCATGGAACTCTTGTTCCATGCAGCCAGGAGGCTTACAAGCCATAGGGGGTCTTACTGGCGGCGGATGGTTTTGAGTTTGGTGCGGGCCTGAGATGCCTCTGGAGAGACAGGGAAGCGTTGGATGAGCTCGTGGAGTTCGCGTTCGGCCGCTGCGGTTTCGCGCTCATCGAGCAGTGCGTAGGCCTTGTGCAGTTCAGCGGCGGGGATCTTCGCGTTGTCGGGATAGGTGGTAATCACCTGATCGTAGCTCCTGATGGCGGCTGAGGGTTTGTGATTGCGCATATCCATCTCTCCCAGGTAGAAGTAAGCATTGCCAGAGAGATTGTCTTCAGGGTGAGCTTTGATCAGTGCGGTGAACTCCGACGTTGCAAGAGGG
>JAJZDM010000115.1 GCA_021806005.1 Acidobacteriota bacterium | reverse complement strand
TGCGCATGAGCCGACGGCGGTGAATGGGCAGTGGGTGAAGGCTCCCGGCTATGCGCTGTTCAAGCGCCTGCAGGAGATCTTTGGAGTGCTGCCCTTTATCGCCGAGGACCTGGGCCTGATTACCCGTGAGGTGGATGAGCTGCGCGAGCACTTCAACATGCCGGGGATGCGTGTGCTGCAGTTCGGCTTCGCCGATCGCGGCGGGCATCTGTATCTGCCCCATCGCTATGTGGAGAATACGGTGGTGTACACGGGGACCCATGACAACAACACCACGCTGGGCTGGTGGCGTGAGAACGTGACAGAGGTGGAGCGCGCCAACATCGAGACGTATCTTCATCCGATCCGGCAGGAGGGCGATGTGGTGTGGGCGATGATCAAGGCGGCGGCGAACTCAGTCGCCTCGACGTGCGTCTTCCCGCTGCAGGACATTCTGGGACTGGGCAGCGAGGCGCGCATGAACCGCCCCGCCGCGGAGACCGGCAACTGGACCTGGCGGTTCAGGCCCGATGCGCTGGAACCGCGTCTGGCGGAGCAACTGGCCCGGGTGATGGAGATGGCCGACCGCGACGGCTACCATGTTGCGATGGAGGGTCCGTTCGCCGGCGGGCCGACGGATGAGGCCTCGCTGCGGGTGCGCGAGGGTTCACAGAGCTAAGCCCTCGGTAGCGGGCGAAACGACGACCACGTACACTAGAAAAAACGAGGAGACTTCCGTGCCACTATCCGGTGAAGCCATTCGCACCATGAACTACGTTGACGATATCTCTGTGACCCTGCGCCGCATTCTGTCTGTACTGCCGGTGCTGACCCCGGAGGAGCGGGAGCGCATTGCGGAGCACATCCGCCACGCGGAGCCGAGCTATGAGACGGTGATGGCTGCCCTGACGTCCAAGTAACACGTGGGGAAAGATCCCCGGCGTAACGAGCCGGGCCGGGAGCCGCACACAGCGCAAGGTCTCTTGCGCAAAGCTGCTCACGCGGTCCGAGGTGGAGTGGCAGGAGCCAGAGGCGTTGCCGCCTCCGCTGAGGAGCATCTGTTGCGAAGGTCACTCCGTCGAGTTGTGGATGTCCGGAGTTCCGGACAGTAGCTGCATGACGATGTCGGCGACACGCTCGATTGGCGGCTGGGAAGCGGCTGATCCAGGCTGGCTGGGCAGCAGCAGGCGCTGGCGAACCTCGCGCAGCCCGTGGATCTGGAGCTCCCGCTCCGGACCCTCATGCAGAAGCGGTCCCAGGGCGGTGGCGACGTTGGCGGCGGTGAAGCGCTCCTGAAGCAGCTCCGGGACGAGACGGTGCTGGGCGATGAGGTTCACCATCGAGACAGGAAGGTTTCCATTCAGATCGCGCCGGGCGTGCAACTCCTCCGGGTATTGCACCAGTCTTTTGGCCAGGGCAAAGGTGAGGGCGGAGACGCGGTAGACCACCACAAAGGGATTGCCTGCCAAGGCCGCAAGGACGGTAGCGGTTCCGCTGGCGACCACCGAGGCCCGGGCATGGAGCAGCGCCTCGGCGGCGTCCGGGACCAGCGTGAGGCGCAGGGTGGAGGCCTCGGGGCCGAAGTACTTCAGGTGCTCGGCGTTGAGCTGATGGATGTACTGCTGCAGCGCGTTGCTCTCAATGGTGGAGGCCACGGGCAAAAGAAATTCGTAATGCGCATAGGCGGCTGGGTTGGGCGGCTGCAGGGTGGTGTTGCCGTTGAAGGTGGTATGGGCCGCGGCACCGCTGATGAGGTCGCTCATGGCCAGCTCATGCAGCGTGGGCAGGTTGGCGTGGATCTCCTTCCAGCGGCTGCCGGGAAGCAGGGCGATCCAGGTCCGAGCGGGGTCGAGATGGTACTGCGCGGCATAGGCCTCGCGGCGCGCGTGGTGAGAGAGCGCGGGCGGGGTGGGCTCCTGGTGGGCGGATTGCGTTTGGGCCAGCGGATGGCCGACGAACTCGGCGTCCACGCCGCGCTGGCGGTAGAAGGTCTCTTCAAAGGGAAAGATCACCAGCATCTTGTCGACCCGCTCCTGCACCAGGCGTAGCCGGCTGCGCTTCCAGGCCCAGAGTTGCGGGCTGACGAACCAGACCACCAGAGCGCCGGCGCGGCGAAGATGGCGGGCGAGACGGAAGTTGATGTCAGGGAAGTCGATGAGGATGGCCACATCAGGAGGCTGGCTGCGGATGCTGGAGACCAGGCGGCGGTAGCTGGCGTAGATGGAAGGGATGTGGCGGAGGACCTCGGTGAAGCCCATTACGGCGACGTCTTCGGCCCTGACCACGCGCTGTTGGCCGGCCTGCTCCATCTGCCTGCCGCCCAGCCCGGTGAAGGCAGCTTGCGGAAGGCGCTTGCGCAGGGCGGTGATCAGCGCCGCCCCGTAGGCGTCTCCTGAGGCTTCTCCGGCGGAGAGAAAGATGAGCGGGCTGGGCAGCATGGCGATGCTACCAGTCTATCTCCGGGTTGTGAGAGAGCGATGGGAGGTGGGTTACCAGGTAGGTTGGCTGGGGGCCAGGATCGGCTCTTGACGAGAAAGTGGAAAGAGGGTCATTTTACGCGGCTTTCTGAAAAGCAACCAACTGGCTCCTCGTGGCGGCCAAGCCCACATGAAGGATCGGCGATGAGCCGTGGTCGAGTTGTGGTGCAAGGGCGAGGACGCCGATTGCCATGGTGCTTGCGTCGATGGGATATGGCTCAAGGCCAGCGTTCGCCACGAACTGTCTGGCGGGCTTAAGTTCCTGGCAGGCGACGTAAAAACCCTTCTAAGGACGGCTCGGCAGCCTCCGTTTGATCTCAATGGCCCACAGTCCGTGGCCGGGAATCTCCAAATGAATAGGGCAACGGAGCGGGCAGGGATCCTTGCAAAATGAAACCGCTATTTTCAATTTGCATGGTTTGCTTCTGCCCGCATCGTTCCTTATCGATGTATTGGCGCTGCCATCCTGATTCGGCGCTCCTACCCTGAATACGCTTGTTGCCCGGCGTACCTGCTCGGCCAGCACCGCCTGTGCTGCGCGGCGGGTAGCAGCCTGTCTCCGCAAGTTCCTATGCGGGGACGGCGGCAGCCTCGTCTGCGTCCAGCTCCTGGTCCTTGTATTGCAACTGGTAGAGCTTGTAGTAGAGCCCGCGCAGCGCCAGCAGCTCCTGATGAGTGCCCTGTTCGCGCAGCTTGCCTTTGTGCATGACGAGGATGGTGTCCGCGCGTTGGATCGTCGAGAGGCGATGCGCGATCAGCACCGAGGTTCTTCCGGTGATCATCCGCTCCAGCGCCATGCGAACCCGCACCTCGGTGTCCGTATCGACGGAGCTGGTGGCCTCATCCAGGATCAGGATGCCCGGCCGGTGGGCCAGGGCGCGGGCAAAGCTGATGAGCTGCTTCTGTCCGGTGGAGAGCGTCGAGCCCCGCTCCAGTACGGGCTCGGAGAATCCCTGGGGCAGGCTGCGAATGAACTCCGCAACGTTGACCTCCTCGGCCGCGCGCTCCACCTCCTCCTGCGTGATCCAGGCAGACCCCAGACGGATGTTCTGCGCGATGGTGCCCGCGAAGAGGAAGGGGTCCTGCAGGACGACGCCAAAGCGCCGCCGCAGATGGGTGAGGTCCTGCTGGCGTACATCCATGCCATCGACCAGGACTGCGCCGCGCTGCACGTCATAGAAGCGCATCATCAGCGCGGTGATGGTGGTTTTGCCCGCGCCGGTGTGGCCGACGATGGCCGCTGTCTTGTCAGGCTGGATGGTGAAGCTGACGCCGCGCAGGACCCACTCGATATCGGAGCAGTCGCCCAGAGCTTCGTCAGAGAGGGTACGGATGCGCTTCTGCTGCTCCGCGGTGAGCGTCTGGTAGGTGAACCATACGTTGCGAAACTCGACTCTGCCGCTGCCGTCGCCCGGTGTGGGGTGCGCGCTGGTTCGAATCTCGTTTCTGGTGTCGAGCAGCTTGAAGATCCGCTCCGAGGCGGCCATCGCCGCCTGCAGGATGTTGTACTTGTCGCTGAGGTCCTGGATGGGACGGAAGAACCTCTGCCCATATTGAATGAACGCGATGAGGACGCCGAGGGTCACCACCGGATGAAGGAAGCCGGCATGCGCAGCCAGGGCGGGGGTGCTGTGCAGGACGTAGATTCCGCCGCGCCAGATGACCAGCGCAATGGCGGTGGAGCTGAGCAGTTCGACTACGGGATAGTAGAGGGCATAGGCGAAGATGGCATCCGTCCAGGCCTTCTTGTTCTCAAAGTTGACGGCGGAGAAGTCGTTGAAGGCCCGTTGCTCGCGGTTGAACAACTGCACCAGGCTCATGCCGGTGACGTACTCCTGGGTGAAGGAGTTGATCTTTGCGGTGGCCGCCCGCTGCCGCCGGTAGCTGTCCCGGACGTGGAGGCGGAAGAGCCGCGTGGCGTAGAGGATCAGCGGAATGACGGAGAGCGCGAGCAGGGCCAGCAGCCAGCTCATCCGGACCATGATGGCCACGATGAAGCTGAGTACAAAGACATCTTCAAAGATCGCCAGCACGCCGGAGGTGAACATGTCATTGAGGGCGTCCACGTCGGAGGTGAGGCGCGTGACCAGCCTTCCCACCGGGTTGCGATCGAAGAAGCCGACGTGCATCTGCTGAATGTGACGGAAGATCTGGCTGCGCAGATCGAACATGATCTTCTGCCCGGTCCACTGCATGAGGTAGGTCTGGACGAACTCCAGAGCGAAGATGAGGCCCAGGGAGGCGAGGTAGAGGGCGGCGATCTGACTGACGCCGCGCACCGGGTCCGGGCTGAGCCGGGCGGCGAGCCAGGAGTGCCTGCGATGCAGCGGAGCGAAGTAGTTGTCGACGGCGACTTTGACGAAGTAGGGGCCCAGAACGTCGCTGCCCGCCTTGAGCACGATGGCCAGGGCGGAGATGGCGACCTGCAGCTTGTAGGGGGCGAGATAGCGCGCCAGCCGCCGCATCAGCCGGCCGTCGTAGGCTTTGCCGATGATGTCGTCGTCGGCGATCTGGCGGGAGTCCTCCGGCTTGGCCGGTGGGGATGCTGCCGCGGTCTTCTTCTGCTCGTCGGCCATTCTGCTTATTTTAGAGTCTCACGGGAGGCTGCTGGGTTCTTCCCCGGGGCGCTGGGCAGGAGGGCATGAAAGAATGGGAGCGATGGTTTTGAAAGACCGAGACGGGATGGTGGCCGAGACCGAGGCTGGGTTTGAGGCGACATTGGGCGTGTACCTCTCGGTGCCGTTCTGCCGCTCCAAGTGCAGCTTCTGCAACTTTGCCTCCGGCGTCTCCTCGGAGGAGGCTGTAGAGGCCTACGTCGGCAGGATCTGCCGGGAGATCGCGACGGCTCCGGGGAGGGCTCAGGCTCTCAGGGCCCGGCTGCCACGCGATGTGGATACGATCTATCTGGGCGGAGGAACGCCCAGCAGGCTCTCTCCGGAGCAATTGAGGCGGATCTTCGGCACGCTTCGGGAGACGTTCCAGATCGCCGGCGACGCCGAGGTGACGATGGAGGCGGCGCCGGGACAGATCGGCGAGGCGCTGCTGGCGGAGGCGATGGTTCAGGGGGTGAATCGCATCAGCCTGGGGGTGCAGTCCTTTGTGGATCGCGAGAGTGCTGCGGTGGGCCGCAGCCACACCGCGAAGGGTTGCGTGGAAGAGGTCTATCGGTTGCAGCGCGCCGGAGTGACGGATCTTGGTGTGGATCTGATTGCCGGACTGCCCTATCAGACCGAGGCCAGTTGGCGGCACTCGCTGCAGACGGCGACGAGTCTTGGTTTGAAGCACCTGAGCGTGTACATGCTGGAGATCGACGAGGATTCGCGCCTGGGCCGGGAGGTGCTGGGCGGCGGGCGGCGGCTGCATGTGCATGCCCTGCCCAGCGAGGAGGCTACTGCAGCGCTCTATGAGAGTGCCTGCGAGTGGCTGCCGGCACAGGGGTTTGAACAGTATGAGATCTCCAACTTTGCTTTGCAGCAGCATCGGTCGCGGCACAACTGCAAGTACTGGCTGCGTGCTCCCTACATTGGTTTTGGCCTGGACGCTCACTCCATGCTGCTGCGCGATGAGCAGGCGGCCGGCGAGGGCTGCCGCAGCGCGGTGCGCTTTGCCAACTGCAGCGATCTGGCACAGTACCAGGAGGCGGAGTCCTGCGCGCCCTTCCGCGTGGCGGCCAGCGGCGGTTTCAGTATGACCGAGGTGGGAAGGAGCGAGGCGTTTGAGGAGACTATCTTTCTGGGTCTGCGCATGAACCAGGGGATAAGCCTTGTGCAGCTTCGCCAGGAGTTCTCCGCGGATCTGGTTGGGCCTGCGGAAGAGGCTGCGGGAGAAGTGATACGCGACGGGCTGATGCTGGAGCAGGAGGGCCGCTGGCGGCTGACGCTGCGCGGCCGTTTGTTGTCCAATGAGGTATTCACACGGCTGCTGATGGGCGTTGCTGTTTGAGCAGCGGCGCTGGAGGAACGGCCAGGGAGGGATGGAACTTTGCGATCGGAGTGGATTGACCTGCGCAGCGACACGGTGACTCGTCCTACGGCGGCCATGCGCGCGGCGATGGCTGCGGCTGAGGTGGGCGATGACGTCTATGGCGAAGATCCGACGGTGAACCGGCTGGAGACTCGCGCGGCGGAGATCTTCGGACGCGAAGCGGCTCTATTTGTTCCCACCGGGACCATGGGCAACCAGATTGCGATCCGCCTGCACACGGAGCATGGGCAGGAGGTGATCTGCGAGGCTCACTCCCATGTGCTGGACTGGGAGATGGCGATGATGTCCGCCTTCTCCGGCTGCCTGCCGCGAGCGATCCAGGGTGAGCGCGGCATCCTTACCTGGGAGCAGATCAGCGCTGTGATCGCTCCGCCCAGCTACTTCCGCGCTTCTACCGGGCTGCTGTGCCTGGAAAACTCGCACAACATGGCCGGTGGAACCGTCACGCCGCTGCCGATCTACAAAGAGATCTGGCATGGGGCCCGAGAGGCGGGGCTGGCGATGCATCTGGATGGAGCTCGCGTCTTCAACAGCGCCGTGGCTTTGGGCATTTCAGTGGCGGAGCTGACACGCGGCTTTGATACGGTCAACTTCTGCCTCTCCAAGGGCCTGGGCGCGCCGGTGGGTTCGATGCTGGTGGGCTCGGCGGTCGCGATGCATCGGGCGCGGATCTTCCGCAAGGCTCTGGGAGGGGGTATGCGCCAGGCTGGGGTGCTGGCCGCTGCCGGGTTGCTGGCGCTGGAGGAGGGGCCGTCCCGTCTGCATGAGGACCACGAGAACGCACGGCTGCTGGCGGAGGCCGTTGCCGGGTGCGAGCGCGTGGCCATCGATATGGACACGGTGCAGACCAATATCGTTCGCTTCGATGTGCAGGGGCTGGATGCAGGGAAGGTGGTTGCGGAGCTCAAGGCGCAGGGTGTGCTGTGCAGTTCGCTGGGACGGCAGTCCATCCGCCTGGTGACGCATGTGGATGTGAGCCGGACGCAGTGCGAGGTGGCCGCGGCGGCGCTGGTGAAGGTGCTGAACGAGTGATGGTGTAGTCCCAGGTTGGATTCTGCGGTCTCCGTAAGGTCTGGGGTGGCTGGGGTGAGAGGACTCGGGGATGGAAGAAGAGGTTGGTCCAGTCGAGGTGACAGGGGGATGAGGAGGGATGAGGGGTGGGTGGCGGTCCTGTTGGATTCTGCGAACCCAAATCTCTGAAAACCGAGATGTGGGGCGTTCAGGATGAGGGAGGGGCCGGCCAGTGGAGCAGGCGGGGGATAAGCGGGTAGTACAGGGCAAGGTGAATGGGTAGAGTGCCGTCGGGAAGGCTGCGGCGCAGCTCGGCGTAGGCTTCCATCTGCTGCTTGTACTTGACTGTCTCCTCGGCAGCAAAGGCGGCATCGGAGAGGGCACCCTGTTCGGTGGTCTTGAAGTCCACGATCCAGATGCACTCGCTGCCGTTCGCGTTGGGCTCGGCTGCGGCCAGAAAGGTGCGGTCCACACGCAGGGCGCGAGCCTCCGGCAGGGCCAGCTTCAGGGTTCGTTCGCTGGCGGCGGAGGGATGCGGAGAGAGAATCCAGCGCCCGATGGGGTCCTGCAGGGCGAGCATGAGAGCACGTTCGGCGCGCGCCGACTCGCGCTGGGCGAGGGTGAAAGAGAGGCCCTCGCTGCGCAGACTCGCTGCCAGAGCGGGGCGCCAGGTGGGAATCTCCGCGGCGAGAGCATCGAGAAGGTCGTCGCGCAGGGTTCCCAGCGGATACGGGAGCGGATCGGCGTTGTTCTCCGGCGGCGAAGTTCTTTGCTGCAGGAGTTGCGCCAGCCGCTGCAGGTAGCGATGCACGACGTTGCCAAAGGCGCGGGCCGCAAAGGAGCCCTCCGGGCGCTGGAATGCGGCGGTGTGGCGCAGCGCCGATGCGGAGGGATAGAGCAGACGGCGCTCTTCGGCGGAGCGAAACCGTGCGGCGGGATCGAAGCTCAGAGGAAGCCGCTCGATGGTCGGTGGGGTTGGGGTTGGAAGTTCTTCGTCGTCCGGGGTGGGAGTTCCGAGGGCGGCCATCTCCAGCCCGGCGTTGCCGGTCTGTGCCGCCCGCTCGGAGAGCAGCCGTTCAAAGTGCGGCTGGGCGGCGGGCCAGCAGGTTTTGAGCAGGCTGTCATAGCGGGGTTGCGAGAGATCGCCCTTGCTGGTGACGACGGCGGTGGCAAAGAGATGAAGCTCCTCGCGGGCTCGAGTGGCGGCAACATAGAAGATGCGCTTGAGTTCCGCAGCCTGACGGCGGCTCTGGACGCCGGCGAGCCAGGCGCCCAGCCTACCCTGCACGGCGCCCCTCTCGTCGATGGGCGCCAGCACCACGGTGGCGGGTGGTCTGCCGGATGGATCCGATCCGTCGTCGGGGTGGGAGGCCTGGTCGAACTCCAGCCAGTTCAGCAAGACGCTGTCGTTTTTCCTGCTGCCGCGGTCGAGACCGGGTATCAGCACCAGATCCCACTCCAACCCCTTGGCTTTGTGGATGGTCAGCAACTCGACCTGCAGGCGTCCATCTTCTGTGGCGAGGGGCGCGGGCTCCGCGTAGAGCCTGGCGAGGCGGCTCTTCAGCAGGTTCAGGTCAACGCGTTCTCCCTCGCTCTCGACCTCCAGCAGGAGATCCAGGTAGCGGCGGACGTTGCCGCGCCTGGCCGCGGGCAGAGCGAGGTCTCCGCCGAGGGAGCGCCAGATGCGCTCCACATGGGTTGCCACGGAGGTTCTTCCGCGCGTAGCGAGGGCGGCTTCCAGGGTGGGCCAGACGCGATCGAGAAGGAGCTGACCCGCCGGGCTGAGAGTGTGGCGATTGGCCCTGACCCGTTCGGCGATGGTCTGCTCGCGGGGCTCAATGGGCGCAAGGGCGGCTGAGGCCGGGAGGGCGTTATCCCCGGTGAGGCGCAGCAGGTCGGCCAATCCGAGGCCGCACCAGGGGGCGTGCAGCACCGCCAGCCAGGCGGCGCGGTCGGCGGGGTGCAGCAGGGCGCGGGTGAGCGCGAGGGCGTCCAGAACCTCCGGCAACTCGTCGAGCGGATCCAGATCGATGGCCCGGTAGGGCAGCGGGCCGGACCCTCGGTCCTGCTTGAACTCTTCGATGACCGCCTCAAGATGCCGCCGGGTGCGGCCCAGCACGGCGATACTCCAGGGCTTGCGGGAGCGATGGGCCGGGAGGGGCATGGCCTGACGCTGCTCGATGATGGACCGGATCTCGCGGGCCTCCCGGGCGGCGATCGCGGTGCGGGAGTTGCTGTTGGGGTCAAGGGTTTCACGCAGGCGCGGGTGCCAGACGACGCCGGCTCCGTCGCTGGCGGGTTGGGTTGCATGGGCCTCGACGAAGGGGACGTCGACACTGTCGCCCAGGGGTAGAGGCGCTCCGGCGGCGCATGGAGGGACGGGGCGCGGAAAGATCTGATCGAAGATGGCGTTGAAGCCGGAGACGAGTTTGGCCTGGGAGCGGAAGTTGGCGGTGAGGGCGAGCGGGCTCAGTTCGAGCTCGCCCAGCCTCTGCTCCAGGGTGATGCGTAGAAAGCGCTCGACGCGCGCCTGGCGGAAGAGATAGATCGACTGCTTGGGGTCTCCGACGAGAAAGAGAGTCTGCGTGTGGCCGTCCCAGGAGTGGGTGAGCAGGTTGAGCAACTCGTACTGGCCGGAGGAGGTGTCCTGCATCTCATCGACCAGGATGTGGCGAAGCCTGGCTCCAGCCCAGATGGCCAGATCGTTGGAGGGATCTTCGGCGGTGGCATACGGATCTTCGGTGATGGCATCGGGTGGGATGCCGGGCTGCGGATCGGGGACGAGGCCGGAGCGAAGCGCAGCGCGCGCGGAGAGCGCAAACTCGGTGAAGTCGCAGGTATTGCGTTCGGCAAAGAGCAGACGCAGCTCGGCCAGCGCGCGCCGCAGCACCTGGAAGAGCGCCCTGGCGACCTCCCACTGCTCGTCCGGGTAGGTTGCCGGCGGCAGCCTGGGGATGGCGGCGAGGATCTCGCGAAGGTCACCGCCGGGGAGCTGGTGGGTCTGGAGATCTTCGACGATCTGCTTGAGCGCAGGCGCGTCCGCTTTGGGAATCTCAAGCCTGAGGTCCATGGCCCAGAAGCGTTTGCGCCAGTTGCCGTCAGACTTCAACAGCAGCCGGACGAGCGCCACCCAGTGGTCGAGATCCGCTACGGCGGCTCCGGGGGATTGCAGCCGGTCTGCGCAGAGAGCGATCGGCGAGGGAGCGCCATCGAGCCCATCGTACTGAGCCAGCCGGGCGGCGAGCGCGGTGAGCTCCTGCAAGGTGTCTGCGGGGACGGCATGGAGGGCGCGGGAGAGCGCGCTGCGGATGACGTTCGCCAGGGAGCGCTCCAGGCTGTGGCGGATCTCAGCTTCGAGAGCTGCATCCTGCTCGGAGTTGGAGGCGGATGCGGAGAGGATCGGCGCCAGCTCACCCCACTGTTCGCGGGTCTCCAGCATGTCTGCAATCAGCGTCTCGCAGTCGGCCAGGTTGCCATCGCGGTGCAGGAGCAGGGTGCGCAGCGCGGCGTCCAGCCGCTGGCCGGCCGGCGAGCGGGTGTTGCCGAGTTGCAGGAGGGTTCTGCGCGCCGCCTGGCGGTAGAGCGGCTCTGCATCTTGCAGCGGTTGCCGGGGGCCTCCGGTTCCGGAGAGGATGGGCAGCGCGTTGGCGATCTGGGAGCAGACAGAGTCGATGGAGCGTATGTTCAGGCGGGACGGGCGGTGGAGGAGATCCCATCCGAGACGCCTGCTGCGTGCGAGCGCTGCCTGGGCGAGACCGAGGGTTTCGAGCTCGAAGGGCGAGAGTGGTGCTGACTCTGTGGGAGGGCCAGGCTGCTGGGGCGCGGCGGCCTTGCCGAGCTGTTCGAGAACGCGCTCGCGCAGTTCGGCGGTCGCCTTGCGGGTGAAGGTGATGGCCAGCACCTCCTCCGGCTGCTCAACGGAGGGGTCGCCCAGCAGCTTGAGATAGCGTGCGACCAGCAGACCGGTCTTACCGGAGCC
>JAJZDM010000114.1 GCA_021806005.1 Acidobacteriota bacterium | reverse complement strand
CCAGGACGCATGGGACAAGGCGCTGGCTCTCGGAGAGCAGTTCGGCTATCGCAACTCCCAGGTGACCGTTCTGGCCCCCACCGGCACCATCGGCTTCATGATGGACTGCGACACCACCGGCATCGAACCGGACCTTGCACTGGTCAAGTACAAGAAGCTGGTCGGCGGCGGAATGATCAAGATCGTCAACAACACCGTCCCCGGAGCCCTCTTCAAGCTGGGCTACAAGGACGCCGAGGTTGAAGCCATCGTCAACTACATCGACGCCACCGGGACCATCGAAGGTGCTCCCGGCGTCAAGCCCGAGCACCTGGCGGTCTTCGACTGTTCCTTCAAGCCCGCCAAGGGTACCCGCAGCATCTCCTGGATGGGCCACGTAAAGATGATGGCCGCTACCCAGCCCTTCCTCTCCGGAGCCATCTCCAAGACCGTCAATCTCCCCAACGACTGCACCGTGCAGGAGATCGCCGACGCCTACACCGAAGCCTGGCGTCTTGGCCTCAAGGCTGTAGCCATCTACCGCGACGGCAGCAAGGGCACGCAGCCCTTGAACGTCACCGCCCAGACCGACACCGACAAGAAGATCACTGCGGAACAGGCTGCAGAGCTGACCGCGGTCAGCTCTGCGCTGGCCACCTCGCAGCTCGAGCTCTCCGCCGCCCGCCAGCAGTTGACAGAGGCCCAGACCCAACTCGCCGCTCTCATCCACTCCACCACGCAGAACGCCGACGCTATCGACGCTCAGGCCCCACCACGGGCCGTCCGCCACCGCCTGCCGGGCGAGCGGATGTCGATCACCCACAAGTTCGCCATCTCCAGCCACGAGGGCTACATCACCGTCGGCTTCTACCCCAACGGACAGCCGGGCGAGATCTTCATCCGCATGGCCAAGGAGGGCTCCACCATCTCCGGTCTGATGGACTCCTTCGCCACGGCGGTCTCACTGGCCCTGCAGCACGGCGTTCCGCTCAAGGTGCTCTGCGAGAAGTTCGCTCACTCCCGCTTCGAGCCCTCCGGCTGGACCGGCAACGAGGAGCTGGGCTACGCCAAGTCCATCATGGACTACATCTTCCGCTGGATGCAGCTCCGTTTCCTCTCCGGCCAGCAGTTGGACCTCTTCGCCGGCCTCAAGCAGCCTCGGCTGACCACGGAGACCAGTCAGATTGTGGGCGCAGGACCTGCGGCCGGGCCAGCCAGCCACGAGCTGCACGGCAGCGCCTTCGAACACACTGACCGTAACCCGCCCCGCCAGGGCATCGCCGGCGAACCCAAGGCGGCCATCTCCAGCGATCTGAGCGCCAGCAGCGGCCTCGACTCGGCCAACCCCCTGGAGACAACCATGGACCGCGGAGTCTTCCACGCTGCCACCGCCATGCAGGGGATGTACGACATGGGTGACGCTCCGAGCTGCGGCACCTGCGGTGCAATCATGACCCGCAACGGAAGCTGTTACCGCTGCATGGAGTGCGGCAGCACCAGCGGCTGCTCCTGAAGCCGCTCCCGTCACCGTTCCTTGCAACCTCGATGCGCGACGGCGTCTTCCTGCAGGGAAGACGCCGTCGCGCTTCTGGATCATCCCGCACCCGGGTCGCTCCGCAACCAACAGGCGCTGTGAGAATTCGCCTCCGGACAGCCTTCCCCTCCCGGCCTTGCGGCATCCAAGCGGATGGAGGTTCGTTCATGCGCTCCCTGCGGCATTACCGTCCCCGCGACCTCTCCCTGGCTCTGCTCTTTGCCGGAGCCATCCTGCTCACCGAAGCTGCGCTCTCGCAGCAACCCTCTTCCGCCCCTGCCGCAGCACCCTCCGTGCCTTCCGCCGTACCCACCGCCTCAGCCACTGCGCCTCAGCCGGCAAACCCCGCCGAACCAGCCCGTCCCGCCCCCTCCGCCGGTACCGATCTCGGTAAAGGTGCCGGGGACATCGGCGAGGGCGTCGGCAAGGGTGCCGGCCACATGGGGGAGGGGCTGGGCGAAGGCGTCATCAATCTGGCCACGCTTCATCCCGTCGCCGGTGTGGCCGACATCGGTCAGGGCGTTGGCGCAGGTGCCAGGGACGTCGGCGTAGGTGCGGCAAAAGGCACCGGCAAGATCCTCAAGGGGACCGGAAAAGGCATCGGCCATATCTTCCGTCACCCCCACAAGCCAAGGCAGAACCCACCTCCGCCCCAGGCCTTCTGAAAGGCTTAAACGGCCTTGCGCTGGAAGCTGGTCTTCTTGACAAACGAGTTCTTCGCCTTCACCGCCGCTGTCGGAGCCGCGTGCTCCGGCTTTGCCCCGGAGTTCCCCTCCGCAGCCTTCTCGCGCATCGCCTGCAACCGCTGTGCCTTCCGGCTCAGCCCACCAACCTTCACTCCGCCTGTCTTGGGAATAAAATCGCTCATTTTGAGATCCTCTACGTTCCCTGCCCTCATCGTCAACACGCTGCCATCTCTGCGTCTCCAGCCATCTCCTCGCTGGCGTCTCTCTCCTGCGATGCAACGCGAGGCCTCAACATGGACGGGCGATCTCTCCCAATCTCCGGGGGCCTGGCAGAGATCCCCGGCGACCGGAAATAAGCCGTGGGTGGTTGTTTCGCCGCTACAGCTCGTCCCGCTTCCGCTTCTCCCGCTTATTCCTTTGCCGCGATGTTTTACCATCAAGGCAGTCGTAGCGGACTCCGCTTAAAGCATTTGAAGACAACCAGGGGAACACTCATGGCATTTGTATCATTCCGGGCAGAGGGCCGCAGCAGCTACGGCATAGCGCGCCCTGACGGCGTATTCGATCTCGGAGGCCGCATCGGCTCAACCCTCCCCGACCTTCGATCACTGCTCACGGCACAGTCGCTTGGCCTGCTCGCCCCCCTGCAGGAACCCACCACCACCGACTACGCCAGCGGAGAGTTCACCTATCTCCCCATCCTTCCCAATCCCTCCAAGATCATCTGCGTGGGCCTCAACTACGAGGAGCATCGCCTGGAGACGCACCGCCCGGTCGCTACCCATCCCACGCTCTTCACGCGCTGGGCCGATACGCTCACCGGCCACAACACCCCCATGATCCTGCCCTCCAACTCCTCCTCCTTCGACTTCGAAGGGGAGCTGGCAGTCATCATCGGCAAGCCGGGTTACCACGTCCCCGAAGACCGGGCGCTGGAGCTGGTAGCCGGCTACTCTCTCTTCAACGACGGCTCCATTCGCGACTGGCAGCTCCACAACAGCCAGTACACTCCCGGCAAGAACTTTCCCGCCACCGCCGGCTTTGGCCCGGAGCTTGTCACCCCTCAGGAGGCAGGCGCTCTGCCGCAGAAGGCGATTCAGACCCGCCTCAACGGTGAACTGGTGCAGTCCGGGCACCTCGGAGACATGATCTTCTCCATCCCTCGCATCCTTGCCTACATCACGGCCTTCACCCCGCTCGCTCCGGGCGACGTCATCGCCACGGGCACGCCCGGCGGCGTTGGCTTCAAGCGGGAGCCGCCTCTGTTCATGCGTCATGGAGACACGGTCACCATCAGCATCGACGGCATCGGCTCTCTCACGAATGCGATTCAACAGGCCGGGAGCAACTAGCACCGAGACTGGTCCCCAGACGTCATCTCTTCACGGGTAACAGGAGCTGTGACAAGGATGGGCGTCTTTTATCCAGCACCGGCGGACTTGCCTGCAAGGCTGGAAATGAACCCGTCCACCCATCGCTGAGCAGCGCGGCATACTTACTCGGTAAGCTCTTCAACGCTCCGCCCGAAGTCCCTGCGGCAAGCAACAGTCCAACCCACCAACCGCCCAACGCGCTCCAGCCGGCGCGCCGGCCTGAAGCCTCATGCCGGCGCAAAACTTCACCCTCCTGCAGCCGCTTGCGAATCGCCATGGTATAGAGTTTAAAAACTCACCGTCGAAATCTCTGCCGGAGGTTCAGCTCCCATGCCTACTTACACGGTCTTCACGGAAGCCAATCGCCTCACCCCTCGCCAGAAGACCATGATTGCGCAGGAGATCACACGCATTCACAAGTCCGTTACCGGCGCCGACGCCTACTTTACCCAGGTGCTGTTCAGCGATGTCGCGCCCGGAAACCACTTTGTGGGCGGCAAACCTCTTCAGCACGACCTCATCTACGTGCTGGGGCAGATCCGCGCCGGACGCACCCCCGAACAGCGTCAGGAGCTCCTCCTCCAGCTCACCAACGCCCTCGCTCTGGCCGCCGGTGCGGCTCACAATGCGGTCTGGGCCTACCTCATTGAGATTCCCTCCTACCAGATGGTCGAGTTCGGCCACATCCTTCCCCAGCCGGGGGCTGAGGCCGAGTGGTTCCATGGACTGCCCTCTGTGGACCGCGGCATGATGGAACGCATCGGGCGCTGAAGCACCTTCAGCGAGCCCGGAACACAAGGCCTCGACATCTTCGGCGGTGAGCGCCAGCCTGCGAGCCTGCGCACAGCGTTGCAGCCGTGATTCATCCCTCCTACGCCCCGACCTTCCCTGCAAGCCTCATGTAACCAGCCGGGTATTGACGCCTGTGGTGACTCGGCCGATTAAGACCCCGGAACCACGCTTGATTCCCCATGCCTTGGCTACCATTGAGTTCTGATCATGGCGCTCAGGAGATCCTGGGCAACCAGAGTGACGCGGATCGACGCTGCTGAGCCTTCCGACCGGCCCGACACTCGATCCCTGAAGCATGCCTGCCGCCACGCAGGCATCATGCGCACTGTAGATGTACCTGGAGAGACACCGGAGGTTTCCACCGCATGACGAATCCCAACCACCCGACGGCCGCAACTCCCGCGCTCTCTCTGCAGGATGGATTTTGCGCCTCCTACCCTCCGGAATCCATCCTTCTGCAAGAGATTCGCATCCTGCGCGAACGGGGCCTCAGCGATGAGGCCATTCTCGACCTCCTCAGCGGCTTCAATATCGACACACGCCCCGAACCGCTCCGGGCAAACTGGAACCTGCGCCTCCGCGATCAGCTTATTCGCCTCATCTGGGGCCAACCCGCCCCCCTCCCCCTGTTCTTCGATTAGCAGACTTTCTTCTATCAACGGAATGCGAAGCCTGCGCACCGCCGGGTGTCTTCGCCAAAGAAGGCGCCCGGCCAAACTCTCTCTGGCGGGGCTCAGCACCACAAGGGAGCGCTATGGCGCCTTCGGTGTTGCTGGTTTTCCCGAAGCGGGCTTGCCGTGGCGTTTTCATTGGGGGAAAACGCCCATCGAAGTCGAGTCTTCCTCTACACCTGCACCGAAACTGCCTTAGCGGCTCTCCGCAGGTCGCTGCTCACTCTGGCTCCCACTCACATTCTGGCTTCCACTCAAAAAGTGGTGTTTCTTCATGCTCACCGCCAGGCTCAGAAACAACAGCGTGAGGAACACGACGAACAGATACTGCACATAGTTCGGCCACCGCGAGTTCTGGTCTTCGGTCTGATCCCTATCCCGATTTCCTGCCATCACCGACTCCTCCCCTGCCAGCATCTTCGGCTTCGATGAACCTCAAACGCTTTGCGTTGCCCTTCATCTCCTGTGCTGAAGTCATCTTTTCCGGCAGCAGCCTCCTGTAGCCTCGGCATCGAGGACGCCTCCCTCCCCGGGAAGCCTCTACGGCCCACTCACTTCGGCACATCCATCCCCTTGGAAGAATGGATCAAGCCAGCCCTCCAAATTACCCCTCCTTACTATCAGTTCCCTGCCTCCTTTGGCGAGCACAAAAACTCCCCATCTGGCCCCTTCTCAGACACTCCCCACACCCGCTCCCTTCGCCTGCCATCCGGAGATTCCCCTCCCGTCACGCCTGTCTGGATCTTCCACACTCTCTGTAACCGGTCCTCAACATTAGCTTGAGCGCGGGGTCGTATACTCAACCGCATGAAAAAAATCAGACTTTGCCGCCTGTTCCAGGCGTCTGTTTCGTCCCTGCCCGTCCTCGCCCTCGCGGCTATGGGCCTCGCGATCTCCGTGGCTCCCGCTCTCTCAGCCCAATCCGCGAGTGGTGCGGCAGCCGCCAGCCCGCCCGGCGGTCCGTACAGAATCCTCTCCGTCCAGAACCTGGGTGGCCAGGGAGGCTGGGACTATCTGGCCGCAAACGCCTCCACCCGCGATCTCTACGTCGCCCGCTCCGGTCCCAGCGGTGAGATTCACGTCTACAACCTCGACACCCTGCAGCCCATCACCAACATCCCCACGGGCTCCGTCCACGGCGCCGCCATCGACGACGCCACACACCATGGCTTTGCCACCGGCAGCCACATCATCATGTTTGACAGCCTCACCCACCGGATCATCAAGACCATCGCCATCGGCGGCCGTCCCGACGGCTACCTCGACGACCCCATCACCCACCACGTCTACATCTTCTCCCACGCCGAACCGAACGTCACCGTACTCGACGCCGAGACCGGCGACAACCTTGGCGTCGTCAACCTGGGCGGCGAACCGGAGCAATCTCAGCTCGACGGCCAGGGTCACCTCTACCTCGACGTCGAGAACAAGGACCGCATCGCGGTGGTCGATACCCGCACCCTCCAACTCATCGGCAGCTATGACGTCTCCTCTGTCGGCGGCGGTTGCTCCGGCCTGGCCATGGACGCCGATCATGGTGTACTCTTCGCCGCCTGCAACGACAAGCACAACATGGTGATTCTGCGTGCCTCGGACGGCCACATCCTCACCACCCTGCCCATCGGGGAAGGGTGTGACGGAGCCCTCTTCAATCCCGCCACGCAGGAGGTCTACAGCACCCAGGCCGACGGAACCCTCACCATCATCAAGGAGAACCTCACCCCCGGCGCCCCGCTCTCGGCCTCGGAGTTCACAGTGGAACAGACGCTCAAAACCCAACCCGGAGCCCGCACCATCACCTTCGATCCCAACACCGGCCGCATCTTCACCGCCACGGCGGACTTCGCCCCCGCACCTGCCGGGCAGCCCGTACACGGTCACTATCGCATTCCAGTCCCGGGCACCTTTCGCCTTCTGGTGATCGGCCGCTAAGGCAGTTTCGGTGTAGGTGTCGAGGGCGCCTCGACTTCGATGGGCGTTTCCCCTCAATCTCCGGGGTCCCCGGCGGGCTTGCCCGCTGGGGTGGAATCAAAACGCCACGGGAAGCCCGCTTTGGGATAGCCATCAACACCGAAAATGCCAGAATCCAACGCCTCGAAGGTCCTCCATCGACCCACCGCCTGCGCCCCGAATTCCCGGAGGCGCAGGCTCCCTCTTGCGCAGCGGCCACATCGCCCTTCCTCTTTCCCCGTGACTGCTTGTCTTTGCGTGCGGCCAATGGCCCGCCGTCCGCCAGGGGCCTGCTGTCTGCCGGCCCCACTTCAGTATCATGAACTCATGGACATGCTTTCCCCTGAAGATCGAGCACGCCGCGTAAAGGTGCTGCTCTATGACGTCGACGGTGTTCTCACCAACGGCGAGATCACCATCATTCCCGCTCCGGAAGACCAACCCAACGCCGCCCCCGGATCTGCCGGGCACGCCGTGGAGGTGAAGAGTTTCTCCGCGCACGACGGCCTGGGCATCTCCATCGCCCGGCTGGCCGGCCTCAAGATCGGCTTGATCACCAAGCGTCAATCCCAGGTCGTCGCCATCCGCGCCTCTGACCTCAAGATCGATCACGTCTATCAGGGTCAATCCAACAAGCGTGAAGCTCTCCAGAAGATCATGGCCGCCGAGGCCTGCTCTCTGGAGGAGATCGCCTACGTCGGCGACGACATCATCGACCTTCCCGTGATGCGCATCGTCGGCCTGGCCATCGCCCCCGCCAACGCCCGCCTGCAGGCCAAAGCCGCCGCGCACTACATCACCCCCAACCCCGGCGGCCAGGGAGCAGGCCGCGACGCAGTCGAGTTCATTCTCAACGCCCGCGGCGTCCTCGAAGCCACCATCGAGCGCTATCTCGATCCCACCAGCGCCGAGGCCAGGGCAGCCGACGTTGGCGTCGGCAACATGTAGTCAACCTCCCCTCCCCCTCGCTACCGGTGGCTGCGCCATACCACCGGCAGTCAGACTGCCCACGGAACGGCGCACCGGGTGGCGAAGAAACTGCGAAGAGCTACAATGGCTCATGGCGGCCGAATCTCCCTCCCACGATCCCTGCCGTGATGCCGCTCAGCACTCCCTCGCCTGGGCGCATCCCATCGTTCAGGAGTGGTTCCTTCACCGCTTCGGCTCGCCCACCGAACCCCAGATCGCCGGCTGGCCCGCCATCCTGCGCGGCGAACCCACCCTGCTCTCCGCCCCCACCGGCTCCGGCAAGACCCTCTCCGCCTTTCTGGTCGCCATTGACAGGCTGCTGCGCGCCGCCATCGCCGGCCGCCTCGACCCTCGCACCCAGGTCGTCTACCTCTCGCCCCTCAAGGCCCTCTCCAACGACATCCAGAAGAACCTCCAGGCCCCACTCGCTGAGATCCAAAAGCTCGCCATGCAGCGCGGCTACCTCTGCCCTGAGATCCGCGTCGGCGTGCGTACCGGCGACACCCTGGCCAAAGACCGCGCAGCGATGCTCAGGAATCCCCCGCACATCCTGGTCACCACGCCCGAGTCGCTGTACATCCTGCTCACCGCCGCCCGCTCCCGCCAGAACCTTACCCGCGTGGAGACCGTCATCGTCGACGAGATCCACGCCGTGGCCGGCAACAAGCGCGGTGCACACCTGGCTCTGTCGCTCGAGCGCCTCGACGCTCTGGTCTGCGGCGAAAACTCCCTTGCGCCGGGCGCTGTCTTCACCGGACAAACCACCCGCCCGCAGCGCATCGGCCTCTCCGCAACCCAGAACCCCATCGAGCTGCTCGCCGGCTTTCTCACCGGCGTCGAACCGGCGTCCCAACCCGGCCACGGCTCTGAACGCACCCGCTCCTCTGGCCATCCCGCCACCATCGTCCAGGTAGCCCAGCGGCGCAGCCTTGACCTGGCCATCGAGGTTCCCAGCGTCCCGCTCTCCTCCATCACCTCCACGGCCATGTGGGAGGAGATCTACGCCAGGCTGGCCACCTTCGCTGATCAGCACCAGAGCACGCTGGTCTTCGTGAACACCCGCGCACTGGCGGAGAAGATCAGCTTTGAGCTCGCCAACCGCCTGGGCGAAGACGCCGTGGCAGCCCACCACGGCTCTCTCTCCCGCACCCTTCGCCTGGATGCCGAGCAGCGCCTCAAATCCGGCCAGATTCGCATCCTGGTGGCCACCGCCTCCCTCGAGCTGGGCATCGACATCGGCACCGTCGATCTGGTCTGCCAGATCGGCTCAACCCGCTCCATCGCCGTAGCCATGCAGCGCGTGGGACGCGCCGGCCACTGGCGCGGGGCCATCCCCAAGGGCCGTTTCTTCGCCCTCACCCGGGACGATCTGCTCGAACAGGCTGCGCTGCTGCGCCAGATGACCGCCGGCGAGCTCGACCGGCTGGAGATCCCGGAGGCACCCGCCGACGTCCTCATGCAGCAGATCGTCGCCGCCGTGGGAGCCGAGTCCTGGCCGGAAGACGCTCTCTTCAACGTCCTTCGCCGCGCCTGGCCCTACCGCAACCTCACCCGCGCTCAGTTTGAGGAACTCCTCTCCCTGCTGCACAACGGCATCGTCAGCTCCCGTGGCCGTTACGGAGCCTATCTTCTGCGCGATCAGGTACACGGCCATCTGCATCCCCGCCGCGGCGCTCGCGCCATCGCCATCTCCAACGGAGGCGCTATTCCGGACGCGGCGATCTTCACCGTCCTGCTGCAGCCGGAGAACGTTCCGATCGCCACAGTCGATGAGCACTTCGCCGTCGAGAGCCATCCCGGCGACGTGATCCTGCTGGGCAACACAAGCTGGCGCATCCAGCGCGTTGACCCCGCCGGCAAGCTGCTGGTCGAGGACGCGCACGGAGCTCCGCCCAGCATCCCCTTCTGGGAGGGTGAGGCTCCGCAGCGCACCGCAGCGCTCTCGGACGCCGTCAGCGAGCTGCGCTGTGAGCTCGACCGCCTCACCCGCGATCTCTCCCCGGCTCATCTTTCGCGCGTCGGTCTCACCCCATCCTCCGCGCCGCCATCCCTCGCCCAAACCATGGCTCTGCTCCAGCGCGAGTGCTTCCTCTCCAGCTCTGCCGCTCTCCAGCTCATCGCCTACATCGTCCACGGCCGCGCTGTGCTGGGTGCAGTCCCCAGCAAGACCACGCTCATCGCCGAGCGCTTCTTTGACCAGGGCGGCGGCCAGCAGCTCATCCTCCACGCTCCCTTCGGCGGCCGCCTCAACAAGGCCTGGGGGCTGGCCCTGCGCAAGCGCTTCTGCCGCGGCTTCAACTTCGAGCTGCAGGCCGCGGCCACCGATAACGGCATCAACATCTCTCTGGCTGAGCAGCACAGCTTTCCCCTCGCCGAGGTCTTCCACTTCCTCTCCACCCTCACCGCGCGCAGCCTGCTCGAACAGGCCAGCATCCCCTCGCCGCTCTTCAAAAACCGCTGGCGCTGGGCCGCCGGACGCAGCCTGCAGCTTCTGCGCATGCAGAAGGGCCGGCGCGTCGCTCCGCAGATCCAGCGCATCCGCTCCGACGATCTTCTGGCCAGCGTCTTTCCTCACGCCTCGGCCTGCCCGGAGAATCTGGCCGGCGATATTGAGATCCCCGACCACCCCCTGGTCCGCGAGGTGATGAAGGATACCCTCACCGAGTCGATGGACATCGACGGCCTGCTCAATCTACTCCAGAGCATCTCCGACGGCAGGCTCCGCTGCATCGCGGTGGATAAGCCCGTACCCTCGGTCTTCTCTCACGAGCTGCTCCACGCGCTTCCTTACGCCTTTCTGGACCCCGAGGACGCCGCCGCCCGGCGCGCCCGCACCGTCTCCACTCGCGGCATCCTCTCTGCCGGGATCCCCGAGGCGCCCGGCCACCTCGATCCCGCCGCCATCGCGCAGGTCCGCACCCAGCTCTGGCCCGACCTCCGCGACGAGCACGAACTCCACGACCTCCTGCTGCAACTCGTCTGCCTGCCGCTTCCCATCCTCGCGCAGGCTCCGGCGGGCCGGGGCACGGAGCACTGGCCGCTCTTCTTCGCCCGCCTCGAGGCGCAGGGCCGCGCCCTTGCGGTGTCGATCGACGGCCAGAGCGCGTGGATCGCCACGGAGCACGCCGCCACGGCCAACCTCCTGTGGCCCGAACTGGAGCGTCCACGGAGCGGCCAAACCCCGGTGGCCATGGGAACAGCTCCGGACGCTGTCCTCGCCCTCACCCAGGGCTGGCTCCAACTCCTCGGCCCCACCACCGCGGCCCAGCTTGCGGAGCACACGCATCTGCAGTCCTCCTGCATCCTGCAGGCGCTGCTCACCATGGAGATGCAGGGCCTGGCTATGCGCGGCGTCTTCGAGCTGCCGTCGCCCTTCCGGGAGGACACTTCGCCCGACGCCACTGCGGACACCCAGTGGTGCGAGCGCCGCATCCTGCAGCGGATTCACCGCCTCACCCTTGGCACGCTCCGCCGTCAGATCGAACCGGTCAGCCCGGCAGCCTTCTTCAACTGGCTGCTCCGCTGGCAGCTCGGCGAGCGCAGCAACCAGCAGCCAGACGTGCGCATGGCCGCGGACCCGGAGGAGCCGTCGGGCGAGTCTTTGAGCGAGCACACCAGCGAGCCACTGAGCGAGCAGACAGCCGAGTGGCTGGACGGGGAGCCAGCCGAGCGCACCTGCGAACAGCGAGCCCGTCTCCAGTCAGCGGGCGAAGAGGCC
>JAJZDM010000113.1 GCA_021806005.1 Acidobacteriota bacterium | reverse complement strand
ACATCTGTGCCCATGGTCCCCCTCGAAGATCATGACGTCCAATTGAAAATCCTTATGCCCAATAACTGGGCGAGGGATGCAGATTAAGCTGCTTCAGAGGAATGACCCGAGCAGCGAGGAGGAAGCAGTGTTACGGCCGCAGGATTCCATTGGAATGGCTGGACGCAGCAGGTTCTGCCGGTGATGAACCGAGTTGCCTGATATTCGAACTGGAAAAGTTCGGCAGAGTGCCCCCGCTTGGCGTATAGTAAAGTGGACCAACTTGGTCGGATATGTGATTCGATGAATCTTCTGGCTTTGAGCGATGCGAAGGTTGGCAGTGCAGGCGTAGTGGAACGGATCGAGTTGCCTGAGGAGGTGAGTCATTACCTTGCGCATCTTGGTTTTCTTCCCGGAACCAGCGTAGAGATTCTGCGCCATGCTCCTGCGGGCGATCCTCGGGTATACCGCATTGATGGGATTGAAGTTGGACTGCGCAACGAGACCGCGCGGCATATCTTTTTGAAGCTCGTCTCCGAACCTCGGGAGGAGGCCGCATGAGTTGCCACACTGCGGTTGCCGAACCGATCGAAGAGGCTCCCGCATCTCCCCTTGGAGGCCCGCACCGGCTGCGCACGGTGGCTCTGGTGGGACCGCCCAACTGTGGCAAGTCGACGCTGTTCAACCGGCTGACGGGGATGCGGCAGAAGGTGGCGAACTACCCTGGGGTGACGGTGGAACACCACTCGGGAAGGATGAAGGGGATCGGGCGGAACGATCTGACGCTGATTGATCTACCGGGAATCTATACCCTGGCGACATATTCGGAGGACGCCCGCGTAGCCGTGGATGTGCTGACCGGCAAGATGCCAGGGGTTCCCAAGCCGGATTGCATTCTACTGATTCTTGACGTAACCCACCTGAACCGGCAACTGATGCTGGCCGCGCCGGTGTTTTCGATGGGGCTGCCGACGCTGGTTCTGTTGAACATGGCGGACCAACTGGAGGCGCGCGGCGGCAAGATCGATCCACTGGGGCTGGCGCGGGAGTTGGGACATCCGGTAGCCCTGATCAGCGCGGCGCAGGGTAAGGGGCTGGATGCGATCCCCGAGTTTCTGCTGCGCGCGGGGAGCAAGCTGGACGATGGACTGAGGCCGGTGCAGTTACCGGTGCTGCAGAGCGCCGCCTCCTGCCGAAGCTGGGCGACCCAGGTGACGAGCCGCACCCGGTACCAGACGCCGGCGGCTTCACTGTGGACGCGGAGGCTGGACGGTCTGCTGCTGCACAGGATCTTTGGCCCGATCTTCTTTCTGGCGGTGGTGGTTGCGGTGTTCCAGGTGGTATTTACCCTGGGTCAGCCGATGAGCGATGGTCTGGGAACGGTGCTGACCAACGCCGGCGCCCGGGCAGCGCTGCTGCTGCCGGACAACTGGCTGCGCATCATGCTGAGGGATGGGTTGTGGAATGGCGTGCAGTCGGTGCTGGTGTTTCTGCCCCAGATTCTGCTGCTGTTCCTGTTTATCGGCGTGCTGGAGGACTCCGGGTACCTGGCCCGGGCGGCGCTGATTGCGGACCGGGTGATGCGCTCCATAGGCCTGAACGGCAAGGCCTTCATTCCGCTGCTCTCCGCGTATGCGTGCGCGGTGCCGGCCATTATGGCCACGCGCACGATTGAGAACAAGCGGGAGCGGGTGGCGACGATCCTGATAGCGCCGTTCATGACCTGCTCGGCGCGGCTGCCGATCTATACGCTGATCATTGCGGCGTTTATCCCCGACCATCGCTTTCTGGGCGGAGTGCTGGGGCTGCGCGCGCTGACGATGCTGGGGCTGTATGTGATTGGATTCCTGGCCGCTCTGCTGACCGCCAAGATGCTGAACTCCAGGGTGATGAAGGCTTCGCACGCTCCCTTCATCCTTGAGTTGCCCCAGTACCGCTGGCCCACCTTCAAGTCGCTGGGGTTCCGGCTCTATGATCGCGGCAAGCTGTTTCTGCAGAAGGCCGGCACGGTGATTCTTGGAGTAACGTTTCTGGTGTGGGTGTTCAGCGTGCTGCCGATCCATGGAGGGCAGTTCGCTGATCTCTCCAGCAGCGTGATCGCCCACCTGGGAAGGTGGATTGAGCCGTTGATCCGGCCCCTGGGGTTCAACTGGAAGATCGGCGTGGGGCTGCTGAGTTCGGTGGTGGCGCGCGAGGTGATCGTGGGAACGCTGGGCACCTTGTATGGGATGGATCCTGCCACGCACGCCCTGGGGCTGCAGGCCGCGCTGCGACATGACCTCACGCTGGGCGGCGCGATCGCGCTGGTGGTGTTCTTTGCCTTTGCGATGCAGTGCACCTCGACGCTGATCGTGGTGCGGAGAGAGACCAATAGCTGGAAGCTCCCCGCGCTGCAGTTTGCGTACATGACTACGGTGGCTTACGTGGCCGCGCTGCTGGCCAACCAGTTGATCACGCACCTGCTGTAAACCTGGAAGGCCCGGTTCTGCCGGCAGTGCAGCAGATCCAGGGCCGGACTGCTGCCCGGCCCTGGAGGTTGGCGCCCGTAAGCGGATTGCTGGCGGGGCTGACCGCAGGATGAGACGATGAGTCGCTTTATGGCCGCCCTGCCAGTCCCTGGATGATCTGCTGCAGCCATGGGTCGTCGTTCTTCCTGGGCTCTCCCATCGCCGCGTTCATCACACCCTCCCACGACTCCCAGATGGCCAGACGCTCCGCGTAGGCAGCGCGAGCCCGGGGAAGAATGGTGGTGCCGAGGCCGAGCCGAAGGGGCGGATCGTTGGCATCGACCAGTTTGAGGATGGCCTCCGCGGTCGCCTCCGGGTCGCCGCGCTCCACCTCTGTCAGTCGGGTGAGAAACTGGCGGCGAAGTTCGGCGTAGGGTTCCAGCAAGTCGGCAATCTGGCCGGACTGAGAGAAGCCGGTGGCGTAGGCTCCTGGCTCGACCAGCGTGACCTTGATGCCGAAGGATTTGACCTCGAGCGCCAGCGCCTCATGAAGTGCTTCGACGGCCCACTTGGTGGCGCTGTAGAAGCCGAGGAACGGCAGCGAGGTGATGCCCAGGCCGCTGGAGACGCCCAGGATGTGCCCGCTTCCCTGCCTGCGCAGCAGCGGCAGCGCCACGCGGATGACGCGGACCATGCCGAGGTAGTTGGCGTCGAAGAGCTTGTGAATCTGCTCGTCGCTGGCCTCTTCCGTAGCCGCGAACAGACTGGCGCCGGCGTTGTTGACCAGAACGTCCAGGCGGCCAAAGTGGGAGTACGCCTGCTGCACCACCTGCTGCACCTGCTGGGTACTGGTGACGTCCAGCGCCAGCGGCAGAACCGCCGGGCCGAACTGTTCCCGGAGGCTGTCGAGGTCGGCCAGGTTGCGAGCCGTCGCCGTCACCTGATCGCCGCGCTGCAAGGCCGCCTGTGCCCAGATACGGCCGAAGCCGCGGGAGGCGCCTGTGATAAACCATGTCTTTTTCATGTGGATCTCCTGAGGGTTGAAGCTGTGGTGGAGGAAGACGCCGTTCTATACGTAGCGCATGTTGGCCAGATCCGTGAGCAGCGAGGGGCCGGTGGGGTTCCAACCCATCGTAGTCCGGGTCTGCGCGCTGGAGACGTAACCGTCTCTGGCGGCGAAGAATCCGAGGAAACCGAAGTGTTCCTGCGCCTGCTCCGGGGAGATGGAGACGACGGGAATGTTGAGCCCATGACCGAGGGCCTCAGCGATGGCTTTGAGCTGGACGCCCTCTTCGGCGACCGCGTGATACCTGGCCCCGACTGAGCCCTTCTCCAGCGCCAGCCGGTACAGGTGAGCGACATCGGAGATGTGCGCCGCCGGCCAGCGGTTCTGGCCCGCGCCGACGTAGGCCGAGACCCCCTTGGCGCGAGCGATCTGAACCGCGTAGGTGACCAGACCCTGCTTGACCGTATCATGCACCTGGGGCAGGCGCATCACCGAAGCGTTGATGCCGCGCGCGGCCAGGGCCATCGCCGTCGACTCCGAGGCGCGCGGGAAGGCGGCGGTGGCGGGAAAGGGCGGATCGTCCTCCGTAGCAGCGCGGCCTTCCGCCACCCCTACGCCGGAGCTGACGATGAAGGGGCGACTGGAGCCTTCCAGCACGGCTCCGATGGTTTCGATGGCGCGCTGATCCCAGGCACAGCTCTCCGCAAATCTGGACCAGTCGTGCTGAAAGGCGGTGTGGATGACGGCGTCAGAGGCGGCCGCGCCACAGCGCAGGCTCTCCAGATCTTCCAGGTCGCCGCGTAAAACCTTAGCGCCCAGCGCCTGAAGGGCCTGCGCTCCAGCGTCGCTGCGCGCCAGGCCGGTGACGGGATGACCGGCGGCGATGAGTTCCTTGACCACGGCGGACCCGATGAATCCGGTGGCACCGGTTACGAAGACATGCATGGCTATCTCCTTGTTCGTTAAATGGTTGGCAGGTTGAGTTGACGGGCCGAACGAGGCTACTTTAAAACGGAGAGTATCTCCGAATGAAGAGATAACCGGAGACACTCTCCGGTTGCAAAAAGTTTTTCCATGGCGAAATCACCTATACCAGCCACGTCGCGCAAGCCGCGCAGAGACGCGCAGCAGAACCGCGAGCGCATCCTGGAGACCGCCAAAGAGGCTTTTACACGCCACGGCGGAGAGGCCAGTCTGGACGAGATTGCGAGGCAGGCAGGGGTGGGAACCGGCACCCTGTATCGCCACTTCCCTACGCGGGATACGCTGATCGAGGCGGTTTACCGACGGCAGGTGGAGAAGCTGGCCGCCGCCGAGGGGGCGTTGGCGGCGAGGATGGCCCCGCTGGAGGCTCTGCGGGCCTGGATGCTGCTGCTGGTGGATTCCATCGCGGAGAAGCAGATCATTGCGCCGGCGCTGAACAGCATCGCCGGAGGCCCTTCAAGGCTGTATGAGAGCTCCCGCAGCCTGATTCAGGGAGCGATGGAGGCGCTGGTGAAGGGTGCGAAGGAGAGCGGCGATCTGCGCCCGGAGGTGGAGGCATCCGATCTGCTGCGGGTGATGGTCGGGGTCTCCCATGTCGGCTCCGGCCCGGAGTGGCGGGAGAGCGCGAAGAGGCTGGTAGAGATCCTGATTGCGGGCTCGCGCCGGAGTACGCAGTTGAGATTTATTTCAAGCCCAGATCGCTGAAACGCGAGGGACGGGGCACCGGGATCGTAGGCTCAGCGACCCGCTGCCCGTCCGCACACGCGGAGATGGAACAAGCTGTCGAGACTCCGCATTCAGCGCTCTCCCCAGTGCAGCTTGGAACGCAGGACGTTGAAGAAGCCGTTGGGACGAAGGCCGAGCAGGCGGACCTCGCGGCTGGAGCGACGGCAGACGATGCGATCGTCCAGGGCCAGTTGTACGGCCTCCTGGCCATCGACGGTGAGGTACATCTCCTGTGGAACAACGTCAACCACGACCACGACCTCGGTGTCCCCGGGGAAGACGATGGGACGGATGGTGAGCAGGTGGGGACAGATGGCGGAGAGGATCATTGCGTCCACATTGGGGGTGAGGATGGGTCCATTGGCGGCCAGATTGTAGGCCGTGGACCCGGTAGGCGTGGAGACGATGACACCGTCGGCGCGGAAGCGAGCGACGAACTGGCCATCGAGCTCGATGGCGAACTCGCCCATGCGGGCGATGGCTCCCTTGGAGAGCACTACGTCGTTGAGCGCCTCCCACTCCTGCACCATTTCTCCGTGGCGGAAGAGCTGGGTATGCATGAGCCGGCGTGTACCGATGACGGCAGTACCCTCCATCCACGCGTCCAGGGTCTGATAGAGGTCGGCCATCGGCACCTCGGTGAGGAAGCCCAGGGAGCCAAGGTTGATGGCGAGGATCGGCGTTGTGGTGAGAGCAAAGGCGCGAGCGGCGGAGAGCAGGGTTCCATCGCCACCCAGACAGATGACCAGCACAGGCTCATGGGAGGCCATCTGAGAACGATCGACCGCCTGGCGGCTCATGCCGATGTAGGAGGCGCTATCGGGTTCAAGGATGGGGGTGAAACCATGACCCTTCAGCCAGTCAACGAGTTCGGAGAGGATGAACTCCAACTCTGGCTTCTGTGGTTTGGAGATGATCGCTACCTTGGGCATGATGAGATGAGTGTATCGTGCCCGGCCCGCCCGGTCTGCGCGCGAAGACACGAATCGTAAGGGCGAGGTGGGAGCGAGGCGACTGGAGGGTGCCTATTGGGTTGGGTTCGGAGCCGGGGCGCCCACAGCGCTCCGCAACCTGGGCCGGGGCAAAGAAGTGAAAGCGGGGTCCGGAGGGTCAGGCCCAGCGGAGATGGAGGAGGAACTCGCGGTTGCCCTCCATGCCCAGGATGGGAGAATCGATGGTGGCGAGCACCTGGCCGCCCAGGGCTCGCGCGGCGTTGGAGACCCGCTCGATGGCCAGTTGATGGGCGGCGGGGTCGCGGACGATGCCCCCCTTGCCGACGTATTCACGACCGGCTTCAAACTGCGGCTTGACCAGCAGCACGGCCTCACCCCTCCAGCGCTCGCCGGCGGCGGCCAGCGCGGCAGTGACCGCAGGCAGAACGAGGGTGGCAGAGATGAAACTGACGTCGATGGCTATGAAGCGGATGGGCTGCGGGGAGAGCGAGAGAAGCTCACCCGGGGTGAGGAGGCGGGCGTTGGTGCGCTCCAGCAGCGTGACGCGAGGATCCGAGCGCAGCTTGTGGTGAATCTGGCCGTAGCCGGTGTCAACGGCCAGCACGCTGGAGGCACCGTGCTGCAGAAGGCAGTCCGTAAAGCCGCCGGTGGAGGCGCCAATATCAGCGGCGGCGAGGCCTTCCACCGGGATGCGCCAGGTGGTGAGCGCCGCTTCAAGTTTAAGGCCGCCGCGGGAGACGTAGCGCAGATCCTCCCCGAGCAGGCGGATGGCGGCTTCGGCGGCGACCGGGGTACCGGGCTTGTCGATGCGCTGTTCCTCGACGAGGACGCGGCCGGCCAGGATCATGGCTTGGGCGCGTTCGCGAGAGGCGGCCAGGGAGCGATCGACCAGAAGTTTATCGAGACGTTGTTTTTCGAAATGTTGTTTCATGCGTGCAGCACTGGCGCAGCGTAACCGATTATCGCGTCGTGGCCAAACGGGCGATTTGTGACCCGCGATCGGCGTTGCTGCGCGTGATTGGGGCGCAGCAACGGCGGTGGAGCTTTCAGCCGCCGTGTCGGGTCAGCGATGAGCTGCTTCCACTGACAGGATAGCGGAGGATGGCGAAACGATGCTTCCATCTGTTTTGGATAAGATGAGCGGAGGTGAGAACCAGGGCGATGGCGACAGGCGCGGCGGGCGGGGAGTGGAACGCGATGCAGTATCTGCGGTTCGAGCTGGAGCGCACCCGTCCTTCGCATGACTTGCTCTCGCAGGTGGAGCTGCAGGGTGCCCGGCGAGTGGTGGATCTGGGATGCGGGCCCGGAAACTCAACGGCGCTGCTGGCGGAACGGTTTCCAGAGGCTGTGGTGGTGGGGGTGGACACCTCCCGGCAGATGCTGGAGACGGCTCGGGAGCGGCTGCCGGAGTCGGATTTTCCGCGGTGCCGCTTTGTGGAGGCGGATCTGGTGAGTTGGACGCCGCCGCAGGACACGGACCTGATCTTTGCGAACGCGGTGCTGCAATGGATTCCGGAGCACCAGTCCGTGATGCGAAGGCTGCTGGAGGCGCTGCCGGAGGGGGGCGTGCTGGCGGTGCAGATGCCGGACAACACCGGCGAGCCGTCGCATCAGCTCATGCAGAAGGTTGCTCTACGGCAGGACTGGGCCGAGGCTCTGGCCCCGGCCCGAGCGGCGCGGATGGAGCTGCCCGCGGCCCGGAGCTACTACGACCTGCTACAGCCGTTGTGCCGGCGGGTGGAGATATGGCGCACCGAGTATGAACATGTGATAGATGGGCCGCAGGCGATTGTGGAGTGGTTCAAGGGCTCCTCTCTGCGGCCGTTTCTCGCTGCGCTGAACGAGAAACAAGGTGCGGAGTTTCTGCAGGCCTACGGCGAAGAGATTGCAAGCGCCTATCCGCCCCGTGTGGATGGGCGGACACTGCTCCGCTTCCCGAGGCGATTTGTGGTTGCCAGCCGATGACGGCGGGCAGCGGCGAGTTGGACGTTGAGAGGAGAGGACGGAAGATGGCGCTGACGGAGTTGAAGGCCGGGATGGAGCACAAGGAGACCCTCACGGTGGAGGATCGGCTGACGGTACGGCAGGTGGTCGGCATGTTTGTCCAGGAGACGGATATGCCACCGGTACTGGCTACCGCCTACATGATCGGGTTTGTGGAGTGGACCTGCATGCGGCTGCTGGAGCCATACCTGGAGCCGCAACATCGGAGCCTGGGCACGCAGGTGAACCTGAGCCACTCCGCCGCGACCCCGGTTGGGATGAAGGTGACGGCCGAGGTAACGCTGGAGTCTGTGGAGGGCCGGAGGCTGCGCTTCGGCGTGATCTGCCGGGACGAAGTGGATGTGATCTGTGAAGGGAAGCACGAGCGGTTCGTGGTGGATATCGACCGCTTTCTGAGCGGCGTGGCGAAGAAGCAGGCGGCGCTGGAAGCATAACCGGCGTGAGAGGATCACAGAGCGCGCCCTCTGCGTGGTCTTCACCGGCCCGAATGCTTTTCCCCGGGGTGTCCGATCCCAAGGCGGCGGAGACCCGGGGCCGGAGGGCGGTGTGCCGAAACTGAAGGCGTACACCCCCTGCTCTTTGCGCGGAGGAATGACGTACACTGGGCTCGCAGGCTACTGGGCAGTCCGCAGCCAAGACTTTTCAGGCAAGACTTTGAGAAGACCAGGCAGTCCAAGGCATAGAGTTCCCGGGGGTCGGCCTGAAGGGGCACGGACTCCGGCCTGGATGCGCAACGGCTGCCTGTTTCCACATCCCCGGAGACAATCCGTTCGAGCGAGCGAGTGCGTTCTATGAACAATGGTATGGATGAATCGAAGGTGGTGGCGCAGCCAGTGCCGGAGGATGATGGCGAGTTGCTGGCGCGGGTGCAGCGAGGCGATGAGCGAGCCATGGCCGTATTCTTCGACCGGTACTCGAAGATCGTCTATTCGGTGGCGCTGCGCGTGTTGCGCGATAGCGCATCGGCCGAAGATGTGATGCAGGAGATCTTCATGCATATCTGGAGGAGTCCGCACAGCTTCGTCTCCAGCAAGGGATCTCTGGGTGGCTGGCTGGCGGTGATGGCCCGCAACCGTTCGATCGACATGCTGCGGCGGCGGCGCCCCAGCGAGCAGGTGGAAGAGTTGACGCTGGCGGGGGCCTGGAATCTGGGCGATGAGGCCGAGCGGTCAATGCTGATACAGCGTGCCCGGGCTGTGGTGAAGTTGCTGCCCACAGAGCAGCGAAAGACCCTGGAGATGGCGTTCTTCGACGGGCTGACGCACTCCGAGATCACCGAGATGACCGGGGATTCAGTGGGAACGGTGAAGAATCGAATGCGCAGCGCGCTGCTGACCTTGCGAAAGGGGCTTCAGGCATGAACGAAGGCAATCACATCACAGCCGATAACCTCTACCTGTTCGCTCTGCAACTCCTGCAGGAACCCGAGATGCGGAACGCTGCGACCCACCTGAAAGAGTGCGCGGTGTGCCGCGCCCAGTTGGGCGAGGTGCAGGGAGAGATGGTGATCTATGCACTGACGGCAGAGGTGCAGACCCCGCCCTCGCAGGCTCGGGAACGGCTGCTGCGACAGGTGGCGGAAGAGAAGAAAGAGGTCCCCGCAGACCCTGTTGAGGAACAGCGGGAGCCGGTGCTCTACCCGCGCAACAGCCGAATGTATCAGATGGATGCCCCGGAAGAGCGGGAGCCGCGCCGGGCGGCCGCGCTGATGGCCTGGCTGGGTTGGGGCGTGGTGGCGTGCCTGGCGGTGGTGACCGGGATGCAGGTGGACCAGCGGCAGATGGTACAGCAGGATATGGCCGTGGCCACCGCGCAACTGAGCCAGAGCGAGCAGCAGAATGAAAGAGCCGAACAGGTACTGCAGGCCTTGAGGGACCCCAGCGCGATGCAGGTGGCGATGCACCTGCCGCTGAGCGCCACGGCCGCTCCCAAGGTGGACCCTGAAGGCCATGTGATCTACCTGGCGCGGACCGGAGCGCTGCTGTTCCTGGCCGACCATCTGGATCCGCTGGAGAACGGAATGACCTATGAGCTCTGGCTGCTGCCCGCGCAGGCAGGTCAGCCAGCCATCTCCGTCGGCCTGTTCAAGCCCGACGCCAATGGCAACGCCTCCGTGGTGATGCCACCGCTTCCCCGGGATGTGGCCGCCAAAGGATTTGGCGTAACGGTGGAGAAGGAAGGCGGATCGCAGACGCCTACCCCACCGATCATTCTGGCGGGGATGTAGGCCGGACAAGCCTTTGACGTTGGGAGGCGGAGAAGGCCCCGGACGAGAGGTACGGGGAAGCAGCGGAGGGTGATCCTTTGCCGGGCGGGAGCCCTGAAGCTGAGGCCAGAGCGCAGAGGTTCACGCCTGAGGGCGGATCGCCGGCTACGCCGGTGAGGTGCGGATTGTTTGCCTTGCACTTGAGGGCCGGGCTGAAGCCCGGCCCTCAAGTTTGCATGCGTGGATCGATGAGGAACTGATCAGGGCGCAGTGACCACGACACGGAGACCGTTCCCCTGAAGGGGGATGTGGGTTTGCACCTGGTTGGTGTCCGTGTAGATCACGCTCATGTACTGATTATCCGCGGAGGTGACGTACACCTTGCCGGTGGGCAGGCCACCTGTGGCCGCGACAGAGTTCGGATGGCCAAAGATAACGTTGGCGGCACCGTTGGCGTTGGCCGTGGCGGCCGAACCGGAGACTCCGCAGATGGTCGCCGTGACGGAATAGCTCTGCAGATTGACGATGGTGACGGAGCCTTCGCCGGCCCCGCAGGTTCCAGTGCTGTCCAGTTGGTTGATGACATACGCGGCGGGGCTGTTGCCATCGGTGCCCTGCAGGACCGAGACCATGGTTCCGCCGATGCCGACCGGGACGGTGGCGATGACATTTCCAAAGCCGACGCCATCCTCGGGGTTGGTGGAGGTGCAGTTCGGGTTGTTGGGCTCCGCCGAGGCGTTGCAGAGGGGAATGTTGATGACGCTGAGACTGCCGGCGGTAAGCTGCTTCCAACTGGAGGTGCTGGTGGGCGGCGTGCCGGTGAGGCCGCCGCTGAGCGCCATGTAATAGCTGGTCTGCGAACCGACCGTGTAGGTGACGACCTGATTCTGCTGGTAGGTAGTGGTGGCGCTATAGGTTCCCACATAGTCTTGCGATGCCGAAATATTGGCGCCATTGCCGGCGTTGAGGACGACCAACCCGTTGTCCACTGTGTCCAGGTCAGCCCACACCGGGTTACTGCCGACGGTGATGGTCGGCTTGGCGACGTCGAGTTCGTTGCTGGGAACGTTGATGACCGAGACGGTGCCGGAGCCCTGATTGAGGATGAAGGCCCGGTCAGTATTGGTGGTCATGACGCCGTAGACGGGATCGATGCCGACGGGAATCTGCGCGGAGTCTGAGAGCGTGGTGGTGGAGATGGTCTCAATGGAGTCCACCTGACCGTTGGTCCCGGAGGAGTTCTGACTGATGGCATAGACGCGCGGGGTGCCGGTGGTACCCACCACGTAAACGGGGTTGGACCCTCCGGCCTCAATGCCGACGGTGTCATAGAGCGCGGCGGTGGAGGCGTTGACGGCCGCAATGCTGTTCAAGCCGCCCTGCGGGATGAAGATGGTGGAGAGACCGCTGGCGGGCGCGAAGGCGGAGATACTCACCGGACTGGATTCCACCGGGAGCGAGGTCGCTACCACATCGCTGGTAAGGAAGCTGGAGGGATTGGAGAGGGCGAAGCTATCCAGCGAGCCTTCCGGGTTG
>JAJZDM010000112.1 GCA_021806005.1 Acidobacteriota bacterium | reverse complement strand
ACCGCCTTCTGATCACCATCGTCCGACGCAGCCAGGATATAGACGCTGTTGAAGTTGCCCTGGGGCAGGGCGACCGCCTGTCCTCGGGTCACGATAGCATTGGGAGCGCCCGTCTTCGCCGGCGCCAGGTGAAAGGTGACTCCGTTGAAGGCAATCTGCGGCGGCAGCATCTCCGCAGGCAGCGCATCTCCCTTGCCGTCGAAGCCGTCCTTGTCAGCCGTACCGTCATCGGTGGCGGCGGCAAGGTCATAATGCAGTTGCACCGGCACTGACCGCACCCCGGAGACGCTCGACTGCGGCGGCGTTAAGCGGATCGCGAACGTCCGGGGTTGATACGCGCCAAAGGTTGCGACCAGCGCACCGCCTTCCAGCTTTGCCGCACCCAGCGCCTGCTCCTGTCCGTTAACTTCACGCGCGCTGGTGATGGGTGAGGCAAAAGAGATGTGCACATCACGCTGCGGCTTGCCATCGAGTTCCACAAGACGCACGATGTACTCATCGCTCGCCTCGGCTCTCTTCAGCGCCATCATCCGGATGCGTGGGTTGCTCACCTTCACCAGCGAGAAGGTGTTGCCCAGGGCGCCGTTGTGCTTCACGCTCTCAAAGCCAATCAATGGATCGTTCAGGCGCTCTGCCTGCCAGTCTGTCTGCGCATCACGCCACCCGTTCACATGGCCGGTAAGGCCGTAGATAAACTCATGGTGCCCGATATCCTGCGTCCCCTGGTCCGCGTAACCACCCCTTGTTCCAGGGGTGCGGATCAACGTGAGACGGATGGTGTGGTCGTTGGGTTTGTCCGAGCCGTTCTTGCAATCAGTGAGAACCGTGGCTCCGAACTTGTCACTCATGTCTGTCAGATCAATCCACTGGTGAGTCGCCACTTCGAATGTCTTCGGCTGGGCCGTCGGTCGCTCAATCGTGCCGATACCCATGTTGTAGGTTGCCACCTGGTTCGAAGCCGTCAACGGAAAGACAGCCTTCAGGTTGCGTTCCCGGGTGTTCCAGTCAATGACGTTCGCGAACTCAATCCGCTTGCCCGCATCGCCTGAAGAGAGCTTGATGGTCTGAATAAAGCGCGAGCCATCCGTCTCGCGGCTCACCTCAATGGCCACCTGCACCGGTCCGTCTTCCACGATACGGATCTTCGCCGGTCCGGAGACGTAGGCGAGTGGAGCGGCCTGCTCCTGCTTCCAATCCATATTCCAGGCTGGCCACTGGGAGGGGTTGTCATAGGACAAAGCCAGGCGCGCCGGCGCGGCAAGCAACTCCCGGTCAGCCTGCTTGTCAAAGATGCTCGAAACGTCCCCGTCCGCATTCAGCCGCACGCGGTAGTAGGCGTTTTCCAGTCCATTCCCGGTCACATGCAGAGACGCCTCTCCCGTAGCGGCAACCGATCCCTTCAGCACGTGATACACCGCGTAGCCCACCGAGGGCACCTGCGCCTCGAACAGCACCTTGCCATCGGAGAACTGTGCGGGCTCGGCCTTGCCGTCTGGACCGACCACGTGCACCTGCACCGGCAGACCGCCGGGAGGGTTCAAAGCCGCCTCCACGATATCGTCCCGCTCGATGTTCAGCGGATTGAAGACCACCACCGGCACTCCAGCGCCCTCGGTATTCAATGCTGCGGAAACGCCCTCTACACCGCTCTTCAGCACATCAGCGAACTGATTGAGCGCAATCACGTCATCGTTCCACGCAAACTCGTAGGCCTTCGGAGTCGACGTACCTGCGGCCAGGTCGTGAAAGTGTGCTCCCATCGCCAGCGTCCACGCGTCATTCAGCCGTCCCATGGGATAGGCGCGAGTTCCCAGCCACGACGCGGCCACTGCTGATTTCTCCGCAGCATCCGCCAGCAACTCTTCCTTGCGGATCCAGCGCTTTTGATAACCCTGCGACGTGAGCGAGCCGGCTGAGTGATTGGTGAGCTCCAGCTCCCCGGTATACCGAGGCAGCAGTTCCTGCTCCGCGGGAGTGATATCGCGGAACATCTGATCCGCGGTAGCCGAGACAACGTGGACTGGTCCCTCGCCCACCTGCACCGTGGGCCAATCCGCGCGGTCTTCACCACGGAAGTACCCTTCGTTCGCCGGTGGAAGCGCAACGGTGCCTTTGGTGACGATCGCCTCCAGCCGCTTCACAGAGGCCTCATCCGGTGCGCCGCCAATATCGCCCGTACCGTAGTAGTGATAGTCAGTGAACACCCCTGTCACCTTGCCGTTCTTCATCACGCGCGCGGCCCAGTCACCCTGAAAGCGCCGCTCCGCAGCCTGCTGCTGGCCCAACTCAATTCCCTGCTGTTCTGTGCGTAGCGCAAACAACTCCTGCCGGTCCTTTTGGTTCATTGGAGTTCCCGGGGTTCCGGCCTGGAGATGCTCCTGCAACGCGGCCAGCTGCTTCTCCACGTCACCCATCGCGGGATTGGGCGGCAGAGGCGGCAGGGGTGCGCTCAGATCCGTGCTGATACCTCCGCTGTAAGCTCCGGGGTTCAGCGCAGCCATCACATGCTCTCCATCCGGACCCACCCACACGCCCACGTTGAACGGTGTACCCTCCGGCGTATTCTCCAGCGAATCCGGCCCCCCCGCATCCGCCGACGAGCCCCAGGTCAGCTTTTGCGTCGAGAATCCCTTGACCCCGGCGTGGGCAAGGATCGTCGGAAGCGACGAAGGAAATCCGAAGCAGTCCGGCAACATGAACTCCTGGCTGGACTCTCCGAACTCCTTCTGAAACCACTCATTGCCGTAGAGGATCTGGCGCAGGATCGCCTCCGCGGAGGGCGCATTCACGTCCCCCTCTTCCATGGACGAGCCCGCCGGGAACCACCGTCCCGCCGCCACATCTTTCTTTACCTCGGCAAACTCCGCAGGATAGTACTCCTTCATCAGCCGATAGCGATTGGCCCCGCTGAAGTTGAAGATGTAGTGTGGATACTTGGCAAAGAGCTTGAAGTTGTACTCCATCGTGTTTCGCAGATATTCATCAATCACCTGCGGATACTCCCACCGCCACTCGGTATCCAGATGGGCGTAGCCCACAACATACAGCGTGGGATCCTTCTTGAGGTTAGGCTTCTGCGCCGTTTGCGCACCGCCGACCGCGGCCAGGATCATGGAAGTCAACAGTACGGAGAGGGAACGCCTACGAAGGTTTTGCATTGGATCTCCACATCTTGGTGATGGATTCAGGACCACGCCAAAACGCCCTTCGGAAGACCGGCTCGGGCTTATGGCGGAGACGATTGCGTGATGCGATTGGCGGGTTCAGCATTCTGAACGAAGAAGAAGCGGTTTGATCTCGCGAAGGCTTTGCGGTGGGAGTTGCCGTGCCACCGTAAGACGAGCGGAATCAGTGCTAGGATATGCGAGGTCTATGCGCGGCACGGCGGTTGGCGGGTTCCCGAGTTGCGACTCATGTCAAAACGGTCATTACGCCCGCAGGAGAGATGCTCCGTCCCGGCGCAGCAAACAGCGCTGACACTTAATACGCGCCAGCGCAGGACTTGAACGACTTCGCCGGCACCTCTTCCGTTCAACATACCTCCTCGTCGTCTATCAGGATCTATCAGGTAACTCTGTAGATTGTCTGTCTCCTCCTCCAGCTTCCAGAGCAGCGATGAAACAGACTCGATCAGGCCACGTCCCTCGCCGGGACGTGGCCTGGCAGCGGCTGCGCATCAGAACTGAACCTTGCCCTGAACTTGCAACACCCTCGGCGTGTTCTGCTGATCCGGGCCGACAGTTCCAAAGCCGCTCCAGCCCGAGCCTGGACTGAAGGTAGCAGGTCCATCTCCGGGGTTGGTATCAGGACCACCAAACAAGACCGAGTTGGTTGCATTGAATGCATCCAGACGCAGGTTGAAGTCCACCTTGCTCCATAGCGGAAAGGTCTTCTGCAGGGAGAGATCCAGATCCGGGATCGTCGGATTGCGAACCTGTTCCGTAGTGCCGGTGAGGTTCATCAGCCCGTAAGGCGGTATACCCTGCCAGCAGGCGCTTGGATTACTGGCGGTTGAGAACCAGTGTCCCAGGGTAGACCCGCCCGTGGGGCGATAGCTATGGTTGCAGGTGTAGTACCAGCCTGTATCCACTCCTACAGGTGTTCCACTCTCCGCCGTAAGCACGGTGCCCAGGATCCAGCCGCCGATCAGCGCATTCACCGGCTCGGATGGATGGGTCCACAGAAGACCACCACGTCCAATCGGCAGGTTGTATACCGAAGTGACCACGAGTACCTGCGTGCGGTCAGTACCTGCAAGCTGATGAATGCGGTGCAGATCCTGATAGGGCCAACCGTTGAGGTAACCATCTTCGTTGATCGTCTTCGAGTAGGTATAGGAGATCTGGAAGCTCAGGCCGTTCCCCCACCCGCTGGTCACGCGCTTGTCAACCTTTACCTCCAACCCGTTATAGAAGTTGCCTCCAATCGGAGCGTTATACTCTCCCACCAGCCCGGCGCCACCGGGGCTGCAGTACTGAGGCAGGATGGTACGGAGCTCAATGGCGGGGACGGTCGTCGAAGTACCGCACTGCCCGGGTCCGGAGATTCCCGGTACCCCGTAGTACGGATTCGGCACCTGTTCATTGAAGTACGCCGGATTGGCGATCGCCTCCTGCTCCTGTGCCAGACTTGCCGTTCCGTTGGTCCAAAGGAAGGTGCGCAGACGATTGGTGAAGTTTCCGGCATACCGGGCATCGAGTACGATGCCGTGCGTGATTTCACGCTGGAAGCCTAGGGACATGATCTGCTCTATGGGGATCCTGCGGTTCGGGAAGTCCACCTGGACGCCCCGTTGCCGAGATCTGTCTCCAGACCAAGGCTGTTACCCGTGGGAGGGAGCAGGCCCGTTGAGAACGGATTGCCGCTCTGAAAGTAGTTGGTGGGTATGTTGCCGTTGTCCAGAGATGCCGTGAAGTTGGTCGTCTGGGTTTCACCGACGCTGGAGCCCCCCTCCAATCCATAGGAGTACATGATCCCGTAGCCGCCACGGATGATTGTCTTCGGATTGACGGTATAGGCAAAGCCGAAACGGGGACCCCAATCGGTCCAGTCCGTGTTGTAAGCATCCCGCGACTGGCCGTTGACACCCGGAAATTCTATGCCGCCCATAACCGTGGACAGGTTGGCCACATCGATACCGGCCGCGTTCCAGGCTGCGACATTTGAGGCGTTCCCTACGTTCGCCTGGTAGGAAGCTTGCTCTCCAATTGGATTGATGCAAGTGAGGCAGATACCGCGATTCAGGTTATTATGCCGCTCACGCAATCCCCGTTGAACGTCGTAGCGGAGACCCATATTCAACGTCATGCGCTTGGTGATACGCCAATTGTCCTGGAAGTAACCCGAGGTTACAGGGTAGCCTTCCATGATCGAACCGATCCAATCGATACCGCCGCTGGCCGGATAACCAAGGTAGAAGGACGCCAGAGCAGAACCATTCTGGTCATTTTGTAAAGTCTGGCAGTTGGGGTTTGGCACACCGGTAGGGCTGTAGCAGTTGGAGTTCTGCGGATCATACTGGGTAAACGCAGAGTTGAAGGAGAAACGGCCGTTGGGATTGCCACCACCGTCAGGGAAACCTCCGAACTGAAACTCATCTACCTCCCCGCCAAACTCTAGAGTATGTCTTGAGTGGGTCGCGGTGAAGTCCACATTCAGCGAGTAATTATTGGTGACGCTCGCACTGGCATAGATGTTATTGCCAAACAGTGTGGTATCGCCATTGTTGTTCAAGAAGCCCGTGCCCCAGCCATCCAGGATATTGAACTGCGGAAGATACGAGGTTGAGGTGGTGGCAGGCAGCGGCATCGTAAGGCCGATCGAGGTCGGATCCGTAGGTTGGCTGACACCGTCTGGGGCATCGGCGTAGTAACGGTCAAACGACAGCTTGAAATCACCCGTCAGACTTGGAGAGAAGACGTGGGTTACGTCCTGTGTGGCGATGTAGGTCTGGTGAACCGCATTGACGAGGCCGTTCTCGGCAAGCCCCGAGATACCATTCTGGTTTTGATAGTCCGCGCCGTTCGAGTAGATGTAGTAGCTGTATAGCTTCGTTCGATCGCTGAGGTTGTAATCCACGCGAATCTGCGGTTGGTTGTAATGCAGCAACCCCGGGTTCTGCGCAAAATAGTTGTTCCCGTTAACCAGATTTGCTGAGCCCTGGACGTTCGGCAACGGCAGATACTTCAGCAGGGACGCAGCGGTGGAATTGATCATCGACGCCGGGATGGTGTCATTGGGGAAGGCTGTCTGGGCGATCTGGTTGCTGTTGCAGGAATCTACAGAGCCACCGGAGAGACAGACACCCGTTCCCGGCTCATAGATCGGCAGACCGTTCGGAAATTCGGAGGGATCCATGGCTCCGACCAGCCCGAAATTTACTCCGGAGTTTCCGTTGTAGCCCGGCCGTAGGAAGGCCGGTGCGACGTTCTCAAATAGCGAGGACTGCAGCGACTGGTGAAATCCCTCAAAGCCAAAGAAGAAAAAGAGGCGGTTTCTGAGGATCGGGCCACCAAATGTAATCCAGAACTGATTCTGCACCTCGCCATTACGGGGAGCTCCAAAAAGATTGTTCTGATAGGAGTTGGCGTCCAGGGTCGTGCCCTGGAAGGCGTAGCGCGCCGCTCCATGGAACTGGTTGGTGCCACTCTTGGTCGCGGTATTCACCGTTCCGCCACTGGTGCGACCGTAGCGCGCGTCGTAGGTGGTAGTCATCACATCCATCTCCTGGACGCTGTCCATATTCGGAGAGACCGTCCACTCGCCGGCACCCTGATTGTCGTACGTGTATTGACTGGTGATGTTCGAGCCATTCAACGTGAATTGATTGTTACCGACGATGCCACCGCCCAGCGTGTAAGAGTTCTGAGCGTTGTAGCCGTTCATCTGCGTATTAGCCGCATAGGTCGGCTGACTTCCGGGCGTCGTGCCGATCAGGGCGTAGATCTCACCGCCATTGAGCGGTACATTTTCAATTGATCGCGCACTAACAGTGTTGTTCTCAGAGGCATCCTCCGCATCCAGTTGCGGCGGCGCCGAGGTTACAACGACACGCTGAGAGAGTTGGCCTACCTGCAGCGTGAAGTTCTGGTTAAAAACCTGCGCCGTGACAACCAGCACGTTATCCTGCACGGCGGTCTTGAAGTTGGGCGCGGCGGCCGAGACCGTGTAGGTGCCCGGCAGAACGTAAGGAATGTAATAGGCGCCCTTCGCTGTGGTAACGGCCGTATAGGTTGTTTGCGAGCTGTTATTCACCGCGGAAACCTTGGCTCCCGGGATGAATGCTCCTGACTGATCGGTTACCTGCCCCGTAAGGGTCGCGCGAAAGTCCTGCGCGCTGCTACTCAAAACTCCAAAGACGAATGCAATAGCCAAGAAGCTTTTCGTCCAGCAATGTAAGACACAACGCATGCCTAGCCTCCCTGAAAATTCAGTGGATCCCGATTCGCACGACTCACGGCCGGCTCGGCGCCGGGGTGTCGCTGGTGTATGGAAACGTTTCCATGGCGAGATTTTGGTGTTTCTGTGAACGGATGAGATTCTCTATAATCATCCAAAGCTTGTCAAGATGTTTTTAGGGGACTTCGATTTTCGAAGAGAATGACGGGTTGAACTACCCCTGCCGCAGGAGACTTCCCGTTCTGAAACCAGCGCTGTCGATTGTTTGTAAATTCATGTCGCCGGATCGCGGGCAGCCGTGATCCGGCAGAGGCCGCCCTCTCAGAGGTGGCTCATCCGGCAGCCGCAGGACTCTCGCAGGATCAAGGATGTCTTCAGCAGCACCTGCTGTCTGGCACTCTTTTCGCTATCCGGAGCGGCCTTCGGAGAGCCTTTGAGATGCGCGAACAACAACTCAGCAGCCTTATGCCCAAGATCCTGAATAGGCTGCTGAACCACCGTGATCGCAGGACGCACCGTTCCAGCAAGCTGGAAGTCGTCATAACCAATCAGTGCGACCTTCTCCGGTACCGGAACGCGCATGCGTTGCAGTGCTTCAAACGCATCCACGGTTGTAATATTCTTCAGCGTGAAGATCGCGTCGAGTGAATGACGCTCCTGAAGCAGCTTCTTGATCGTTTTTTCGCAGGAAGCGTAGTCGTAAATCGAGGTGTCCAGCACAACCTCAAGATTCGCCTTCGCCATCGCCGCCTGGTAACCGCGCACACGTTCGCGGATCGTGTAGAGGTGAATCTCTCCCGTCAGGCATGCGATTCGCTTGTATCCGTGCGCGATCAGATGCTGTGTCGCATGCTGCGCACCGACGAAGTTGTCCGCCACCACCGAGGGCACAATAGCGCCGGCCACCGGACGATCCAGCGCCACAATCGGTACCGGTATGCGGGACAGCAGATGGCGCAGCTCTTTGCTCTCCGAGTTTGCCGGCGCAATCACGAAACCATCCACCCGATGCTGAATCAGCGTGTTCACTGCGTCCCGTTCCATCGCCGCCTCGTTCTGCGTTGTCAGCACGATCAGCAGAAACTCATGCCTGCGCGCAATCTCCTGCAGCGCCTCGGCACAACTGGAAAAGAACGGGTCGGCGATACTCGGCACCACAAGGCCGATCGTCCGGGCGCTATGCCCCTTGAGAACTCTCGCGGCCTGGTTGGGCAGATACCCCAGTTCTTTGATGGCGCGCTCCACACGTGCCAGCGTGTGGGGCTCTACGTGCTCCACTCCGTTGATCACACGTGACACGGTGGTTGTGCCGACGCACGCTCGCTTCGCCACTTCGCTCAAGGTGGGATGCTTCTTCTCTTTTTCTTTTGTCATCGTTCGCCTCGACCCGTATCGCTGTTCGGCATCCGCTGTCCTCCGCTCCATCACAAGCATGGCCCTCCTCAACACGCTGCCCTCCGGCTAACGGCAGACAAACGCACGCACAACTGGCAAATGTTCACCGCCAGCCAGCCACCGCCAGGCCATCGGGCAGGTGGCGCGCAGAGACCGTAGCGCCAAGAGAAGTGCCGCAGCGATACTACTACCACTGACCGGCGAGTTGGCAAACTGGTCTTGCCAACCGATCGCTGCACACAACGTCATGAGACGCTTAAACGTTCTCGGTGGACTTACTGCTGATCTTGCCGAGGCGGTCGAGCGCAAATAGCCGACGCTCTTGCACGCACAGCAACTCTGACCCCTGTCATGGCAGAGGTCAGAGTCGCTATATCCAATAGCCCAACAGGGAGGCTGCTCTATCCGTGCACCTGGTGATTGGCTCCTCTGCGGAAGGAACGGGTTTGAGCAATATCGGGGCCGAGGATCTCCTGAGCATTGGCCTCGGGCTCCTCGGGGATCGGAGCTTCGGTGCGAGGGTACTCCCCTCCCAGGTGGTTGCGGATAAGGCCCTCTTTGAGGATGGCGAAGGCCTGCTCTGGTGTGTCGGCAAACTGGAAGAGATCGAGGTCCTTGACGGCGATCGCGCCCTTGTCGGCGAGCATCTCCAGGTTGATGACCTTCTTCCAATAGCTGGAGCCGTAGATAACCACCGTGATCGGCTTGGAGAGCTTGTGGGTCTGGTCCAGGGTGAGCAGCTCAAACATCTCATCCAGGGTGCCAAAACCGCCCGGAAAGACCACCAGAGCTTTGGCCATGTAGGCAAACCAGAACTTGCGCATGAAGAAGTAATGGAAGTTGAAGTTGAGCGCCGGTGTGATGTAGGGGTTTGGCTGCTGCTCGAAAGGCAGCATGATATTCAGGCCGATGGTCTTGCCACCCGCCTCCCAGGCTCCCCGGTTGGCGGCCTCCATGATGCCGGGACCGCCACCGGAGGTGATGACGAAGCGGTGACGCCGGCCGGGCAGGCCCTTGGACCACTGGGTCATCAGCCGGGCCAGGGCACGGGCATCCTCGTAGTAGTTGGCCATCTCCACGGCGGCCTCGGCGCGCTTGTGCCGCAACTCGGAGGTCTCAACCTCCCCGCTGCGGGCGGGCTGCTCTTCAGCAGGAGCAGCGGTGATCGACCCGGTGTTCTCCAGCAGTTCCAACTCCTGCGAGGCGACATCCCGGGCGCGGAAGCGGGCTGAACCGAAGAAGACCACGGTGTCCTGGATGCGCTCGCGACGAAAGCGCGCCATCGGTTCGTTGTACTCGGCGAGGATGCGGAGGATTCGACCGTCCGGGGAGTTGAGAAACTCGGGATTTTCGTAGGCCAGATGCGCAGAGGCGAGAGGCACAGGAAAGGGCTTGGGCGTGTGGTTACCAGACATGCCGGATTCTCTTTTCGTTAGCCGCGGTACTCGCGGTAGTGGAGGAGTTCGCTGACGCCGATCCAGACATCGAGCAATCCAATGCCGGACACGATGCCGCGGACCCAGCCTGTGTTGAGGATGCTTTCAAGGGAGGGATGGGCTAGCAGCCAGCCATTCTGATCCCAGTAGCGGGGAGACCAGGGGAGCACGGCCAGCAGAGCTCCAATGTAGAAGCAGAACAGAACCAGGACCACCAGGCTCATGCGCTGCAGCCACACCGGCGCGGGCGCGGAGGCCCGTGAGGGGGTGGAGGCCTGGGAGGGCGGCGCTGCGTCCACCCGGGCCGGCGCCTGCACTATGGGTTCCTGATGAACTGCCATCGTCTCCTAACGTTATCAGGGTCAGGCGCGGAGGGCGAGGGCCGAGGAAGAGATCTCTTTGTGCCCTGTCGCCGAAGGCCGCCGGACCGGAAACGAGGCGATGAGATTAAACGATAGAGCCACGGACGGAGCTGTAAATCGAGCCAGGGAGGGAGCCCGGACGTGACCGGGTTGCGAAGCCCCGCTGAACCGCCAGCGGCAAAGATTCGGCCGGGCTCCGAATCTGTTCCCTACGGATGGGGGTTTGGGCTGGTGCCCATATTGGAGCTCGGTCTGGCTTCCGGATTGCTTCCCGGGCCGTTGCTCTCGCTGTTCTTCGCTGGAGCCTCAGTTGCCGGGGACGGATAGGCCGTGCGCAGCCCGGCGGCGATCTGCTCCACCGGCTCATTCACGCCGCGTGAGTCCAGGCCGAAGTGGACCGTGTTGTTGCTGCCGGTGATCAAGACCGGGAGCTGCAGACCAGCCCCCTGCGCCTTGAACAGAGGATTCAAAGAGCGAAGAAGAATGGACTTCCATCCGGTGACCATCTGCGAAGCTCGCGCCTGGGTGCGCACCAGGCCGACGAACTGAAAAGCGCCAACACCCAGGAAGTAGGCGCCATGGAGCTCCGCCGTACCGCCGGGAACAATGTACTGGAGCGAAGGGACGGTCAGCATGGCCTTGTCGAAGGTGAAGGTGACGGCCATCTGGGAAGCAACCATGGGTGGAGAGCCGCTGCCGGAACTCTGCGCCGCGGAAGCCTGCGCGGGCTTGCCCTGGGCCCGCAGACTCAGGGAGTCAATGCGGTCCTGCAGCTTGACGTTGGTGAAACGGACCGCCTGGATGGTGACCGTACCCGCCAGTTGGAGCTTCTCGATAACCCGCTCCCTGCCGGGCGGAATGTGGATCCGGGCATCGAGCGCCAGAGCGCCCAGCATGGCGGGCCGGGGCGACTTCAAGACCAGCCATAGAACATCCTCGATACGCCCGTTCGCCATGTGCGCCGTCAGGCGAACGTCATGGCCATGGCCATGGATGTTGACGATGGAACCCTGAGCGCTGAAGCGGGAGTGCGCCAGCAGAGCCTGGACGGAGGTAAGCGTGGTGTTCCCGGTGGTGCCATCGACATAGGCATCGAAGGTGGTGGAGAGGGGTAGCGGATGATGCCCGGCGCCGAGCGCGAAGTTGGGCGTGCGGGTGGTTCCATCGATCTGGACGCGATCCAGAACTCCCTTGAAGTCACCCGTGGAAAAAAGGGTTCCGCTGATGCCCCGGATGCTGCCAAGATCCGCGTTG
>JAJZDM010000008.1 GCA_021806005.1 Acidobacteriota bacterium | reverse complement strand
CTCACTCCTGCCCTATCTAGCGCGATACCAAACTATGGTTGCAGGATGGGTCTTGCCGGGAGAAGCTCAACGGGTGAGGAGATTGCGTTTGAGAAAGATTGGGATCAGGTTGTACAGAGGTTCAAGAAACGGCCCTGGTAGCGCCAGGTGGATTGCACCCCGAGGCGTGGCGTGCCTGCTGACCTGCTGGGCCACGGCTTGCCTGGCTGCGGCCGGCACAGCGCGGGCTGCTGGCGGGCAGATCTCTACCTCCAGTGGAGGGGCGATGCAGACGGCCGGTCCGGCTTCGCAGGATGCTCGTGCTAAAGCGAAGGCCGCTCTGCCCCGGCTGCTGCAATCGGTGGTGGTGCTGGGGACGCCGGATGCTCTGACCCCGGAGGAGTCACCACGCTCCACCGAGACGCTCGAGGTGCAGCGCTATCCGCTGGTTTACACCGACCTGTGGGACCTGCTCCGGGACGACTCTTCGGTGGATCTGGAAGAGCGTGGCGGCGGTGGCGTCCAGGCTGATCTTTCGATTTGGGGAAGCTCCTACGAGCAGACGCTTGTGCTGCTCAACGGTTGGCGGATGAACGATGCCGAGACCTCGCACTTCAACCTCGATCTGGTAGTGCCGATGCAGATGATCAGCAGTGTGAATGTTCTGCATGGAGCGGGCTCAACGCTGTGGGGTTCGGATGCCGAGAGTGGGGTGGTGGAATTTCTTACCGCCAGACCTCACATGGGACCCGACCTCAAGCTGCAGGAGGAGGGGGGGAGCTACGGTCAGGATGATCAGATGGCGATCGCCTCGTGGGGCGCGCGGCGATGGAGTGAGACGATCGGAGGCGGAAGAGACTTCTCCGACGGCTTCATGTACGACCGTGGGTACCGCTCTGAGGAGGCGAGTGCGGAGACCCGGGCCGATACGGTTCTGGGAGACTCGGACATCCTCCTCGGCGGCAGTGACAGAAGCTTCGGGGCCAACCAGTTCTATGGGAACTACAACTCCTGGGAGCGAACCAAGGAGTGGTTTGCGGGGATCAATCAGCAGGTGAACCCCCTGACCCAGGTCGTGCTGGACTACCGCAGGCACAGCGATCTCTTCGTGCTCTTCGTCAATGATCCTTCCTTCTACAAGAACCAGTATGACGACTATAGCTGGCAGGGCGCGGTGCGGCGCAGCGACCCTCTGCCCTGGAGGGGTACAACCCTCTACTCGGGCCTGGAGGTTGAGACGGACCAGATCGCCAGCACCAACCTGGGCGACCACGGACGGAATCGCGAGGCCGGGTACGTGGACTTCGAACTGAAGGGCAGGCCCTGGGGTACGCTGACTGCCGGGGTGCGCCAGGAGATCTTCAGCGGCGGAATCTACGTGACAACCCCCTCCGCTGCAGCCAGTTTCTGGCTGTGGCACCGAGTGAAGCTGCGGGCGTCCATAGAGCGAGGATTTCGCCTGCCAACCTATGTGGACCTCTACTACAGCAGTCCGGGAACGTATGGAAACCCTAATCTGCAGCCAGAGTCGGTGTGGAATGAGGATGCGGGAGTGGATCTGTATCTCAGTTCGCGATTCACGCTCAGTGGAACCGTATTTCATTCCAGCCAGACCAATGCCATCGATTATGTCCGGGCCAACGCGTCGGACCCGTGGCAGGCGGAGAACCTGAATGGCGTTCGGTTCACGGGCACCGATATTGAGGCGAACTGGCAGCCGGTGACGGGTGAGGAGTTCCGTCTGGGCGTGACGACCATCGCCGGAGCACAACAGGCGCTGCACGGGTACCAATCCGAGTATGTCTTCAACTATCCGGTGCAGAACGCGGTTGCGGAATGGGTCCGGAAGTATCGCAGCGGGTGGCTGCTGCGCCAGCGGTTGCGCGTGGTGAATCGTGTGGACCGGGGCGTTTCGCCGATCTGGGATGCGTCGGTGGCGTATGAGCGCGGGCGGGTGCAGCCGTATCTGCTTCTGACCAATCTGAGCAACACGGGGTACCAGGAGATCATTGGAGTGGAGATGCAGGGGCGATCGATCGTGGGAGGCTTTCAGATTCACTTCGGAAGGTAGAGGAAGAGCAACGCCGTGCAGGAACTCGCCGGTGTCCGCCTCTTCCTGGCGCCTGCCACTACGCTCCGCACCGGTCTGTCAGAGCTCGCTCAGGACGTCCTGAATGTCGTGGACGCCAGTATGAGTCGCCAGCCACTCCGCGGCCCGGACCGCGCCTTCTGCGAAGGGGCGGCGGGACTTTGATTCGTGGGTCAGGATGAGCCGGTCGTTGGCACCGGTGGCGATCAGAGCATGGACGCCCTCAACGTCTCCGGTGCGGTGGGAGGCGATCGGGACCAGGTTGTTCATGCTGGTTGGATGGCCGCCGACAGCGCGGAGAACAACATCACGCAGGGTCAGAGAGGTGCCGCTGGGTGCGTCCAGCTTGCTGATGTGGTGGGTCTCCGAGATGCTGAAGCTGTAGCCGGCATCCTTCAGCGCGGAGGTCATCTCCCGGGCGAGTCTGAGCATCATCTGCATGCCGATGCTGAAGTTGGTGCCGTAGAGCAGGGGAGAGCCATGCTTCTGCGCCAGAGCGCGCAGCTCGGGGAGGTGGTCGTACCATCCGGTGGTGCCCACCACCATGCGCAGGCCGTGGGAGAGACAGGCACGCATGTTGCCAACGACGGCCTCCGGGGTGGTGAAGTCGATGGCGACATCGAACTCCTTGAGAAAAGCCGGAGTAAGGGCCTTCGCGTTGGCGTTCTCCGCCGCGGCCAGGACGCGAACCGTGTGGTTGCGCTCGGCGGCCAGCTCTGCAACCAGCTTTCCTGTCTTGCCCGAACCTAAAACAAGGATGCGCATGTGGCTAGTGTAGACCCACAAGCCGGGCGGTGGGCAGGGAAGTGCACCTGCTCGAGAGGGAAGGGCGGATATCGAGAGGGCCTGCCGCGGCCTGGATAGCGGGAGACGAACTCGCCTTCAATTCCCGTAGCGCCGAGCGGGTGAATCCAGGCAACGATCCTCGGGCGTCAGGCGCTGGTGGATGCGGGCCGGGCTTCCACGTCGAAGATGTTGGGATCCGGGTTGGAGAAGAACTTCCGGTGGAGCGAGCGGAGGGCTTCGTCTACGTCCTCTTCATTGATCATGAAGCTCATGTTGATCTCACTGGCGCCCTGAGAGATCATGCGGACGTTGATGTGGGAGATGGAGGAGAAGACCTGGCCGGAGATTCCGGCCTGTCCTCGGATATCCTCGCCCACCAGGCAGATGAGGGCCTTGTTGCCTTCATACTTGACGTCGGCGATCTTACCCAGCTCGGTACAGATGGCCGGGAGAGCCTCGCGGGAGTCGACGGTGAGAGAGACCGAGATCTCTGAGGTGGAGACCATGTCGATGGCGCACTCGTGCCTGTCGAAGACGTCAAAGATGGACTTCAGGAAGCCGTGAGCCAGGAGCATGCGGCTGGCCACGATGTCGATGATGGTGAGCTTCTTCTTCACCGCGATGGACTTGAAGGGGCTCCCGCAGGGGGGCGGGGTGGCGGTGATCCTGGTGCCCTCATTTTCGGCGTTGCGGCTGTTGAGGACGTACACCGGAATATTTTTCTGCACCGCGGGGAGGATGGTGGCCGGGTGCAGCACCTTGGCGCCAAAGTAGGCCAGCTCGGCGGCCTCCTCAAAGCTGATGGTCTTCACGCGCAGGGCCTCCGGAACGATGCGCGGATCTGTGGTCATGATGCCGTCCACGTCGGTCCAGATCTCAATCGCGCCGGCGTGCAGGCCGCCGCCCACCAGAGCTCCGGTGTAGTCGGAGCCACCGCGGCCCAGCGTGGTGGTGATGCCGTTGCAGGAGCCGATGAAGCCCCCCATGACCGGGACACGGTTGAGGTCGATCAGGGGAAGAACCTGCTCGATGAGGGCCGCCTCGATGGCCTCTTCCTGGGGTGCGGCCTTGCTGTAGTGGTTGTCGGTCAGGATGACGCTGCGGGCGTCAACGTGGGTGCTGGGGATGGACTGCTCTGCAAAGGCAGCCGTTACGAGCAGCGAGGAGATGCGCTCTCCGAAGCTGACCACGTTGTCTGCAGACCTCGCGGTAAGCTCTCCCACCGCGGCGATCCCGCGCAGCAGGTCGTCCAGTGAGTCAAACTCGTGATGGATGTTGATCTGCAGCGAGGTCAGGCGGTCACCGCGCTCGCCGGAGTCGCTCACCAACTCCGCGGCGGTGTTCAGATGACGGGTGCGCAGCCCGTCAGAGAGTTTAAGAGCTTCTTCGCGCGCGTTGCGGCCAGCAGCGGCGGCTGCGGCCAGCAGCGTGTCGGTCACCCTGGCCATCGCGGAGACCACCACGATCGGGCTCAGGCCCTTGCGCATGCGGCCGGCGACGATAGCGGTTGTGCGGCGGATGGCGGCTGCATCTTCAACCGAGGTGCCACCGAACTTCATGACGACGATGTGACGGCGAGGTGTGCTCATGGGATCCATTCTCCTGCGGCTGCTCCGGTTTGCGCACACACGGTTGCACCCAGAGTCACAGGGGTCAGAACCAGGCGGCACGAGCAGCGTTTCATTGGGTAGCGGAGACCGGCGGCGAAGGGATCAGGGGTCATGCCGATATCAGCTCCGCGGAGGAGGCTCCGGATGCGACAGGAGGAAAGTCGCGGAAGTCGAACTTGCCCATCACGGCCAGAATCTCGGCGTTCAGCACAGCGGCCCCGGCAGCTCCACGTATGGTGTTGTGAGAGAACAGGGTGAACTTCCAGTCGAAGAGGTTGCACGGACGCAGTCGGCCCACGGTGGTGGTCATGCCGTTGCCGCGCATCAAGTCCAGGCGCGGTTGTGGACGTGTGTCCTCCGGCGCATACTCCACCGGGAAGAGCGGTGCGGAGGGGAGATGCAGCCCGTTCAATCCCTTGCCTTGGAGCGGCTGGAACTCCCTCCAGGCCCCGAGGATCTGCTCCTGGGTGGCTGGCTTGCGAAGCTTGATGCTGACGCACTCGGTATGGCCCTCCAGCACGGCGACCCGGTTGCAGTGCGCCGAGACGGTCACCGGCGCCGGTTGGAAGCCGGAGATTGTGGCCGAACCGAGTAGCTTGGCGACCTCTTCCTGGAGTTTTTCTTCCTCGTTCTTGATATAGGGAATCACGTTGCCGAGGATGTCCAGCGATGCCACCCCGGGGTAACCTGCGCCACTCACCGCCTGCATGGTGGAGACAAACAGTTTTTCGATCCCGAAACGGGCCTCCAGGGGGGCCAGGGGAAGCACCAGGCCGATGGCGCTGCAGTTGGGGTTGGTGACGATATAGCCGCCGCTGGCCTTGGTTCCGCTGCGAGTGGTCTGCTGCTCAATCATCGCCAGGTGCCCGTGATTGACCTCGGGGACAACCAGGGGTACGTCAGCACCCATGCGGAAGGCGGAGGAGTTGGAGATCACCGCGCAGCCGGCGGCGGCGAACAGTGGCTCCAGTTCGCGGGCGATGGGAGCATCCACGGAGGAGAAGACGATGCGTGGGAGATCAGGACCGGCGGCTGCAGGCGTGTTCGGTTGCAGCACCATGCCGGCGATGCGCTCCGGCAGGGGGGTATCCAGACGCCATGCGCAGGCCTCGGCATAGGTCTTGCCGGCACTGCGGTCGCTGGCCGCCAGCCAGGTGATGTTGAACCAGGGATGGTTCTCCAGAAGTTGAATAAAACGCTGCCCCACCATGCCGGTAGCGCCGAGGATTCCTACATTTCGCCGTTCCATCCATCAAGGATAACAAGATCGAGTTGGCGAAGGAAAACAAGATTGTGGCATCAAAAGATACCCGGCTGGCGGCAAATAACGACAGCCCGGCAGCAGTGGCCAAAGAGAGCAGAAGCGACGGGGTCCGAGGGGGTGTTTGCAGGAGGGGTGGGAGCTTTGGAGCCCAGCCCTTGTGCTGGCTTCCTTTAGTCGGTGTAGGGGCTGCGCCGGCGGGTGTAGACGCGGGAGCCGCCGCCACCCCAGGCACTGACCAGGGCGATGGTATGGATCAGGAGCCAGAGGCCGACTCCCTGATCGGTGTAGATCCAGAAGAGGATCACCAGCCGCGGAATGAGCAGCGTGACGATCATTGGAATCAGGCCCACCACTGGCGGAATGAAACGCGTCATGTCGTGTTGTATCCATGCCAGGGCGATACAGATGCGCGGAAAGAAAAGGGAGAGGACCAGAAACCAGAGAGGGATGGTATGAGTCGCCAGGTTCATGGAGAGGGTCATGACAGTTGGTTGGCTCCTGGGCGTCTGTTGCTGGCTGCACTGGACGTTAGCCATAAAGTACAAGAAAGTGAGAGCGGAGGCTATAGAAAAGGAGAAAGCCGGCTGCGTGGAGCGACCCTGCGGGGCGGGAAGCATTCAAGCGCCTTGCGCCCTGCTGCGGGGTGCGCGGCAACGGGACAGAGGCTCTATCTGGCCGGGAAGGTGAAGTTTACCTTGGCGACGGCCCGGGGAGCGATCGTCACCTGGATGTCCTGCTCCCCGAACTTCTCCTGTACCGCGGCCAAGGTATACGTGCCGGGGGGAAGTCCGGCGATATGGAAGGCACCGTCGGCGCCGGTGACGTCAAACCAGGAGTTGGGGGCGACGTTGATAAAGGCGCTCATCCACGGATGGTAGCTGCAGCGTACCGGAAGCATCACCTCGGGCTCTTTGAAGGTCTCCGTGCGCGGAGCGGAGTTGGCGTTCTCCGCGAAGCTGACGGACGGATTGCCGGCCTGGGACGGGACAGTGGTGATGTTGTGCACTGTGGCATCGGAGTTGACGAACTCGACCGCACCGCCCTGCTGGACAGCGATGACGTGGGGTATATAGCGACAGCCTCTCTGGTCGAGGACGACCGGAGAGGAGCCCGCGGGGGCGGAGCTGGCTGGCGCTCCGGCTTTGACGTAGATGAAGACGTTGGCCAGATGGTGGTCGTTCACGACGATCTGTTCTGTGAACGCGGGCAGGTTGGCCTGATTGCAACCTGGGTCGGCAGAGACGTCCAGGCGGACGCGCGAGGGAGCCTGGCCCGCAAACAGGACCAGGCCGGAGATCTCTCCCGCGGTGGCAGTAACGGCCGGGGAGGCCGGATGAGAGACGATGGGCACGGTCGGAGAGGCGGTCTGCCGGCAACCGACGAGCGGCAGTGTGGAGAGCACGATCAGGGAGGCAATGCGAAGGGTCACAATGATGTTTTGGATGCCTGCGTGGCGTGGTGAGTCATTGGCGCGCCGGATGAGCGTCGTTGCCGGGGATCTTTGCTGCGCAGGAGATCCTCCAGTTCCATTTTGAACTCATTGACGTCCTTGAAATCTCGATAGACGCTGGCAAAGCGGATGTAGGCTACGGTGTCGATCTCTTTGAGGCGAGACATGATGAGCTCGCCGACCGATGCTGTCGAGCGTTCGCGCTCGGGGGAATCGACGACGAAGGCCTCGACGGCGTCGACGATCTCCTGCATCTGCGAGACCGAGACCTTGCGCTTCTGGCAGGAGTGGAGCAGGCCGGTCAGCACCTTCTGGCGGTCGAAGTTTTCGCGGCGACCGTCCTTCTTGACCACCATGTAGGGAATCTCGTCGAGACGTTCGTAGGTTGTAAAGCGCTTATGGCAGCGCACGCACTCGCGGCGGCGGCGGATTGAGTCCGCGTCTTTGCTCTCGCGGCTGTCAATTACTTTGTCTTCGATGAAGCCGCAGTAGGGGCATCTCATGGCTGGCTTGATTTTAGAGCAACGTTCTCCTGGTATGGGGCTACGGGGAAGGAAGCCCGCTGCCGCACCCTCTATCCAGCGTCTTCTGCGCTCTTTCTGGCTTCGTTCAACGAGATGCCTTCGATCTGCGCGGTCAGCAGGCCTGCGGGGATAACGGCCAGGTTGGCGACCACCAGGATGACGGCCCCGCAGGCGGTCGCGGTCTCAAGGGGTACGTTGAAGAAGCCGTGCAGGGCTGCGGTCAGCACCGCGATCTGGGTGAACCAGCCCAGAATCGGAAGCTGGAACAGAGATCCTCCCAGGCTGGTGGCGAGCAGAAGCATGGTAGCGGCAAAGCTCAGGCCTGCAAGCTCCGGAGTCGCGCGGAAGGAGTGGGCGGTACACAGGTACATCAGAGCGATGATCAGCCACATGAATAGGGAGATCGCCAAGGCGGAGAAGAACTCCCCCAATGTGGAGACGATACGAAGTCCGTGGCTGAACTCCTGGATGCGTTCGGAGGTGGCGTGGGCCAGAGTCTCTGAAAGGGGGTGAAGGATCTTTCGGGCAAGGGAGGCTATCTGGTGGCCCGCCATGCGCAGCGATCCGGCGAAGACCACCAGGAAGAGCGTCGCTGCCAGGGAGAGTGCGCCGGCCCGGGCGAACGCCTCATGGTGAGGCATATTGCGGGGCGCCAGGGCCAGGGTCGTGGAGAAGATCACAGCCGCTGAGGCCAGATCGAAGGCGCGTTCGATCGAGTAAACAGCCAGTTGCATCGCCACGGGCGTCTTCAGGCGGCGGGCGATCAGGTAAGGACGCCCCAGGTCAGCGAAGCGGCCGAACAAGCCAACGATGGTAAAGCCGATGAGCTGAGGCGGAAACATCTGACGGGTGGAGGTCTTATGCAGCGGCGAAAGCAGAACTTTCCAGCGCCAGGCGCGCAGCCAGTAGCCGAAGTAGGTGCAGGCGAAGGCCACCAGAATCAGAGGGAGAGAGACCGAGCGAAGCTGATGGGCCAGGGAGGACCAGTTGAAGCTGGCGTGTCCGCGCGCCAGCCAGGCACACAGCGCCAGCAGGACAACCATGACCGGGATCAGGGTGCGCGGCGTAAACAGACGCTGCCTGGTCGGCTTTTCTCCAGCGCCCGGCCCGGGGTCTGGACCAGTGCTGTTGGTGGCCATGGCGGCACGGTCCATCACCGGCTGCCGATCGAGGCGATGGTGATGGCCATGTTCCCGGAGTTCTCCGCGGAGCCTTCGCCAGCGTTGTCGTCTGCCTCGGCGTCACGCCGGGCTGCGTCCGCCCCTCCAGCCGCAGGCTGGTCCTGGCCTGTGCTGGAACTCTTCCTGTGCGCCAGAGCCTGCTGCCGTTGCACCTCCAGCTTGCGCCGGTTGAATTCAGCCATGACGCGGTTGACGTAGCGTATGGTCTCCGGATAGGGAGGGATGCCATGGTAACGGTCGACGGCGCCGGGCCCGGCGTTGTAGGCGGCCAGAGCCAAGGCGAGTCCGTGGGAGTCGTTGTGCGGATCGTAACGGTTCAGAAGCTCATCCAGATAGGCTGCGCCGCCGGTGATGTTCTCATCGGGGCGGAAGGCGTTGCTTACGCCCAACTGCTGGGCGGTTCCGGGCATCAGTTGCATCAGACCCTGGGCTCCGGCGCGCGAGACCGCATCCGGGCGGCCATTGCTTTCGGCCTTGACGATGCTGGCCAGCAGCGCGGCGTCGATCCGATGCTGTCGGCCGGCGGCGGAGAGGAGTTGCGGAATATTGGCTGCCGCGGGCACGCTCACCGTCGCAGCCCGGGCTGTGTAAGCCTGTGCGGACTTCGACGGCGCCGGATCTGGCTGGGGAGGGTCGGGCAGATTCTCAATGCGGACGATCTGACCGCGGGCGATGTCGATAAAGTCGCCAGGGCGGGGAATCAAAAACAAGCGCATGTGGTCGCTGTCGACCGCCTCATACCGGGAGCAGTCATAGGAGAAGCCGCTGCGCAGGATTACACGCTGAAAGGCGTGCGCGACCGGGCTGAGCAGCGCCTCCGGCAGAAGGAGGGAAGCCGCGAGCAGAAGAGGGGAACCTAACCGGATACGGCCTGATCGACGTATATGCACTCCAGATGAGATTATCATTGCAAATTTGAAGGCAGCAATGGGCTCGAAGCAGAGGTTGAACCCTGACAGGCAACACGTTCAGAGAACGATTGCCGACGGTGATCCTCTCGCATGGAGGTATGCGTAGAATGCGGTGTCCCATCTGTAGTAAGGGCAGAATCTTCCGGTCGAGACAGACGCTGATTGACCGGTACTTTTTCAGCCGTATCGGGCTCTTCCCCTGGCGTTGCCACCGGTGCAGGACGCGGATGCGGCTGCGGATGCGGGAGGAGCATCGAACCCGGCCCGAACAGGTCTGGATAGGCTGACCGAGCGGAGCAGATCCAGAGGCTCCAGACAGACAGAGGACTTTCAGCACGGCAGAGCGGTTCGTCAAGCCTTGCCACGTCTCGGTGCTGGCTGCCGTTTTGATCTGATGTCAGATCCAGACCGGAGAGCCGGCGAAGGCGGTTTCAATGGCTGTGGCGACGCCGTCCTCGTCGTTGCCGGGGAGGATCGTCCAACCGCTGGACGTGGCGAGGGCTCTCAGGTCCTCGGGAGCGTTGGACATCAATGCCGGCTGGCCGGCCATACGGAGCATGGCGAGATCATTCCAGTTGTCGCCGACAGCCATGATCTCCGCACAGGTGAGGCCGCGGAGTTCGGCCAGATTCCGCAGCGCCGAGGCCTTCGAGCAGCCGGCAGGCAGGATGTCCAGCAGGGTCAGATCGGTCTCCGGGTAGGTGGTGCGGTGGAGTTCGGCTTCGGCCTGCAGGTGTTCATGGCCGTTCGCGGTAAGTGCCGGCTTCTGCTCGCCCACCGGAATCACCAGGGGGTGCTGAATCAGCCGTTCTTCGGCGCGCAGCATGCGTTCGATGGGGCCGCAGACCATCATCTGGATGGGCAGATCGCTGCCCGGCTGAAGGGCCTCTTCGATCGGGTTTGCCTGAAGGATGTACTGCTGGTTGGCGCGCATCCAGCGGCCGATACTGGAGTGAATCTCTTCGAGGTTCTGAACGATCAGCGCTCCGCGAGAGTCATTGCCGTCTGGACCCGTAAGGTCAAAGGTGAGCACCAGACCGTTGCGATAGTCGTTGAGGAGAGCGCAAAGCCAGTGGGCGGTGGAGAGCGGCAGGTGGGTTCGTTGGATGAGTTGAGCGTCGATGGTGCGGATGACAGCGCCGTTGGAACTGATGAGGGCTGAATCTGGCTTGAGACCGAGGTCGCGCAGAACATGCATGGCGAAGCTGTGGCGGCGGCCGGTGGAGATGACGATCTCGGCTCCGGAGTTCTGGGCCAGTTCGATCGCGGCGCGGTTGCGGGGGCTCACCTGGCCGGAGGAGTTCAGCAGAGTTCCGTCGAGATCGATGGCGATAATGCGGGGTTGCATCCAAATCTAGAGTAGCCCATCTTCCCGTTCCTTGACCTTGTCACCTGGGAACAGACACCCTGTCCTGAACTTGATTAGGATGAAGCCTATGCCTGCCATTGCTTATCTGGAGTGCAGCCGTTGCCACCATCATGTCTCGATCGAGACCCGGCATCACGCTTCGATGCCACCCTCCGTCTGCCCGCAGGATGGCGGGGCGCTCCTGGTGCGTTATGCGATGGAGACGCTCCGGACGGCGGTGCGCCGGGAGCACGCCGCGGAGCTGGCCGCGCGCTGCGGTAGTAGCGTTGGGATGTGGCGCTACGCCGAGGTGCTTCCGGATGTGACGCCGGTAACGTTGGGTGAGGGGTGGACTCCGCTGCTGCAGAGCCGGCGCAACGCGGGGTTGATGATCAAAGATGAGGGCGCGAATCCGACGGGGACGTGGGAGGCCAGAGGGATGGCGATGGCCGTCGCGATGATCGCCTCCATGGCTGAAAACCATGCTGCGGGGCAAAGAGGGGCGGTTCATCTGCTGGCCTCGTCCAGGGGGCTGGCGGCCTACGCGGCAGCCGGAGAGATGAAGGCGCATCTTTTTCTGCCCCGGGATCTGTCGTTACCGGAGTATCTGGGGGCCGTTGTGCATGGCGCCGAGGTGCATCTTGTGGATGGGCCCCCTGGGGAGTGCGGGCTTCGTCTGGAGGAAGAGATCCATCGCCGGCAACAGGCGGCAGGGACGGCATCCACAGACCTCTGGATGGATCTGTCCCCGCTACGAGAGCCGTTTCGGGTGGAGGGCGACAAGACGCTGGGTTATGAACTTGTGGAGCAGATCGGATGGCAGTATCCCGATGCCCTGCTCTACCCGCTGTGCGACGCTGTGGGTTTGATCGGCGTATGGAAGGCGTTTGAGGAGATGGAGGCGTTGGGCTGGGTAAGCGGGAGGCGTCCCCGGGTGTATGTGGGCCGCACCGCAACCTCCGGACTGGCTGCGGAACTGGAGAGCATGATTCTGGGGATCGTTATTGCCTCCGGGGGAAGGGTGGTTGCTGTGGACGACGGGGCGAACCTGGTTTCGCTGCTGGACTGGGCTGGCAAGGAGGGCATATGTCTTTCGCTGCAGGGCGCCGCGGCCGCGGCACTCCATCCTTTGCTGCTGGCCAGTGGTGAGATTCAGCCTGGGCAACGCATCGTGCTGGTGAACACCGCCGCTGGTCTCAAGGATGCGGACACGATATCCCATGCGATGCCTCTACGGCGGCCGGGAAGCCTGCCTTCGTCCCTGCCCGTGGGTGGCATCATTACCCCCGTATAGCTGATTGCGCCCCCCAAAGATCTCACCTCCCCTCAACTTTGGGTGCTTGTGGCATCTCGACAGCTTGCTGACTTCGACCCAGTCGGGGCGGTTGCCTGTGGCGCGGTGCGACGGCCGCACGATCCGGCCCAGTTTCTTGATGTTGAGGTGCCGCAGGTGGCCGCCGTCGTGCTCGTAGAGCCGCACCAGCGGACGAGGCTCGAGGGCGTGCATCGGGCTCAGCTCAGGCTGCGCAGGATGGGGCTCCTCCACGACCGCCCAGCACAGTTGCTGTCGGCCTGAACCGTCAAACGGGCAGGATGATGATGGTCCAACTGACATCCAAGGAAGCTGATTGCTCCACACAACCAGCTTCATCGTTCTCGGTCAGATGGACAGCAACCTATTGAAACCTCACCTCTAGTTGAGGTCGTACTTCCGGCAGAGGTACTTGATGCGTTGGCCGTCCAGGTGAAGCAGACGGGCAGCGGCGGCTTTGCTGCCCTGAGTGCGACGCAGGGCGGCGGAGAGAAGCGCGATCTCCATCTGCTGGATAGCGGCGTCGAAGTCTGTTCCGGAGTCAGGAAGCAGGGCAGCCTCGCTGGCGGCGAGGTTGCCAGCCAGAAGCTGCGCAGGGAGGTGGGTGGATTGAATCTCATCGCCGCTGACGGTGATGACCAGACGCTGAATGAGGTTTTCCAACTCACGGACGTTGCCAGGCCAAGCGTGCTGTTCGAGGGCCGTGAGGGCCATATCGTCAAAGTGCTTCAGGGGGATGTTGTTGGCGATGCAGTGGGTATGGAGGAAGTGGGCGCAGAGCAGGGAAATGTCGCCGGCTCGCTGGCGCAGTGGAGGTATCTGGATGGGAACGACGTGGATGCGGTAGTAAAGGTCTTCGCGGAAGCGGCCGGTGCGCACCATCTCTTCCAGATTTTCATGGGTGGCGCAGATCAGGCGGAAGTCGATTTTGCGCAGCGTTCGGCCGCCCAGGCGCTGCACCATGTGGTCTTCAAGAACCCGCAGGAGTTTGGTCTGGAGGGGAAGCGTGAGGGTCGCAATCTCGTCAAGAAAGAGCGTGCCGTGGTCGGCGAGCTCGATCTGTCCGGGGCGGGGCTCCGTGGCTCCGGTGAATGCTCCCCGTTCAGATCCGAAGAGTTCGCTCTCGATGAGATCCTGAGGCAGGGCGGCGCAGTTGAGGCGGATGTAGGGCTGACGGGCGCGAGGGCTCAAGGCTACGATGGCGCGAGCAGCGAGCTCCTTGCCCGTGCCGCTCTCGCCGCGGACAAGGACGTTGACGCCGCTGCCGGCCACCTGCTGGATGGCGGCGTAGACGGCGCGCATTGGCTCGCTGGAGCCGATGAAGTCCTGAAACCGGCTGCTCTCCTGGGCCTGGCGAAGGAGGGTCTGGTGAGAGATCTCGGCGCTGCGGGTGCGAAGGAGTTCAGCCAGGGAGAGACGCAGATCGCGGATCTCGACCGGGCTGCAAAAGTGGGCGTCAGCACCCGCCTGGAGAGCCTGCTGTTGCGCCGCGGACGACCTGGAGGCGCTGAAGGAGAGAAGAACGAAGTCGGGATTGAGCTTGCGCAGCTCGTTGAGCAGGAGCAGACCGGCCGAATCAGGTTCGAGATCCAGATCGAGGATGACCGCTTGGACGGCTGCTTCGCGGGTCCAGCGGGCGAGGTTGCGGTAGCTGTGACGGAGGACGACCTGGAACCAGGGGATGAGTTCGGGGAAGACGTCAGCCAAAAACGGCTGGTCGTTGGCGACCAGGCAGACAACGGGAAGATCAAAGTGTCCGGAAGGGAGCGGTGCTCTGCGAACTGGGGATCGTCGCGGGGCCATGCGCCATGGTAACCGAAAAGGAAGAGTGGCGGGATGGCGCGGGGCCTGCGCCATCTCTGCGCAGGCCCCGCGCTGAAACTGAACTATTGCGGCGAGAGCGCGTTGAGGGCAAGGTTAAGCTCCAGGACGTTGACACGGGGTTCGCCGAGGAGGCCGAAGAGGCGCTCTGTGATGTGGTCTTCGATGAGGTGATTGACGACGGATACCGGGAGGTGGCGGGCGTGCGCGACGCGTGGGGCCTGGTAGTAGGCGGCGGCCGGGGAGATGTCCGGATCCAGGCCCGAGCCGGAGGCGGTGACCAGGTCAACGGGGACGGGCGCCTTCCCAATCTGCTCCGCAGCGACGCTGGAGTTGATGCGAGAGATGAGGGCTGCGCTGGTGGGCCCCAGGTTGGATCCGCCCGAAGCGGTGGGGTCATAGCCGTTACCAGCCGCGGAGGGACGGCTGTGGAAGTACGCGTCGCCGGTGAAGGGTTGACCGATGAGACGGGAGCCGATGATCTGGCCGTTGCGGGAGATGAGGGAGCCGTCTGCCTGGTGGGGGAAGAGGATGTGGTCCAGACCGAAGATGAGCAAGGGATAACCAAGGCCCAGGAGGATGGCTGTGACGGCGGTGTAGAGGACGGATGTGATGAGAATCTTTTTCACGGTAGCACCTTAGGCAAGATGGAGCGCGGTGATGATCATGTCAATGAGCTTGATGCCGAGGAACGGAGCGATGATGCCGCCGAAGCCATAGACGATGAGGTTGCGCTGCAGCATGGCGGCAGCAGACATGGGACGGTATTTGACGCCACGCAGAGCCAGGGGAATGAGAGCGACGATGATGATGGCGTTGAAGATGACCGCGGAGAGGATGGCCGACTGGGGGTTGTGAAGGTGCATGATGTTGAGCTTGTTCATGACCGGGAAGACGCCGGCGAACATGGCTGGGATGATGGCGAAGTACTTGGCGACGTCGTTGGCGATGGAGAAGGTGGTGAGGGCTCCGCGGGTCATGAGGAGCTGTTTGCCGATGCCGACGATCTCGATGAGTTTGGTGGGGTTGGAGTCGAGGTCAACCATGTTGCCGGCCTCTTTGGCGGCCTGGGTGCCGGAGTTCATGGCGACGCCTACGTCGGCCTGAGCGAGTGCAGGGGCGTCGTTGGTGCCGTCACCGGTCATGGCGACGAGCTTGCCTTCCGCCTGCTCGCGCTTGATGAGGTCCATCTTGTCCTTGGGCTTGGCTTCGGCGAGGAAGTCGTCGACGCCAGCCTCACGGGCGATGGCAGCGGCGGTGAGGGGGTTGTCGCCAGTGATCATGACGGTACGGATGCCCATGGCGCGGAGGTGGTCAAAACGCTCCTTCATGCCGCCCTTGACGATGTCCTTGAGGTGAATGACGCCGAGGGCATGGCCGTTCTCAGCCACGACGAGAGGCGTGCCGCCGGAACGGGCGATGTTCTCGACCGACTCGCGAACCTGGTCAGGGAGCCGGGAGCCGTGCTCGATGAGGTAATTGGAGATGGCGTCGACGGAACCTTTGCGGATGCTGCGGCCGTCAACCTCGATGCCGGACATGCGGGTGGTGGCAGAGAAGGGGATGAACTCAGCGTTGAGGTGAGCGAGTTCGCGGCCACGGAGACCGAACTGCTGTTTGGCCAAGACGACGATGGAGCGGCCTTCAGGAGTCTCGTCGGCCAGCGAGGAGAGCTGCGCGGCGTCGGCGAGTTGATCACTGGCTATGCCGGGAGCGGTGATGAACTCGCAGGCTTCGCGGTTGCCGATGGTGATGGTGCCAGTCTTATCGAGGAGCAGGGTGTTGCAGTCGCCGGCAGCCTCGACCGCGCGGCCGGACATAGCCAGGACGTTGTGCTGCACCAGACGGTCCATGCCTGCGATGCCGATGGCAGAGAGCAATCCGCCGATGGTGGTGGGGATGAGGCAGATGAGCAGGGAGACGAGGACGAAGACGGTCTGCGGGGCGGCCGAGTAGATGGAATAAGGCTGGAGAGTCACCACGGCCAGAAGGAAGATGATCGTCAGGCCGGCGAGCAGGATGTTGAGGGCGATCTCGTTGGGAGTTTTTTGGCGCTCGGCGCCTTCCACCAAAGCGATCATGCGGTCCAGAAAGGTCTCGCCGGGGTTGGAGGTGATGCGGACCTTGATCTCGTCAGAGAGAACACGGGTGCCGCCGGTGACGGCGGAGCGGTCGCCGCCGGCCTCGCGGATGACGGGGGCGGATTCGCCGGTGATGGCGGACTCATCGACGGAGGCGACGCCTTCGACAACCTCGCCGTCACCGGGAATCATCTGGCCGGCGACGACGCGGACCAGATCTCCGGAGCGAAGCTGGGCGCTGGGAATCTCTTCGATCGAGCCGGACTTGGTGATCTTGTAGGCGGTGGTCTCCGACTTGGCGCGGCGCAGGGTGTCAGCCTGGGCCTTGCCGCGGCCTTCCGCCATGGCCTCAGCGAAGTTGGCGAACAGAATGGTAAACCACAGCCAGAGGGTGATCTGGAGGTTGAAGACGAAGTGTCCCTTGCGGGTGAGCAGGTCCGCGAAGAGCAGGACCGTGGTGAGGACGCTGCCGACTTCTACCACGAACATGACCGGGTTCTTCATCATGTGGCTGGGAGAGAGCTTGATGAGAGCATCCTTGGATGCTCGGCGGGTGATCGCCGGATCGAAGAGGGAGCGGCGCTGGCCTTTGGCGTGTGTTGCAGTGGACATGGTATCTCCGAATGCAGATGCACCTAGAAGGTGTGACCGGCGTGCAGGAGCAGGTGCTCCAGGATGGGGCCGAGAGAGAGTGCTGGGAAGAATGTCAGTGCACCGACGATGATGATGACCGAGAGGAGCAGCACGGTGAAGGTCGGCGTGGTGACGGGGAAGGTGCCGGCGTTCTCCGGGGTGATCTTCTTGCCGGCCAGGTTTCCGGCGATGGCCAGCATGGGAACGATCATCATGAAGCGTCCAAAGAACATGGCGACCGCGATGGCGTAGTTGTACCAGGTGGTGTTGGCGTTGATGCCGGCGAAGGCCGAGCCGTTGTTGCCCGCCGCGGAGGCAAAGGTGTAGAGCATCTCCGAGAGTCCGTGGGGGCCGTGGTTGGCCAGAGAGTTGAGGCCGAGGGTGGGCATGAGAATGGAGACGGCGGAGAGGCCGAGGATGATGAGCGGGAAGATGAGCAGGAAGAGCATGGCCATCTTGACGTCAAAGGCTTCGATCTTCTTGCCCAGGTACTCCGGAGTTCGACCCACCATGAGACCGGCTATGAAGACGGCAATGATGATGAAGACAATCATGCCGTAGAGGCCGGAGCCGACGCCCCCGAAGATGACCTCTCCGAGCAGGATGTTGGTCAAGGGCACCAGTCCTCCGAGGGGCATGTAGGAGTCATGCATGGAGTTGACGGCGCCGGTGCTGGTGTCGGTGGTGACGGTGGCAAACAGCGCGGAGTCAGCGATGCCGAAACGGACCTCCTTGCCTTCCATGTTGCCGCCGGACTGCAGGATGTACGAGTTGTTCTGATCGACGTTGTGGTAGAGGGGGTTGGGTTGAGACTCTGCCCAGTAGCAGGTGCAGGTGCCGACGAACCAGAGGATAGTCATGCAGGCCAGCACCGCCCAGCCGTGTTTGGGTGAGCCGACCATCTTGCCCAGGGTGACGACCAGGCCGGCGGGGATGAGGAAGATCGAGAGCATCTCCAGGAAGTTGGTGAGCGGAGTGGGGTTCTCAAAGGGATGTGCGCTGTTGGCGTTGAAGAAGCCGCCGCCGTTGGTTCCCAGTTCCTTGATGGACTCCTGCGAGGCTGTGGGCCCCTGCGCGATCGTCTGCGTGGTCACGGTGGTTGTGCTGGTCTTGCCGTCGGCTCCGGTGGAGGTGACCGTCATCGGCTGGACGAGGGTAGCGGTGGTGTAGGGCTTGAGGTTATCGATGACTCCCTGGGAGGTGTACACCAGGGCCAGAACGATGGAGATAGGAAGAAGGATCCAGAGCGTGGCGCGGGTGAGGTCTACCCAGAAGTTGCCGAGGGTCTTCATCTCGCGGCGGGCGATGCCACGGATGAAGGCGATGGCAAGGGCGATGCCGGTGGCAGCAGACCAGAAGTTATGGGTGGCGAGACCGAGCATCTGGGTGAGATAGCTCATGGTGGACTCTGGAGTGTAAGACTGCCAGTTGGTGTTGGTGGAGAAGGAGACCGCGGTATTGAGTGCGAGTGCGGGAGCGACTCCGGGCAGGTGCTGCGGGTTGAGGGGGAGATAGTACTGGATGCGCTGGATGATGTAGGTGAGCACCAGTGTGGCCGCGGTGAAGACGAGCATGGCGACGCAGTACTGTGTCCAGCGCATCTCCTCGCCGGGGTCGACGCCGGTGAGGCGGTAGAGGAGCCGTTCGCAGGGGACCAGAACAGGGTCCAGCCAGGTGCGGCGTCCTTCAAAGACCCGTGCCATGTAGAGGCCCATAGGTTTGGCAAGGAACAGAATGAGGGTGATGAAGAGCGTGATTTGAAGCCAGCCGTTAAGCGACATTAGAACTTCTCCGGGCGAAGGAGTGCATAGACGAGGTAGACGAGCAGGAGCGTACTGATAAGCAGGAGGATGGCGTTTTCGATCATTACCGGTCTCCCTTCAGATATTCGCAGCCGCGGACGTAGAGGATGGACAAGGGGAAGAGGATGGCGAGGGTGAACATTGCCAGAAGGTCGGCCATGGGTTTGCTCCGTTAGCGGATGAGTTGTCTTGGATCCTGCTGGGTGTGGCTGGTGAGAAAGTGGCGTTGATGGGCACCGGGGTGGCGGAGATGGGAGAAGACTTCAGAGAGGGGATGGCGGCTGCCGGAGATGACTCTGGGTTCGCAGTGGGCGGACGGGATGCGGCGGGCTACGTGACAGACGGTTATCGCTTTCATTCCAACCCCGATTGTCATTGAAAGGGCGGAGGGCGTAGGAAGTCTGTAGAGAAGTAGTTAAGAAGTTGTAAGTTCAGAGCGCAGCCGATAGCCAACCCAGGGTTCGCTCTCGATGAAACGGGAGCTGTCGGCGGGGTCGAGTTTCTTTCGCAGCTGGGCGATGAGGACGCGAAGATACTCGGGTTGATCTTCGCCGGCGGGGCCCCAGATCTGGCGCAGGAGGTACTTGTGAGCGAGGACACGGTTGGGGTTGTTGGCGAAGAGGAGGAGGAGATCGAACTCCTTGGGGGTGAGGTGAACCTCGACGGCGTTGACCCGGACGACGCGGGCGGCGGTGTCGATGAAGAGACTGCCGACGGTGACCTGCGCGGGAGGGGGATCGGTGTGGTCGATCTTGCGCAGATTGGCTCGGACTCGAGCCAGAAGCTCGGGCATGGAGAAGGGTTTGGTGACGTAGTCGTCGGCTCCCTCGTCGAGCGCGCCAATCTTCATGGTCTCCTGCTCGCGGACAGAGAGGACGATGATGGGGGTCTCTGCGATGCGGCGGATGGCCCGGGTGAGTTCGATACCGCCCATCTCCGGCATGCCAAGGTCGGTGATGACCAGATCCGGGGAGTGGGAACGATAGAGATCAAAGGCCTGCATGCCGTTATTGGCCACGACGACCTCATAGCCGCAACTCTGCAGGGAGGTGCGAAGGACGCGGGTGATCTGTCGTTCGTCGTCAACGATGAGGATGCGCATGGGGACAGGTGTTGGGCGCCGGACCAGAGGCCGGACGTAGGATCAATGGACTTCCTGATTGATGATGTGCAGGTCGACGTGAGGGGCTTCGGAGAGAAAACGCTGGATGGCGAAGAAGTACAGGTACTTGCGCAGTCCGTGGAGAGCCGAGCGGCCGAACATGGCCTGGGTGATGCGGTGCTCTGTGATGAAAGCCGCCGTAGCCGAGGCGACGTGCTTGCCGGGGGCGAGGTGGATGATGTGGGCGCCGAGGTTTTCGGCGAACTTGATGCTGGCCTCCAGGTTACGCTTGCACTCGGCCGGTTCATCCCTCTGGGACTGGACATGAAGTACGTAAAGTTCCCCGCCGAGACCTTCGGCGAGACGGGCTCCACGGGCGATGAGGTCGCGTGCCTGGGGGCGGGAGCTGATGCAGACGGCTACCTTCTCTGAGACTGACCAGTGGGGCCCAAGCTGCTTGCGCTTGACGTAGTTATCCAGGGTGCGGTCCACGGCGCGGGTAACGCGGTGAAGCGCCATCTCACGCAGGGCGATGAGGTTGCCCCGGCGGAAGAAGTTGGACAGGGCGCGCTCGGCGCGGTCCACGGGGTAGATATCCCCGCGCTTCATGCGGGTGACCAGTGCCTCCGGGGTGAGGTCAGAGATGACAATTTCGTCAGCTCGGTCGAGAACCCAGTCGGGTACAGTCTCCCGGACGGGGATTCCGGTGAGGCTCTGCACGCGGGGGGTAAGGCTCTCAATGTGCTGGACGTTGATGGTGCTGAGCACGTCGATGTTGGCGTCGAGGATGAGGAAGACGTCTTCGTAGCGTTTGGCGTTGCGGCTGCCGGTGATGTTGGTATGGGCGAGTTCATCGATGAGCACGACTTGGGGACGGCGGGCGATGATGGCGTCCACGTCCATCTCCTGGAAGAGCGTGCCTTTGTAGTCGATCTCACGGGTGGGGACATGTTCCAGGCGGGCGGCCAGTTCTGCGGTGACCTTGCGTCCGTGGGATTCGACGACGCCGATGACAACATCCTCACCGCGCTGGCGGCGGCGGATGCCCTCGCTGAGCATGCTGAAGGTTTTGCCCACGCCGGGAGCGTAGCCGAGGAAGACCTTGAATCGGCCACGAGTCTTCTCCGGCTCGGCGGCAATCAGCCAATCTTCGGGAGTTTTGCGGGGTGTGGAGTCGACCTGCAATTTATACTATCTCCTTGTGAACGCTCAGCGCTTGGTGGAAGTCTTCCGGTGGTCGGCCGCAGCAGCGATGCTGACCGGAATTGTAGCTGTATTTCATCTCTGGGTACACCTTAACTCGACGACAGTGGCCTTGACGCTGCTGTTGCTGGTACTGTTTTTGGCGGCGCGATGGGGGTTGCGGTACGCTCTGGCGACGTCGATTGCGGCCACCGTTGCGTATAACTACTATTTTTTGCGTAGACTTGAGCGGTTTACGATCAATGATCCTCAGGTCTGGCTGAACATCTTCGCATTTTTGACCGTCGCCGTGGTCGGCAGCAGGCTTTCGGAGCGGGTGCGGGAGGAGGGCGCGGACGCACGGCGTCGCCAGGGAGAGCTGGAGGTGCTGTACGGCCTGAGCCGGCAGCTTCTGCAGACCGAGAACGTGCCCAGCCTGCTGAACGCGATCAGCCCGGCGATCATGCTGGTAACCCGGGCCGATGCCATTGTGCTCTACCTGCTGGATGGTGACCGGCGGTATATGGCCGGGGACGGCTCGGTGATTCAACTGGATGATATTGCGCTGCGCCAACTGGCGGAGACGCTGCCGTCGCCGGAGACGGTGACCAAGCAGGCGCGGATTCCGCTGCGTGTGGGGGTGCGGCCGCGCGGTCTGCTGCTGATCAATGGTGTCAGCCTCTCAGCCGAGACGCTGGAGGCGATTGCGGGGTTGATCTCGGCCTCCATCGACCGCGCCCAGGCGCTGGAGGACCTGACCCGAGGTGAGGCAGCCAAGGAGAGCGAGCGGTTGCGCTCGCTGATGATTGATTCCATTACCCATGAGTTGCGAACTCCCCTGACAGCGATCAAAGCCGCCGCCTCGACACTGCTGCTGCCTGAGCCACTGGACCATGAGCAGCAGCAGGAGTTACTGACGGTGATCAATGAGGAGAGCGACCGTTTGAACCAACTGGTCTCCGAGGCGGTGGAGATGGCCCAACTGGATACCCAGGAGGTTCATATGACCTTTGCCCCGGCGTCCATCGGGGCCCTGGTGGAGAAGGCACTGGCGCACTGCTCCAGCCTGCTGAACGAGAACGAGGTGAAGGTGGATATGCCGACCCTGCCGGCGGTGAAGGCGGATGCGGAGTACATCACCAAGGTGCTGACGAACCTGATTGAAAATGCGGCGAAGTACTCGCCTGTGGGTACACCGATCTGCATCTCCGGAGAGTTGAGGGACGGTATGGTCAGCGTGAGCGTGGCCGATCGAGGCATGGGAATCGATCTCTCGGAACAGAGCCTTATCTTTGAACGGTTCTACCGGGCGAATGTTCCCAGTCAGCAGAGTTGGGGAACGGGAATGGGGCTGGCCATCAGCAGGGCGATCATCGAGGCGCACCATGGGATGCTGTCCGTGACCAGCCACCTGGGCGAGGGGTCAGTGTTCAGCTTTACGCTGCCGGTGTATGAAGGCTAGAGTTTCTTCCGCGCAGGGGTAATACCGTGCTTTGCCGTCAGGAGTTGGTTGAAAACAGCGTTGTGGCAGGAAGGCGCTCGATCCCTTGCGCGGACCTGAGGACCAGGACATCCCATGCTGCGACTCGCTGGTTGCTTCAGCGCGCCTTCAACAGACTTATAGATGAACGTGCCTCAAAAATTCCAGAGGTACCCGGCAGGTCTGCATGCAGGGATTGGGATGGGATGAAGGCGCCACAGCCAGCCACTCTCCGGAGACTCATCCACACGGAGGGATCTATATTCAGCGCGGGTCCAGCTCAAACTCGCTGAGGATAATCGTTGATGTTGTTCTGCGCCGATTGGATGTCGAGCGGGCGAGCGGCACTTCGTCTTCGCCCTGGGGCGGTTCAAGCATCAGAGCAGGCTCTATGAGAGCGAGCGTCGTTTGCGCAGAGGTCGTGTCGATGCAGATCTCTCGATCTGTGTCTCCCCCAATTGATGGGGGCCAATTTCATCCATCTTTCTGAAGACGCGACCGTGATCCGGACCTACTATTACCCAGTAATTTTTGTCCTGCCGAAACCGATATTCAAACAAACATTCTGTCTGGTGATGTAGACGGGGATCGTCTTCTCACCTGCCATCATGACTTGTCCGCGCGGTCAACGCTGACTCGCGCCAGGAGATTGCATGCGCCTGAGAGGGAACCTTAGGAGTGTCTCTGTCTGTTTCGTACTCTGCTTGTTGACAGGCGAAGCTGGGTTTGTAACGTCTACGATGGTTCAAGCCCAGGCGACGAGCGCCTCTATCCATGGAATTGTGGCTGATCCGACGGGAGCGCTGCTTGCCGGTGCTACAGTCACAGTGACCAATGGCAGCACCGGGATATCCAGTGTGCGAAAGACCGATCGGGATGGATACTACATGTTCCCCGACCTGCATATCGGGGGGCCATACACCGTTACCATCGCGGCGCAGGGTTTTCGAACCCGGGTCGTGAGCGGCGTTGTGTTGGACCTGAGCTCGGAGCGTGAGATCGATGGGAAGCTGCAAGTCGGCGCCGCATCGCAGACCGTCAAGGTGAACTCTTCCGCAGTGCAGGTGGAGACCTCGGATGCGCAGCTCAAGCATGTGGTGGGGGCAGCCGAGATTGAAGAGTTGCCGCTGCTTGGCCGGGATGCGGTGGAACTGCAGAAGACCGCGCCCGGAGTGGTCGAGTCCAATGATCGCGAGGGGACATTCTCTACCAATGGAAGCCAGACGCAGGAGAACTCCTACCTACTGGATGGAACGGATATCAACGACATTCTGCTCAACCAGCCGGGTATTACGGTGAATCCGGATGCACTGGCGGAGATCAACATCATCTCCAGCACGCTGGATCCGGAGTTCAGCCGCAACTCCGGAGCGATTGTGGATGAGACGTTGAAGAGTGGGACAAACCAGTTTCATGGGGACGGCTTTGAGTTCTATCGTGACACCTTTCTGAATAATGGGAACTACTTCTCTGCAACCCGGCCAGTGTTTCACCAGAACGTCTTTGGCGGCACTCTGGGCGGGCCCATCCGCAGAGGGCATGCCTTCTTCTTTGTGGCGTACCAGGGTCTGCGCAGCCGCACTGCGCAGACGCAGCTTACGCAGGTGTTCGACACGCAGCAAAGAGGCGGCGACTTTGCCTCCGACGGAGGGTTTTCGAGCAATCCGATTCCGTTTCCCGGCGGTATGCAGGGTCCGGCGGGGTTTTGTCCGGCAGGAACAGCGTGGAACACATGCTTTCCGAACTCGCAGGTGCCGGTATCGGACTTCAATTCGATCGCACTGAACCTGCTTAACAAGTATGTCCCCAAGTCGAACTATACGAGCGGCGGAATCAACTACTACAACTTCAATGCTCCGAATACGGCGGGAGACGATCAGGGGATTATCCGCATCGATGATCAGTTGACCTCCAAGGATGCACTGTGGGCCTCGACGATCTTTGATTCAAGCCCAAGCACGAACACCTTGCCGCTGCCATCAACCGAGTCGACAGGGACCGGGGCGAACCTGCCGGGATTCCAGGCGGACAATGCATCGCACATCAAGATCTTCAACGCATCGTGGACGCGGCTGATCAACAGCAATACGGTGAACGAACTACGTGCGGGGTACTTCCGTTTCAACTACGCCGAACTGGAACCGGCGCCGACGACGCTGGCGGCTCCTTCGTCGTTTGGGTTCAATATTGTTCCTCAGGACGCGGCGGCCGGCACGCTGCCTTTCATCAATGTCACCGGATACTTTGCGCTGGGCTTCAGCACGAATGGGCCGCAGCCGCGCAAGGATGAGAACTATACCTACTTCGATAACTTCAGCAAGGTGGCAGGGAGCCACAGCCTGAAGTTTGGAGCCAACATCGAACGGTTTGTCTTCAGCAATCCGTTTTACTCCGACAACAGTGGCGCCTTCAGTTTTGTAGGCTCTGGAACGTACAGCACGGGCGATCCGGCAGCGGATTTTCTACTTGGCATTCCGGCTACCTACAATCAGGGCTCGGGTTACTTTGTCGACGTGCGGGCCTCGCAATACTACGCGTATGCGCAGGATCACTGGATGGTCTCCGACACGCTGACGCTGGCATATGGCCTTGGCTATGACACCGAGACTCCGTTTGAGAATCTGCAATATGACGGTGTGGGTGTTACCTGCTGGCTGCCCAGCGATGTTCAATCCAAGGTGTTCACCAATGCGCCGCCGGGTCTGCTGTATCCCGGCGATCCGGGATGTAACCGGAATGGCGGGCCGGTGACGCACTGGGACCATCTGTCTCCGCGAGTGGGCTTTGCCTGGTCTCCCGCCAAGGCGCTGGGCCCGGTCTTCGGACCGCCGGGCGAGCACGCGTTCGTTCTTCGTGGCGGGTTCGGGGTGTATTGGAATCGGCCGCAGGCGGAGGGTACGCAGGAGAATTCGAACGATCCTCCTTTTTCGCTGAACAGTGTGGGCGCGGCGGGGCTGGGTGGTAGTCCTAGTTTTGCCAATCCGTTTGCGGACATTGCAGATCGTCCGGGAGCATCCTATGCGGCGAATCCGTTCCCGTATCAAGTTCCTGGACCGGGCCAGAATGTCAGCTTCGCCTCACTCTATCCGCTGGAGATGGACAATCTTACCTCCGCCTTTGATGTTCCTTACACGTATAACTTCAACCTGAATGTTCAGCGGTCGCTGGCCGCCAACATGGTGCTGACGGTTGGCTATGTGGGGTCGCTGGGGCAGAGGTTGATGCGCGCCGGAGAGGGCGACAGGATTACGCAGGCCGGACACGACGCCTGCCTGAGCGGCACGGGAACAGGCGCGCCGATCCAACTCGAGGGCAGCACGTTCACCTGCGTGCAACTGGCCTCTGTGCAGTCGCTCTACTTTCCGGGGGACAAGACTCAGCCTGCAACGGTACCGGGTTCGCAGGTTCCAGGCCTGTTTCCCAACGGATTGCCCGATTACCTGTCGATCGGCGGCATGTTTACCAATGGCTCCTCGAACTACAACGCGCTTCAAGTCTCTCTGGTGAAGGCGCCAACGCACGGACTGTACTTCACGCTTGCCTATACGTACAGCCATGGGCTAGATGATGCTTCCAGCCTTGAGGATTCGGTCGCCAACGGCTATGGAACGAACTACGTGCCCGGCTTCCGTCATTTGAGTTATGGAGATTCGGCGTATGACGCTCGCCACCGGCTGGTGGCTTTGTATGATTATGCTCTTCCGTGGTGGCATGGGCTGGGGGCTGGCCCGCTGGCGCGGGGCTTGCTAGGCGGGTGGAACTTCGCGGGTATCACCGCTCTTCAGAGCGGTTTCCCGGTGACGATCTACGATGGCGGAGTGTACAACTCGCTGTATTGCGATGAGTTCAGCTTCGTGAATTGCCCGGACGTGCCCAACACATCGACCTTCCGAATCAAGACGCTGAATCCGCGGCGACCGGGCAATTACTGGTTCAATCCGGCGACGTTCTCCCAGGAGCCTATTGGCACGTTCGGCAACGTGAAACGGAATTTCTTTCATGGCCCGGGATTCAATTACTCGAATGTTGAGGTTTACAAAAATATCCCGCTTGGCGGACCGGAGGCCAGCCGGTACGTGCAACTCCGTCTGGAGGCGTACAACGCATTCAACCACGCAAACTTCGCCAATCCGAATGGCAACTATGGCGCCGGGGCCCCGGCATTCGGGGCGATCAGTTCCGTGGACCAGCCGGTAAACCCCAGTGGCGATCCGCAGCCGGCGCGCGCCATTCAGCTTGCCGGGAAGTTTTACTTTTAGACCGAGCGGGGGACGGTATGGGATGAGCGGCAGGCAGAGATGCAATCTCTGCAGCCAACGGCAGCCGGGCCTTACGCAGGGAATCGAGTGTTTGACCGATGCATACATTGCTGGTTGAAAGGATGACTTCCAATGCCTCATATCGCACTTCCAGAGGGTTTGCCGGGGATTCGCGGCGCAATGGCTTTCCGCCCCGAGATTGCCGGGCCAATGAGTGAACTGGCAGAGGTGCTGCTGCACGGACCGCATTCTCTGCCCGCCGGAGAGCGCGAGCTGATTGCCACCTATGTCTCGTCGCTGAATGATTGCTATTACTGCCAGACCAGCCACGGTGCGATTGCGGCTGCACATCTGGATGGCGATGAGGAGGTGGTGAGACGCGTGAAGGAGGACTTTCGCCAAGCAGAGATCTCAGAGAAGCTGAAGGCACTGCTGGCGATTGCGGCAAAGGTGCAGAGAGGCGGAAAGAACGTGACCGCCGAAGACGTTGGCCTGGCGCGCGAGTACGGGGCTACGGACGTGGAGATTCACGATACGGTGCTGATTGCGGCTGCCTTCTGCATGTACAACCGTTATGTCGATGGCCTGGCAACGACATACCCGCGCGATGAAGCCAGTTACAGGGAGCGCGGCAAGCAGGTTGCACGCGAGGGGTACGTGAGCGCTGGCAAAGGTTACGGGCAGGCAGCGGCCTCAACCCGTTGAGCCGCAGCATGCTGAGTTGCAGCAGGCAGAGTCGCAGAACAGCGAGCCGCAATATAACAAGGAGAAGAGATGGCACATATTGCTTTACCAGAAGGATTGCCGGGGATCAGCGCTGGATTTGCATTTCGGCCTGAAACAGCCAAGCCGATGCGCGAGTTGGCGCATATTCTGCTCCATGAGCCAGGGACGCTTACGCCGGGAGAGAGGGAGCTGATTGCGACCTATGTTTCCGCGCGCAACGACTGCTATTTCTGCCAGACCAGCCACGGAGCCGCCGCGGCTGCGCACCTGGGAGGGGAAGAGGCGGTGCAGAGGGTGAAGGAAGATCTGGAGACGGCACCGGTCTCGGCGAAGCTGAGGGCGTTGCTGAAGATTGCGGGCAAGGTGCAGAGCGGGGGAAAGAATGTGAGCGAGGAGGATGTCGCTCAGGCGCGCGGCCTGGGAGCGACGGACCTGGAGATTCACGACACGGTGCTGATCGCAGCGGCGTTTTGCATGTACAACCGCTATGTGGATGGCCTGGGTACGTGGCAGCCACAGGATCCATCGATGTATGCGCAGATGGGCAAGCGCCTGGCTGAGCACGGATACAGGAACCCCTCCCGATGAGGATCGGTGAGAAGGGAGGGACGCCCATTGAACTCTTCGGCCGTTGAGCAAAGTTGCCCGGAGGAGAGTCTGCGCTATCCGGGTTGGCGTGTGGTGGTGATCTGCCAGATTGGCGTCTTGACCGGGATCGCCACGATCTTCTTCACGATCTTTACCCTGTTTGTGAGGCCATGGCAGCTTGAGTTCGGGTGGAGCAGGGAACAGATTGCGCAGGCATTCAGTACTGCTGCGATTACGGTGGCCATCTGCTCGCCCTTCATGGGCAGGGTGCTGGATCGGTTCGAGCCAAGGAGGGTGATTGCCTTCATGATGGCGAGCTTTGGGGTGGTGTTTGCGTCGTTGGCCTGGCTGACTCCCTCCACCGAACGTCTTTATGTCACGGCAGTCCTCTTGGGTCTGACGGGCACTGGGACGTATCAGCTTGGCTATGCTCGCATCGTAGCCAGTTGGTTTCAGCAGCGCCTGGGTACGGCGCTCTCTGTTGTGGTAGCCGGGTCGGGGTTGGGGTCTCTGTTCCTGCCACCCCTGGTGCAGCACTGCATCACGACATATGGGTGGAGGAGTACGACGCTTCTGCTGGCGGCGCTGCCACTCTTTCTGGGTGCGCCGCTCACCTTCCTCTTTGCGCCTTCACCTCGAACCTTCTTTGCATCGCAGGCAGGGAAGCAGGATGTTGTGCCAGGCATGGGTTGGAGACAGGCGCTTGCAGGCCGCAGCTTCTGGCTTCTGGCTCTGGGTGTGTGCGCGATGTCACTGGCCGAAAACGGGATCACGGTGCATCTTGCGCCGATGCTGGCCGATCGCGGCCTGGCGGCAGCCGACGCCGCGCTGGTGGTCTCCTTCCTGGCCGGCGCCAGCGTGGCGGGGCGGCTGCTGCTGGGTTGGGTGCTGGACTATCTTGAAGGTTGGTACCTTGCGACGGGCTCGCTGTTGTTGGCAGCGGCCGGACTGTTTCTGCTGGGCCATGCGCATTCCTTCCGTGCGGCCATTGTTGCTTCCTTGCTGGCTGGACTGGGCATGGGCTGCGAGTTCGATCTGATGCCGTATATCCTGAAGCGCTACTTTGGGATGCGTTCCTTCTCCACACTGTTTGGCCTGCTCTACACGGGCTATGCGACGGCGGGAGCCATTGCGCCGCTGGTGATGGGCCGCATTTATGACGTATCCGGATCCTATTCTGTGATTGTGTCTATCTTTTCCGGGTCGACCGCGGTTGCGGGGCTGTGCATGTTGATGTTGCCGACTTACGCCAGCGCTGAGGCGAGGGCCCTGGATACGGGATCCAGGGAGGTGCAGGACCGGGCGGAGGGTCCGCTGGATCTGGCTGGCGAGGATGTTGTGGGGTGAGTGCGCTGTGCCGCACAGCAGATACGGAGCGCGGGATCTTCGGTTGGTTGTTTGAGAGGGCGCGGGGGCGCCCTGGTTTGGGAGGGGCGAGCGCGGCGTAGAATCGAGCCAGCATCCGGACGAACTGATTGGAACGGGACGAAGTTGTGCCATTCCGGCCGGGATTTTGGTGCCGGCGTCCTTGAGGAAGAAGATGGAGTAATTTTCCACAGGGTGAGGGTAGATTTGTGGGGGAAGGTTGCTCTTAGAGGGTGAATGAACAAGAGCACCTCCAGATGGCCGGCCACGGCGACTTCCGAACCGATCGAGACGCTTCTGGAGGACCGCTATGGCCAGCTCCAGATGTGGGGCAGGGTGCTGGCGCGTGGCGATGAGGTCCTGGCGGAGGAGATCGTTCACGATCTCTGTCTGCAGTTGACGCTGTCTCCGCCTGATTGCAGCCGGATAGCCAACCTGGAAGGTTACCTCTATACGTGTCTCCGTCACCTGTACGTGTCGAAGCTGGCACGGGCATCGCGAGAGGCGGTGCGTTTTGTGAGCGTTGCGGACTGCGACTCCCTGCGTTTTGCCCAGGACGCGGGTCAGCGGCTGGATTCGCTTGAGATCCAGAATGTTCTGCGGCGCATCTGTTCCTACTCGATCTGGCGCAGGGAACAGGCGAAGGGTTTCAGCTATTTCATACTGCATTTTTTTCACGGCTACTTTCATGGCGAGATTGCGGAGCTGGCGTGCCTGCCTTTGGCGGCGATCTACAACAAGTTGAAGGCTGCCCGCTCGGAGTTGAGGATCCATCTGGAGGCGCCGGAGAAGCTTCGCATCGGCCACCGGCGGGAGGCTCCACGGCCTGCATGGATGCGGACGGCGATCCCGTCGGAGGAGTTGTTCCGGGAGTTGCGATGCGCCATTCTGGCTTCGCGGCGAGGGGAGTGCCTTGCAGAGGAGGAGTTGCTCGGCCACTACGGTGCGGCCAACCCGGCTCCGCTTCCGTGCTCGCTGTTGGCCCACATTGTGAGCTGCGAACGTTGTCTGGAACTGGTGGATCGCCACCTGCGCCGACCGACCCTGCACCAGCGTGATGCCTTGGACGGCATCGATCCTTCGCCCACACTGGTTGTGAAGAGAGGAAGCGGCGCTGGGCGCGGGCGGATCGGAGCTTTGCAAGGGCGTCTCCGCCGCCTGAGTGAACACCGGCCCGGTACGCTATCCATCGCGGTGAATGGAAGGATTGTGGGCTCTCACGATGTCCGCGGAGAGTCTGGCCTCCTGGAGGTAAGGGCAGGCTCACAGGATTCCGTGGAGTTCGTCGAGGTGTTCTCTGAGCAGAATGTGCGTCTGGCGATGCTCTCCATCCGTGACCGCCCTCCGGCGGGGCCGCACACGCTCCAGCAGCGCGTTGAACTCAGCGACGATCGCCGGCTGGAGCTGAGACTGGTCTTCGATGGCCTGGGGCTGAACTGCGAGTTGTCCTACTTTGATCGTGCGTTTGCGCCAAATGCTGCGGGGGATGAGGTTGAGGAGCTTGAGGCGACGGCGAACGGCGCGAGGCAGGAGACGCTGCCGGCAGGGGACAGCTTGGCGTCCGAGGTGCGTCGAGGACGAGAGGTTCTGGAGGGTTCCAGGCGGCGCAGGCTACATCTGTGGCCGGCGTTCGGGTGGGGATTGGCGCTGCCGGCGCTTTGCTGCGTTGGCTATCTGTTGTGGCGCTCTACGCATCGTCCGCCGGATGCGCAGACGATTCTGGAACGTTCGATGAGGGCTGAGGCGGGGATGCTTGCGGGTCATGCAGAGCATCAGGAGATCTCCCTGGAGGAGGTTGGAGCTGGAGGGCAGCCGGTGGCTGAGGGTTCAGTCGATCTGTGGAGGGATGGTGTGACTGGCCGATCCATGCGGCGACTGTATGACAGCCATCATCGGCTGGTGGCGGCGGAGTGGAAGGGTAATGTTGCCGGGTCGTATGCCGCGACCATCCGTCCGGGTGCCCCGAGCGAAGATCGTCTACTGGCCTCTGATCCTGGTTGGAAGCAGGGCCTGTCGCCGAGCGCGTTTCGCGAGATTGTGAATCAGCGGATTCGCGTGACGGCTGATCGCGAGGGCTATCGGCTGGTTGGCGGCGTAGAGGAAGGGAGGGAGCAGCCGCTGGTGTACGTCACACTGATCCTGAATCGGAGCTGGATGCCGGTTGGAGAGTTGCTGCGGATGCGCACGGGCTCTACCGTTCGGGAGGTTCGGTTGATGCAGACCCGATTGGAGGAGGAGCCTGCGTCTTCGGTTCCAGAGGAGGTCTTCGACCCGGGTGTTTTGAGATCGGAAGAAGAGCCCATCGCGCGTTCTTCGATTGCCCCTGCCGGCGGCGGGTTCTCCACCGCGGAAGACGTGCGGCTGGCTGCGCTCGATATCGGGGTCCTCTACGAACTGCATGAGTTGGCTATGGATACCGGTGAGCCGATTCAGGTGGAACGAGTGCCTGGCGGGCGAATCCGCGTGACAGGATCTCTCTCTGGAGGAGAGCGTAAGGATGATTTGCTGGCCTCACTTCGATCGCTACCCGACCAACGCGCGCTCGAAGTTCACCTTGACAGTCCGGCGGAGGTGGGCGCGCTGACGCAGAAAGATGTGGAGAAAGATGCCCGGTCCGCCACGGTGTATGAGCTGGTGGCGCGACCGCCGCTGGCGGAGCCCGTGCTCCGTGCGTACTTTGAAGAGCACCCACGTCCCGATCTGGCGGTGGATGCGGCGGTCGCCAAGTTTGAAGGTGAAGGGCTGACCCACGCACAGGCCGCTCTGCAGCACGCCTATGCTCTGGACCGTCTGGGCAATGAGTTTACTGCAGCGGAGTTGTACCGGGTGGATGGCGCCTCCCGCCGTGAGTGGGCAGAGATGGTTGAGGGTCACGCGACGGCGCTGGAGGGGGAGTTGCGCGCGCTAGCGGGCGAGATGAACCTCATCGGCATCCGGTGTGCGCCTGGGACCTCGGCGGCGCCGGACGGGATTAGCAGCCCGGCGGAGTTCGCGCAGGCATCTCAGGCTCTGCTCAACAAGACGCAGAGGCTCAATCGACGGATCGACGCAGCGTTTGCGTCAGACATGAATGCGGTCCCGGAAGAAGGCGCGAGGGCTGTGCTGGAGTCTTCGGCGGATTCGATTCCGCTGACGGAGGCAGCCAGCATGGAGCGCTTTGCCGAGCACCTGAAGGATGGGGGAGAGGGGGCCAGTGGAGGCAGGATTCGTGCTGAAGATCGTTCGTCACCCGCACCGATCCACTGAGGGTAAGTTGCCGGTGATTCGGGCTGGTCAGCGTGTCCTGATGAGGCTGCTGGCATCGGCCATGCTATGGCTGGCCGGGTCTGTGCAGGCTCAGGTGAGTACGGCGAATGTAACTGGGGTGGTGGAGGATGGGACGGGAGCGCGGATTCGCAGCGCGCTGGTGAAGCTGATCAATACGCAGACGGGAGCGGAGAATGATTGCGAGACCAGCCGCTATGGTGGTTTTCTTCTCCCCGGCGTCTTTCCGGGAACGTATGTGCTGCAGATTGCGCGGAGTGGTTTCAGGACGCTGCAGATCGCCGGTTTGACGCTGAATGTTGGAGAGACAAAAGACCTTCTGATCCGTATGCAGGTCGGCTCCATCCTTCAGACGGTGACGGTGAATGGTTCCGGGCTCGCGCTGAACACCGTCGATGGCACGATGAGCACGATCGTCGACAGGACGTTTGTGGCCAACATCCCGTTGGACGGACGCAGCTTTCAGGATCTTATCTCGATGACGCCGGGGGTCTTGACGCAGACGCCACAGAACTTTACCGGGATGGGAGCGAGTCACGGAGATTTCAGCGTGGACGGCGAACGGCCGGAGGCGAACTCTTACTCTGTGGATGGCGTGTCTGCCGATATCGGCATCGGTTCGCTGGCTGGGCATGAGAAGGTTGCGAGCGCCGGCGACCTGCCGGGTACAACGGCTATCGGCACGACCCAGAGCCTTGCATCGGTTGACGCCCTGCAGGAGTTCCGGGTTCTCAGCTCGTCGTACTCTGCGGAGTACGGCGGCGGCCCGGGTGGGCAGTTCAGTCTGCTCACCCGGGCGGGAACGAGTGCGTTCCATGGCGCATTCTTCGATTATTTCAGGAACTTTGAGGCCGACGCCGCTGACTGGTTTATACGGTACTATCCAGGGTTCCTTCGTTATCAATATTTCGCGATGCCGTTCCACCAGAATGATTTTGGCGGTACGTTAGGGTTTCCGTTGAGCTTGCCTGGAATCGACCATGGATTGAGCCGAACGTTTCTTTTTTTCTCCTATGAAGGGCTTCAGGTTGAGCAGCCAACGGGTCTATTTGTGCAGTTTGTGCCCTCAAGCGAGATGTTCACCGAGGCGCCACCTGCGCTTGAACCGATTCTTCCGCTACTTGCCTACAATACGACGAGCCTCAGGTTGGCGGTTCCCCACTTGGGACTCAGTGCGGCGGGTGAGAATCCAACACCTTATCCGGACAGTGTGGATGCGGTTGCCGTCCGGCTCGACCATACGTTCACTCGCGGGTCATCCGCTTTTATCCGGTACAGCAATACACCCAGCAACAGCCAATCGGCATCCTTGGCCTCTCTGACTCTCAACTCCGTCCATACACAGACATTGACCGCGGGCTGGACGGCCCAGATCTCTTCGGCGATCGCCAACGATCTGCGAGCCGGGTACGCAACGACTCACTCCTTGTTGCAGACGCAGACGATCGGCTATTTGATCTACGACGGTTTCGAGAAGTTTCCCTTGAATGTGTTGCTGGGGGCGCCGTCGGGTTCAAGCTCTGAGAGCAGCGATTTCTTTCTTCAAATCGCCGGAGCCGGCAGCTCTGAGGTCAATACGGATGAGGCATCCGGGTCGCTCGACGAGTGGAATCTGAGGGACACGATCGCGTATCAGCGGGAGCATCATCTGCTGCAGTTTGGGTTGGATGTGCGGCATCTGCTCTCTACTGTAGACCCTCCTTCGCTGACGATTGAGGCGGATTACTTCAATGAGCCGTCGATTCTGCAGAATCTGGCCTCTGACATCTCGATCACGAAGGCCGAAAAGGCGACACCGGTCTTCAACGAGTTTGCCGGGTTTGTAGAGGATGAATGGCACGTTTCGCGAGAGGTGACGCTATCGCCGGGAGTGCGTTGGGAGGTGAACCCGCCGCCGCACGGACGGGAAGGGAACGATGCTTACGCGCTGCGTGGGGACGTGGCTTCTCCTGCTTCGCTGCAGCTTGCTCCGCGCGGCTCTCCGCTGTGGAAGACGAACTGGCTCAACTTTGCTCCTCGGTTCGGGGTTGCCTGGAGCGCGGACAGGCATCCTGGCCGGGAGTTGGTGCTACGGGCTGGCGGCGGGGTCTTCTTCGAAACGGATAACCGCGCGGCGATGGGCGCTTTCAGCGCGCTGGGCTTTTCGGCGACCTCGCATCTGGAGAACGTCCCCGTGCCGGTGACAACCGCTCAGCTCGATTTCTCTGCGGCTCCGGCCGCGCCGTATACCGCTAGTCCGGTCTTCGACTTCCCACAGCACCTGCAGCTACCGTTTGTGTTGCAGTGGAATGGTTCGGTGGAGAAGGCCTTTGGAAAAGATCAGGCGCTCACCGCCTCCTGGGTTGGTGCGGCCGGACGCAGGTTGTTGCTGGAACGGCGTACGAATGTAAGCGCCGGGAATCCGGAGTTTGGTGAGGTCATCTCCTTCCCGAACGGAATCACCTCGAATTACCAGGCGCTGCAGGTGAAGTTTCAGCGGTCGATCTCCCCGGGAGTACAGGCGCTTGCGGACTGGACATGGTCCCACGCGCTGGACTACGGATCCACGGACCCCGCATGGCCGCTCACCCGCAGCAATTCGGAGTTCGACGTTCGGCAGAATCTGGAGGCAGCGGTCTCGTGGACCGAGCGCAAGCTTTCTGGCAATTGGTTGAGGAGGGGCGTCCTTGGCGGGTGGGGCGCAGACGGTCTGTTATCCTTGCGAACCGCATTCCCGGTGACGCCACTGGGGACGATCTACTCGGACCCTGCGACGGGCAACCGCTACTACAGCGGCGATGATCTGATCCCTGGACGACCACTTTACCTGTATGGGTCAAAGTATCCTGGCGGTCGAATGTTCAATGGCGGCCCCAACGCCGCGAATCCAGCTTTTGTGCTGCCTGCGCCGGGTTCGGCCGGAGATGCGCCCAGGAACAAGCTGCGTGGCTTTGGGGAGCAACAAATCAACATCGACTTCCGCAAGGAGATCGCGATCCGAGGCAGGCTGGGTCTTGAGCTGCGTGGAGAGGCTTACAACCTGTTCAATCATCCGGACTTCGGTTACATGAATGCGGTGACCACCGACTTCCTATTCGGGCAGGCTGCCCTGATGCTGAACCAGAGTTTCGGCTCGACCAGTTCCCTCTATGAGCCCGGCGGTCCACGGTCCATCCAGATCGACGCGCGATTGCGCTTCTAAAGTGAGGGCTGTGGTTGGATCGCTTGGTTTGTCCGGATGGGCACCGACTATCCCGGGCGAGAGCAGAGTGATGATATCCCGGCCGGTATCCTTGGCGGCAAGGCTTCGAAAGATGAGTGAGAGATCAGACCGGAAGGTTGCTTGCCGCATGTAGTGAGCGTCCAAAGTCTGCTTTACCGGAAGAACGACGCTCCGATAAAAGGCGTCCAAGGTTGCGTGTGGTAAAGAACTAAGAGCTTCTTCTTCTTTGGAGAATGCGAGAGTCGCTCGTCCCGTGAGGCCAGGGCGGCAGGAAAGTGGGTCCATCTGGTGGCTGGGGAGCTTTGGACGTGGCCCAACCAGACTCATATCTCCGCGCAGGATGTTGAAGAGTTGGGGCAGTTCATCGAGTTTCGAGCGCCGCAGAAAGCGCCCGATCGGCGTGAATCGCTGATTGGCGACGGTTGTCACGTCAGGGCGAGGATCCGAGCCTGACGAGACGGGCATGGTGCGGAACTTGAAGATCGTAAAATGCCTTCCACCGCGCCCGACGCGTATCTGCTGAAAGAGGACAGGGCCCGAAGAGGCGAGCCTGACCGCGATGGCGGTGGCGATGAGTACGGGGAGCGTGACCGGGAGAGAGCAGAGGATGCAAATGCAGTCAAAGAGGCGTTTGAAGGAGGAACGGGACCAACGGCTCAGATCTTCCTGATGCATGTCCGCCTGTGGCTTGGCGCCGCGAATGAGAAAGAGGGTGGTTGGATGGGAAGTATGCGACAGATCGACGTTCCCTTGTTTCAAAGCCATGCGTTTGCGTCCTCGATTGCGGGTGACAGCCGTTGAATCTGCCGGGTCATCTCGTGCTCTTGTGGCCGAAGATGTAGACGACGCTGACGGTAGGCTCATTGGTGACGACAAAGAAGTCTGAGATGGGTACAGACGTGTTTGAGTTGTGAAAGGTGGGGTTCTTGTAGAAGAGGCCGCGGTACTCCGCCCGGAGGCTGAGATGCGACGAGAGCATGTAGGTGAACCCGGTTCCGAAGACCATTGCCGGACGACATTGCACGGCGAAAGGAGAGGGGTTATGGATCGGGAGGAAGAAGAGGCCACCGGCTCCGACTTGCGCGGAGGTACTCCATCGCTCTGTTCGCGGCCCCTGAATGGAATAGGCCATGGTCAGTTCATACATGTTCGTCCGGATTGAGCCCTGGGAGAAGCTGGAGGGCGGATATTCGGTGGGAGACGTGGGTCTGGAGGCCTCCCCTCGCGAGTACCTCTCCGGAAACCGGCTGTAGCCAAGGTTGATGTTGTAGCCAAGCCATGAGTAGATGGCCTGATGGATCACGCCGAGGACGCCCGCCGATGGAGATGTGCCCTGTGTCGTTTGGGACACCGTGGGGCCGGAGAGAGATTCAGCATACTGCAAGGAGGTGCGCGTAGGTGTTAGCTGACCCGATATGCCAAGGGAGATGTCCGTCTCAGGGGTGAACATCTGGCGCGTGATCGTTGGCGGAGCGGATTGAGCGACTATGTGAGGCCCAGCCATCCATGCAACCGTACAAGCCAGGATCAGGGATCGTAAGGTCTCGGACGGAAAGGCGAACTGCGGTGCTGCCATCAAGCTCTCCTGAACAACCCTTGGGGTTGTTGCTTATAAAGAGAGGCTGAGTAGCATGATCTACCCTGCGGTTCTCAGAAAAAGACCGCCACAAGGAGTAGCCTCCCCATGGCGGAGCATTCGCAGGCTGGATAAGGAATAAGCTCAGAGGGCTTGTAGGGCCCCGGCAGGCAGCGAGGCTTCCATGGCTCCGATGCAGTCGCAGCGTTTGCTGCGACTGCATCGGGTTTCGGAGGAGTGCGGGTCTGTGGCTCTATGGCTTGAGTTGACCGGCGTAGCGGGCGTCTACGATGTTGCGTTGCACGGACTGCATGGCGTCGGCGTTTGGCATGCCTGTGGTCATCACACCCTCAAAGAAGTAACCTGAGGCCCAGTTGCTGTTGTCGCCGCCGGTGCCGAGGATGATCGCTCCTTCCTGCAGCATGGGCTGGTAGCCTTTGGGAAGAGGGATGGCGCCGGTGCTCGTCAGTTTTCCGGACTGGGCGTTGCCCTGGTAGATGGCGTAGGAGTGCTGGCCGTCGTTGGCGCCCATGTCAGTGACAAAGCTGGTATCGGCAGGCACCAGCAGATGGCCGTAGATGCCATTCTCCATATCAAGCCCGGCATTGGGCTGACATGGGTCACCCTTGCACATGATGTTGATGGCGTCCATGTGTCCGGCATCGTTGTCGAGGTTGTTGATCTCGGCGTTCCCCAGATCAAAACAACACTTCGAGTTCAGATGGAGGGCGGAGGTGACCATGTAGACGCCTTCAGGCTGGCCGTTGATCGCTGTGCCGACAGGGGCGTCGTCGCGGTAGCCCTCTCCGGGAGAGATGGCGATGCCGAAGACCTTATGTCCGTGTATGGAGAGCGGAAGCGCGTTGGCCGCAGCAGGGAGGTCGTACCCGTTGGGTCCGGGACCATGGGCTGCTCCGCCGGGAGGGGCAGGGATCAGGTCGTTATGTCCGGGAGACTGATCGTAGATCTTGAGGATGGCGCAGGAGGTGTGGGCGCAGAATGTATCCTGCCGGGAGGCGTCGGCGTAACCGTCGCGGAGAAGGCCGATGTTGATGGAAGCTTTATCGGACTGACGCATGACCTGGTACAGCGGGCCGGTGTAGTTGCGATAAAGAGCGCGGGTGGTGCTGTAGGCCGCCACGCAGGGGGTCTGGGGGGCGAAGATATCGCAGGGTCTGCGCGTGGACGCATACGCGGAAGCGATGCTGCCCTGGGCGATTGCGAGCAAGAGGAGGATTCCTTTGAAACATGGGGCCTTGGCGAAAGGGAACTTTAACTGAAGTTGCATGGGATGTTTGCCTCTTCGTTTGCGTTTGAGGTTTGTCCTGGCGGCCTAGCAGTTCCATCCGGACCGCGGAACTCTCGCATTGAGCACGAGGACGATGGAGCCTCGGGACGATTGAGCCCGGATGTCGGCTATGGTAGCCAACCATGGATCGCTTTGTCGATACGCGAGCGCGCAGCCGAGCAGTCGGCTTCGCAGTCCATGGTATCGCTAAAGTGCTCTGTTCTTTTGACGTCGAGGTGGTCCGCGTCTTCGATAGCTTCCTTCGCTGCGGGGCCAGACGTCGGTTGGTCGGGCCTCCTCCATTTGGTGGATGGCAGTTCCGTCAAGGTGAGGCTAGACTTCGACGTGAACACGGAGCCCTTGCAAAGGCGCTCTGGTTCCCAACCAAACTGCAAAGGACTGACGAAGATGCCACACATCACCCTGCCTGATGGACTCTATGGTATTCGCAGCGCCATGGCGTTTCGCCCCGAGACGGCAAAGCCTCTGAACGAGATTGTTCAGGTTTTGCTCTGTGATGCTCATACGCTTAGCTCCGGAGAGCGCGAGCTGATCGCAACCTACACCTCTTACCTGAATGATTGCCACTATTGCCAGAGCATTCATGGGGCGATTGCGGCGGCACACCTGGAAGGGGATGAAGCGTTGGTGAGCCGGGTGAAGGCGGACTTCCAGCACGCACATATCTCCGAGAAGCTGAAGGCGCTGCTGGTGATTGCGGCCAAGGTGCAGCAGAGCGGCAAGAAGGTGACCGCTGCCGATGTGGAGCGAGCGCGCAGCCTGGGTGCGACGGATCTTGAGATTCACGATACGGTTCTAATCGCTGCCGCGTTCTGCATGTACAACCGTTATGTGGATGGCCTGGCAACCGTGCAGCCGCAGGACGAGGCGATGTATCGCGAGCGGGGAAAGATTGTGGCGCGCGAGGGCTACGTCAACGTGAGCAGAACCTACCTGCCCAAGCCCGCCGCTGCCGGATGAGAGGCAGTCGCTGCCCGAGTCTGCGCGAGTTGCTACTTCGCCGTGGGCGCGAGGTCCGGTAGCCGGGAGGCGTCGCTGCGGGGTTGAGCTGATCTTCAGGCGGTTGAAGAGGAATCGCCCAGCGCCTTCGCGACCGCTAGTCCTATCGGTGAGCCGAGGCCGGTGCAGGCGTTCCATCCGGGGCCGGCGGAGAAGGCGCCATTGTTGCCGGAGGTGATGGGGTGGAAGGCGCCGGGATTGGCGTAGAGCGTGGGGTTGAGGAAGCCGGCGGAGGTGCCGCGGCCCTGGTTGATGAGGGCGACGAGTGCGGCCCATAGAGGCGCGACGGCGCTGGTGCCGCCGACGACCTCCTGCTGGCCGTCGACGAGGATGTTGTAGCCGGTTGTTGGTGAGGCGTCGCCAGCGACGTCTGGGACGCCGCGGCCGCCGGAGGCGGTGGTGGGTGCGGGAACGTTGGCGCTGGCCTGCCAGGAGGGCAGGGGAAAGACGTTGCTGACGCCGCCGCCGGTGGCTCCGCCCTGACTGCCATCGTTCCAGACGACCTCGCTGATGATGGTGGATCCGCTGCTGGTGAGTTGGGTTCCCCCGCAGCCGGTGACGTAGGGGCTGGAGGCGGGAAAGTCAACGTTGTTGCCGCTGAGGCCGTCGCCGGATCCCTGGTCGCCGGCGGCGACGGTGATGGTGATGCCGAGAGCGGCGGCGGATTTGCATGCGTCGTTGAGCGCGGAGAGCGAGGAGGAGGTCCAGCTTGCCTCTGGCGCTCCCCAACTGACGGAGAGGATAGATGGATTGTGGGTGGTGTCGTGGATGGCGGTGGTGATGGCGTCGATGAACCCCTGGTCGGTGTTGGGTGTGAAGTAGACGGCGATGGCTGCGCCGTTGGCGATGGAGCCGGCTACCTCGATGTCCAGCGCGACTTCGGCATCTGCGCTGTTGGCGGTGGTGGGGGCGTTGGCTCCGCCGTCCACGGAGATCGAGGTGACGGTGGGCGTGGCCAGGCCGAGGCTGGAGAAGTAGGTGCTGAGGTCGCTGGGGTTGTAGCCGCCACCAAGTTCGATGATGCCGATGGTCTGGCCCGCGCCGGTGACGCTGGCAGGAAAGTTATAGAGCGCGGCGACCTGGGGAGGGTTGTAGCTGGCTCCGGCCTGTTGCGCCTGGAGCCTTTCGGGCGGGCTGAGGATTCGGATGTGAGGCCGGGCCAGGGGGCGTGTGTCCAAGCCGAGCACGGCTTCGACCAACTCGGCGTGCTCCTGAGGTAGTGAGATCTCTCCGGTAAAGGTGCAGAAGCGGCTCTCCTCGACCTGGAAGTTGTGCAACTGGACTCCGAAGGCCTGTTCGAGGTTGCGCACCGGCCCGCGGAGCACCAGGGTGCGGCGCGGCAGGCTGGAGGAGGCTTCGTCCACGGTAAGGCCAAATTCATGGGCGAAGCGGCGCAGGGTGGCGAAGCTGGCGGGGTCGGCGGCGAATCTGCGGTTGAACTCCTCGCGCGTGACGCGGCCCTCGGGTAGTTCGTCGAGGGAGAGTGGTGTTCTGCGGCGGACCAGAAGGGAGACGCTGAGGATCTGGTTGGGTGCGGCGGGTCCGGCATCGGTTGCGCTGGGGTGCGCGCCGCGTTGGCTGCCGGGAAGTGGGACTCGGGGAGAGAGAGACGGCATTTCACCTCGCAGAGTGATGCGGGTAATTGGAGGGGTAAAACCCCGGTGGGGTTGCCTTGAGGTGGAGTGCCGAGAGGCCTTCGACAACTGATCCTGAGGTAAAGTCAGGCTGCATGGGCGCCGGTTCGGCAACCTGCGAACCCACATCTCCCAGAGGTGAGATTTGGGGCACACGGCGATCTCTTTACTTCAATCGATCGGGCGACCTTGTCGGGAGATTCCTTATGCGACAACGTTGCTCAGCACCCCAATGCCGTCGATGGAGATCTCGATGCGGTCGCCGTGCGCGAGGGTGAAGCTGTCCTCCGGCACAATGCCCGTACCGGTCATCAGATAGGCGCCGGAAGGGAAGCTGGCCTCGCGGAAGAGATAGCCGGCCAGCTCGCGCGGCTCGCGTTTGAGCATCTCCAGCGTGGTCTGCCCGGCAAAGACCACTGTGCCCTCTCGCGCAATCGACAGGGAGATGCCCGTGGAACGCGGCAGCGGCTTCTCGGCCACCAGCAGGCAGGGACCGAGCGCGCAGGAGCCATCATAGACCTTGGCCTGTGGCAGGTAGAGTGGGTTTTCTCCCTCGATGTCCCGCGAGCTCATGTCGTTGCCGATGGTGTATCCCGCAATCTCGCCGCGCGGATTCAGCAGCAGCGTCAACTCCGGCTCCGGCACCGACCAGTGCGCATCGCTGCGAATACGCACCGCCGATCCCGGACCGACGACACGGTGCGGCGTGGCCTTGAAGAACAGCTCCGGCCGCTCGGCGGAGTAGACGCGGTCATAGAAGCTGCCTCCGCCCGCATTCTTCGACTCTTCCATGCGTGCGCTGCGGCTGCGGAAGTAGGTTACGCCTGCGGCCCAGACCTCCTGGCTGCCAATGGGCGGCAGCCAATCGCCCGGACCCGGTCCATTGCCCGGCGCCAGCGCCGGACCCGCAGCGGCGCGCACCCGGGCCGCCAGATTGGGGCTTGAAACCATATCATCCCAGCCAGCCAGATCCAGCCGGTTCCAGCTACCCTCTTGGTCTTCAGCAAAGATTCCCTTGGTTGTGTTGTAGATCTTCATCCAGCCCTTCCCTTTGCGTTATTTTGGTTTTGCCGGAGCTGCCAGCCGGGCCACGATTGCGTCGGTATCGTAGACGCAGCCGCCCCATACGCCGCCTGAGGCCTGCACCAGCGCCGCCCAGAGACGCGTGTGCGCAGGCAGCGAGGGATGGGAGGTCAGGTCGGCCCGAGGCACGCGCGCGGCCAGCCGCCGCGCTCCCTCCTCGGGCTCAAAACGCTCCGGCCCTTGGGGCCCATCTTCGCCCATCAGATGCACGCTGCCCTCCAGGGTTTCACTGTTGATGCGAATCTCGATCCAGTCGCCGTCGCGTACCCGCCCAATCGGCCCGCTCGCCAGGGCCTCGGGCGAGATGTGCCCGAGACAGGCGCCGGTGGAGACGCCGCTGAAGCGAGCATCGGTGAGCACCGCGACGTGCTTGCAAAAGGGCAGGCTTTTGAGCGCTGAGGTGACCTGGTAGGTCTCCGGCATGCCCGCGCCGATGGGCCCTCCGCAGATGAGGACCAGCACATCGCCATGCCCAATGCGTCCGGCCTTGATCGCCTCCATCGCAGCAGCTTCGGTGACAAAGACGCGCGCCGGGCCCGCGTGGCAGTAGTTGCCGCTTGCGTCGAGTAGAGACGGATCAATGGCCGTGTTCTTGATGACGCTGCCCTCCGGTGCAAGATTTCCCACTGGAAAGCACAGCGTCCGTCCGATGCCGCGCGAGCGCGACTGATCCGGGGAAAAGATGACATCGTCCGCATCCACGCCATCCAGGGCCTGCAGGCGCGTCTTCATCGCCCGCCGGCGCGAGCTGGCCTCCCACCAGTTGAGGTTATCCTCGAGCGTCCCTCCGCTCACCGTCAGCACGCTCGTATCGAGCAGGCCGGCGCGGCGGAGGTGCAGCATGACTTCCGGCACTCCTCCGGCAAGAAATACCTGCACCGTCCCATAGCCATGCGGACCATTGGGCAGAGCATCCACCAGGCGAGGAACCTCGCGGTTGACGATCTTCCAGTCCTCCACCGCGGGGCGTCGCAATCCCGCCGCATGAGCGATGGCGGGCAGATGGAGCAGCAGGTTGGTGGATCCGCCAAAGGCCGCATGCAGCACCATGGCGTTGCGGATGGCGGCATCGGTGAGAATCTGCTGCGTACCGAGCTCGAGTTGCGCCATGCGCAGCAGGGCGCGCGCAGAGCGGGCCGCAGCTTCCAGCCATACCGGGTGGCCGGAGGGCGCAAGGGCGGAGTGGGGCAGCGCGAGGCCAAGCGCCTCCGCAATCACCTGCGAGGTGGCGGCGGTGCCGAGAAACTGGCAGCCTCCGCCCGGACTGGCGCAGGCCCGGCAACCCACCTCGGCCGCATAGGCCTGGGTGATCTCGCCCCGGGCGAAGCGCGCGCCGATGGTCTGCACTTTGCCGGCATCCTCGGCGGGGCGGTCTGCGGTAGTGTCCGGCAGCAAGGTGACGCCGCCCGGAACCAGCACGCTGGGATAGATCCCCGAGCCAGCCAGCGCCATCAGCATGGCGGGAAGTCCTTTATCGCAGGTGGCGATGCCGAGTACGCCCTGGCGTGTGGGCAGCGAGCGCATCAGCCGCCCCAGGACCATGGCGGCATCATTGCGATAGGGAAGCGAATCCAGCATGCCTTCGGTGCCCTGGGTGCGGCCATCGCAGGGATCGGTGCAGGCTCCTGCAAAAGGAGTCGCATGGCAGCGGCGGAGTTCGCGCGCAGCCTCGGCCACCAGGAGACCCACCTCCCAGTGGCCGGTGTGGAAGCCGAGGGCAATCGGCGTTCCATCCGGGGCGCGCAGGCCGCCGTGGGTGCTGAGGATGAGGAACTCAGGATCGCACAGACGCTGTGGCTCCCAGCCCATGCCGGCGTTCTGAGAGAGTCCGAAGAGATGGCCGGAGGGCTCGCTGAGGAGCATCTCCGCGGAGATCGGCAGCGTGCCTTCCGGGCCACGCGCATGCGTGGAGACGGATGCAAAGAGAGAAGGATCCGACTCAAGCACCTCGGATGCGGAGAGGAGTTTGCGCTCAGGCATGATTCAATTCTCTGACAGAAGAGGAAGCGGAGACACGCGGCAGCCGAAAGACCAGCAGTGCCGAGAGCAGCAGGGCGAGCGACATCAACAGGTATCCCGCCGTCTGCCTGCCGGTGACGGCATGGAGCAAGCCCACCAGATAGCTACCAGCAAATCCGCCGAGCGCACCGAAGCTGTTGACCAGGGCGAAGGCTTCGCCGAGGACCGTTTGCGGTACGCGTTCCGGCAGAATGGCGAAGAAAGGGCCATAGGGCGCAAACATGCAGCCGCCGGCTAGCACCAGACAGACAAAGGCCAGCGGGAAACTGTTCCCGGCAAAGAAGAAGGACCCAAGCATCGCGATGCCCGCCAACAACAGAAAGGGCCAGACCACCTGCTGACGGCGGAGCGTGCGATCCGAGATGCGTCCGGCGAGGATCATCAACGGCAGGGCCAGAAGATAGGGCGCGGCCGAGAGCAAGCCCGTTCGGCCCATGGAGAGATCAGCTCCACGGCGCACCATGGTGGGCAGCCACAGGACAAAGCCATAGACGCCGAGGCTCCAGCAGAAGTATTGCAGGCAGAGTTGCAGTACATCGCACCGCAACAGGATGGATTTGAGCGCAGTGCGCTCGCCGTCCGGCGAGGCGAGATCGGGCTGCTGGGCGCAGATCTCCAGTTCCAGACGCGCGGCCTGCTCCGGGTCCATCCATGGAGCCTGGGAGGGATGGTCGCGCATGACGGCGATCCAGAGGAACGCCCAGAGCACGGCGGGCAGTCCCTCGATGAGAAACATGCGTTGCCATCCGACGGATTCGATCAGATAGCCGGTGATGGCGGACATCCACAAGACGGTGACAGGATTGCCAAGAATCAGTGCGGTGTTGGCCCTGGAACGCTCCGCACGCACAAACCAGTGCGTCAGCAGAAGCAGCATGGCGGGAAAGATGATGCTCTCCGCGACGCCCAGCAGGAGGCGATCCAGCGCGAGCCAGGCAAAGTTGCGAATGACTCCCGTCAGCGAGGCCAGCACGCCCCAAAGCAGAAGTGCGAGAAAGGCGAGCCGCGTGGCGCTCCATCTGCGCGCGAACAACATTCCGGGCACCTGAAAGGCGGAGTAGCCCAGAAAAAACAGGGCGGCCAGCAACGCCGAGCGGCTCTCCGTAAGGTGCAAGGTACGGGCCATGCCCGCGGCAGCTCCAAAGCCATAGTTCGCGCGATCGACATAGGCGAGAGCATAGGTGATGAAAAAGACCGGGAGGAGGAACGTTCTTCGCATAGAGGAATATCTTTCGCTGCCGGCCACGGATTCGCTTCAAAAAAAGGATTCCGCCTGCGCCAGCCATCTTACTGCGTTCTGCAGGTCTCTGGCGCGCGGAAGACGCACGGGTAAAACCGTTTTAAATTGCCATTCGTCACCCCCCGGCCCTACATTAACAATGCCTCGGTCTTCCTCGGGATGGTGTTCTCTGCTTGTGGTGAAGGAGTGTTATGCGTCCGTTGATTCGCGCTTTCGCGATTGTGATCCTGGTTTCGCTGCTGAATCAAATCAAATCCGCCGCGCAGGATGCAAGCTATTCGCCTGCGGCGCGCAAGCCGGCGGTCAGTGGAGACTCCATAAAAGTGATGCGCCTGTCGCCGGCGCTGGACGAGTTGATTGCCCCGGGCGCAGAGCCGGAGATGGTGCATGGAGGTTATGTCTTTACCGAGGGGCCGATGTGGCGGGGCGGACGGCTGTGGTTCTCTGACGAGGAGGGAGACCGGGTGCATGCCCTGACCGCCTCCGGCGAGGATACGGTGCTGGTGGACTTTCGCCACGGGAGATATGCGTTGCCGGACGGCCAGAAGACCGGACCCAACGCCATGGCAACCGCCAAGGACGGCTCCGTGGTGATGTGCGAACAGTATGGCCGAGCGGTGGTGCGACTGGAGGGCCCGGCGGAGGCTCTGCGCGTGGCTCCGTTCCTGGATAGCTACCATGGCAAGCGGCTGAACAGTCCCAACGATCTGGTGTTTCTGCCCGATGGTTCGTTCTTTTTTACCGATCCGCCGTATGGCTTGAAGGGCGGCGATCATGACCCGGCAAAGGAGCTGAAGTTTGACGGCGTTTTTTACGTCAGGAATGGCGCGCTGACGCCGATCATCCGGAACCTGACGCTTCCCAACGGCATCGCCCTCTCGCCCGATGACAAGACGCTCTATGTAAATAACTCCGGGCCCGCCATGCGGGTGATTGCCTATCCGCTGCATGCGGATGGAACCGTCGGCGCGCCGCATGACTTGATTGACTTCTCCAGCAAGGATGGACCTGGCGTACCGGATGGGATGAAGATCGATAGTCGCGGCGACATATGGACGACGGCTCCGGGAGGCATACGCATCGTGACGCCGGAGGGCAAGGTGCTGGGCCGGATTCTGCTGCCGGAGGTTGCTGCCAACCTGGCCTGGGGCGGCAAGGACGGCACTACTCTGTACATTACAGCCCGCACGCACGTGTATCGCCTGCAGACCCGGGTGAAGGGATATCTGCCTGTCTTCAGACGCTGATCTGCAACGTTGCACTCTCCCAGGAGGAGCTTATGACCATGATCAACCGCCGCACCTTCACAACACTCTCGCTGATGGCCGCTGCTTCTTCAGCGCTGCCGCAATCGGGGGAGACGCAAAAGCCGCTGCGCTTTGCTCCCGTGGGGCTTGGCACCATCTCAAATATCTTCATGAAGGCCTGCGCGCAGTCGACCAAGTGCAAGGTGACGGCGCTGGTGACGGGCCATGCCGCGGAGAAGGCTCCCAAGTATGAGGCGCTGTATGGCGTTTCGCCCAAGAACGTCTATGACTACGACAACTATGACGAGATCGCCCACAATCCAGAGATTGACGCGGTGTATATTGGCCTGCCCAACAGCATGCATGCCGAGTACACGATTCGCGCGGCCAAGGCGGGCAAGCATGTGCTCTGCGAAAAGCCGATGGCCATCTCCTCAGCAGAATGCCGGCAGATGATCGACGCCTGCCGCGAGAACAACGTAAAACTGATGATCGCCTATCGGGTGCACTACGACCCGATGTGGCAGGAGATTCGGCGGTTGGCTCGGAGCGGGGCGATTGGAGAGATCCAGGGTTTCCAGGGCGGCTTCTACGGCAGCAAGATGAGCGGCTGGAGGCTGGATCGGAAGCTGGCGGGTGGGGGATCCCTGCTGGACCTGGGGATTTATCCGCTGAATGCGATTCGCTGGTTTTCTGGTGAAGAGCCGGATCACTTCGCCGCGCAGGTGGCAACGAAGATTCCCGGACCGCGCTTTGCTCAGGTGGAAGAGAGCATCGAGTTCAACATGCGCTTCGCTTCAAGAATTCTGGCGTCGAGCGGCTCCTCGTATGGAGAAGACGGTCCGGCCTACCTCAGCGTGGACGGCACGGAGGGAAATCTATGGGTGGAACCGGCTTATCTCTATGATGGTTTGCGGTATCGTGGCAGTACGATTCACGGGCCCGTGAGCGGCGTAAGCCCGAACAAGCTGCCGTATCAGTTTGTCGCCGAGGCGGATCACTTTGCCGATTGCGTCCGGGACAACCGCACGCCGGCGACCCCGGGCGAGGAAGGGCTGAAGGATATGCTGGCGATTGAGGCTATTTATCGTGCGGCGGGCACGCCGATTGGGTGAGGGTGGGTAAAGACTGCTTTTACGGAGTGAAGCTGGAGAGGGCGGACCGGCTGCCGTGGTGTCCATCTGGGTTGTGGCGATTCAGCATCCTGCGAACCCACATCTCGAAGAGCGCGAGATGTAGGGCACCCATGATTGGGGTAGGGGGAGGGCTGGGTGCGGGTACCCGACACCTGAGATTGTTGCAGAGGGAGAAATGGGGGGCCACCCGATCAGCGGCCGGGGAGGGTGGAGCTGAGTTGGAGCTGGACCAGTTCGGGGCGCTGGATGGTTCTAGGGCCAAGGACCGCGATCTGCGGCAGCGGGCCGCGGACCATCGCTACCTCGTCACAGGCGTAGAGACGCGGGCAGGTCTGGCAGTCCTTGTAGATCTTGTCCGGCAGAGCGTCGCGGTCTGCGATGCGGAAGCCGTAGTGCTCGAAGAAGGTCGGAATCCGGGTGAAGAGACAGACCGAGACCACGGCGTGCTCCTCGGCCTCTGCGACCAGAGCGTTCAGGAGCTTGCCTCCGGCGCCTTGGCCCTTGGCCTCCGGCTTGATGACGATGGAGCGTACTTCAGCAAGGTGCGGGCCGTAGAGATGCAGAGCCCCGCAGCCAAGGAACTCGCCGTCTTCGGTCTCGGCGACGGTGAAGTCCCGAACATTCTCGCAGATCTCCGCGTAGCTGCGGCGGAGGAGGGTTCCGTCGCCGGAGAGAGAGTTGACCAGGTCGAAGATGTTGCGCGCGTCCTGCAGGCGAGCCTTGTGGATACGAGCCTCAGCCATGGGCGGCCTCCGCAGTGGGGGGGTGAGGCTCGCGGGCGCGATTCGCAGCGCGCTCGCGGGCGGCCGCAAGCGCTTGTTGCACGCGAGGAGTTGCGGTTCCACCCAGGACGTCGTGGCAGTCCACGGCGGACTGAAGGGAGATGGCTGCGGCAAAGTCCGGGCCGAAGGCTGGGCTGAACTGCTGCAGCTCCGGGAGCGAGAGGGCGCTGAGCTCTACACCGCGCTCGAGAGCGAAGCGGACGGCGTTGCCGATGATCTCATGCGCCTTGCGGAAGGGAACTCCCTTGTAGGTGAGATAGGTGGCGGCGGCCATGGCGTTTAGATAGCCAGACTGAGCGGCGAGGTTCATCTTTTCCAGCCGGAAGTTGAGCGCCGCGGTGAAGGCAGGCAGGACGGAGAGGATGCCGCTGATGGTATCGGCGGCGTCAAAGACCGGCTCCTGACCCTCCTGAAGGTCCTTGTTGTAGGCCAGGGGAAGGCCTTTGACGAGCGTGGTGAGTGTGGTGACAGCCCCGGAGAGGCGCGCGCACTTGCCGCGAATCAGCTCGGTGAGATCGGGGTTCTTCTTCTGCGGCATCGCGCTGGAGCCGGTGGAGAAGCGCTCGGGAAGATCGAGGAAGCCGAACTCCGCAGTGGAGTAGAGGGTGAGCTCCTCGGCGAAGCGGGAGATGTGCAGGCCGAGGATGGAGAGGGACTGGGTGAACTCGATGGCAAAGTCGCGGTCGCTGGTGGCGTCCATGCTGTTGGGCGTGGGGGCGTCAAAGCCGAGGGCCGCGGCGGCGATGGTGCGATCCAGGGCCAGGGTGGCTCCGGCGACTGCGCCTGAGCCGAGGGGGCAGAGGTTCATGCGGCGGCGAGCGTCGAGCAGGCGGGAGCGGTCACGCTCCACCATGCTGACGTAGGCCAGCAGCCAGTGGGCCACCAGCACCGGTTCCGCGCGCTGCAGGTGGGTGTAGCTGGGCATCACGGAGGTTCCAGCCGACTCTGCAAGAGAGAGCAGGGCGGTGATCCATCGGTCGAGGCCGTGCAGGGTGGCGTCGATGCTTTCGCGCACAAAAAGGCGCATGTCGGTGGCGATCTGCTCGTTGCGGCTGCGGCCGGTGTGCAGTTTGAGCGCGAGAGGGCCGATCTGCCGGGTGAGCTGAAGCTCCACGAAGTGATGAATGTCTTCCGCCTGCGGAGCGGAGGCGACCAGGGCCGCGCCGATCTGCTGGGTGCTGACGCTGTACTCCGGCTCCGGCGAGGAGACGGAGATGCGATGCGACCATGCCTCCGCCTGGGCGCCGACCGCGGCGAGGCCGTGCAGCATGGTCTCCAGCTCTGCGGCGGTGAGCACGCCGGCGGCGGCGATCATGCGGGCGTGCGCGGAGCTGGCGGCGATCTCCTGGGGCAGCAGCCGCCAGTCGAAGGGAAAGGATCGCTGCCACTGCTCGAAGGTTCTGTCCAGAGGTTCGCGAAAGCGGCCGGACCACATCTTGGCGGGCGGGTTGGACATGGTGAAAGAGGCTACCTCCAGGGCGATGGCCCGGTGATGCCGGCCGGTGACTTGGCCCGGCGGCTTTGGATCTGTACCTTTTGGGTCCAGTGAGTTTGGGCCCAGGGATCTTGTGTCCAGCAGCTGGCCGGCCAAGGCCAGCCAGCTGCTGGACCGGATTATTTCTTGTCCGGACTCTTGTCCCCGCCTCCGCTGCTGAGTTGCGGCATCTGAGAGAGGTTGCCGAGGGTGAGCAGGCCGCTCTCGGCGTAGGTGAGCAGCTTGGCGCGGGTGTCGGTGATGTCGAGGTTGCGCATGGTGAGCTGGCCGATGCGGTCGCGTGGTGAGAAGGCGGATTCGGTCTTCTCCATGCTGAGGCGCTCGGGGGCGAAGGTGAGGTTGGGTGATTCGGTGTTGAGGATGGAGTAGTCGTTACCGCGGCGCAGTTCGAGGGTGACCTGGCCGGTGACGGGCTTGGCGACCCAGCGCTGCGCGGCCTCGCGCAGCATGATGGCCTGAGGATCGAACCAGCGGCCCTGATAGAGCAGTCGGCCGAGCTTGCGTCCGTTCTCACGGTACTGTTCGATGGTGTCCTCGTTGTGGATGCCGGTGATGAGGCGCTCGTAGGCGATGAAGAGCAGGGCGAGGCCAGGGGCCTCATAGACGCCGCGGCTCTTGGCCTCGATGATGCGGTTCTCGATCTGATCGCTCATGCCCAGTCCGTGGCGGCCGCCGATGCGGTTGGCCTCCAGCAGGAGCTGGATGGGGTCAGCGTACTCGGTTCCGTTGAGGGAGACGGGAAGGCCTTCATTGAAGCCGATGGTGACCTGCTCGCGAGGGATCTGCACGTCATCGCGCCAGAAGGCGACGCCCATGATGGGTTCGACGATCATCATGCTGGTCTGGAGGGATTCGAGGTCCTTGGCCTCATGGGTGGCTCCCAGCATGTTGGAGTCAGTGGAGTAGGCCTTCTCGGCGGACATCTTGTAGGCAAAGCCGGAGCGCTGGAGGAAGGCGGACATCTCGGCGCGGCCACCGAGTTCGGTGATGAAGGCCGAGTCCAGCCATGGCTTGTAGACCTGCAGGCCGGGGTTGACGAGGAGGCCGTAGCGGTAGAAGCGTTCGATGTCGTTGCCCTTGAAGGTAGAGCCGTCGCCCCAGATGTGGACGTCGTCCTGCTTCATGGCGGTGACCAGCATGGTGCCGGTGACGGCGCGGCCGATGGGGGTGGTGTTGAAGTACGTGACCCCGGCGGTGGTGATGTGAAAGGCGCCGCACTGGAGGGCGGCGAGGCCTTCGCGCACCAGAGGTCCGCGGCAGTCGATGAGGCGGGCCTCGACGGCTCCGTACTCGATGGCCTTGCGGGGGATGGCGTCGTAGTCGGACTCATCCGGCTGGCCGAGGTTGGCGGTGTAGGCGTAGGGCAGGGCACCCTTCTGCTTCATCCAGTGAAGCGCGGCGCTGGTGTCCAGGCCACCGGAGAAGGCGATGCCGACCTTCTGGCCAGCGGGAAGTGATTCAAGGATTACGGACATAGTGAGATCTTTCCTGAAGGTTTTAGCGCCTGCGGCGGGAGGGTGCGGCGGCCGGGTTGCGATGATTGGGGAGGCGCCGGGCTCCGCCAAGCAACATGAGGGTGATGGCCTTCTGGGCGTGGAGACGGTTTTCCGCCTGGTCGAAGACGACCGACTGCGGGCCGTCCATGACGGCGTCGGTGACCTCAGCGCCACGGTGAGCGGGCAGGCAGTGCATGAAGACAGCGGACTCGCGCGCCCGCTTCATCAGATCTTCATTCACCTGGAAGGGCTTGAAGATGGGCGCGCGGCGCGCGGCTTCGTGCTCCTGGCCCATGCTGGTGCAGACGTCGGTGTAGATGGCTTCAGCATCCGTGGCCGCCTTGAGCGGATCATGGGTGAGGGTGAGGGAGCCACCCGTGTTCTCCGCGATCTCGATGGCCTTGTGCACGATCTCCAACTTCGGCTCAAAGCCCCTGGGGGTGGCGACGGTGCAGTGAACGCCGAGCAGCGCCGCAGCGAGCATGAGCGAGTGGCAGACGTTGTTGCCGTCGCCGACGTAGGTGAAGCGCAGCCCGGCCAGAGAGCCGAAGCGCTCTTCGAGGGTCATGAAATCGGCGATGGCCTGGCAGGGATGCTCGAGGTCTGAGAGCGCGTTGATGACGGGAACGCGAGCGATGGCGGCCATCTCGGTGATGGTGTCGTGGGCGTAGGTGCGCAGGACGATGACGTTCATCCAGCGCTCAAGGTTGCGGGCCACGTCGGGGATCGACTCGCGCTCCCCGAGCGGGGATTTGGTCTGGTCGACGAAGATGGCGTTGCCCCCGGCCGTGTTCATGGCGGCCTCAAAGGTGAGGCGGGTGCGCAGGGAGTCCTTCTCGAAGATGAGGACCATCTGCCGGGCGTCCAGAGCGTGACGGAAGTCCTCAGGCTGGGCCTTGACGGAGTGGGAGAGTTCCATGATTGCCGCCATCTCCGAGACGGAGAGGTCGGAGATGGAGCAGAGATCGCGTCCAGCCAGATCCTTGATGGCCTGGTTGAAGGCAGTATCGGATTGTATGCCGAGCGATGCCGAGGCGGTTGGAGCGGCCGGGTCAGAGGCGGGTTGTTTTCTGGTGGAGCTCATGACGATGGTTTTGCTTTCTTTGCTGCCGTTGATGGGGCTATCCATGAATCTTGTCTCCCGGAATCGTTTCTACGGCCATCACCTCGGGTTGCTGTGATGGTGGGGTGCTGTACAACTCCAGCAGTTCGCCGAGCGCGTGGAGGGTGAGGTCTACATCCCGGCGGGAGAGGATGAAGGGAGGCAGGAAGCGAAGAACAGTCTCATGGGTACGGTTGAGCACGATGCGGCGCTCCATCATGCCCTGGAGCATCTGCCGTGCCAGTGCTTCGGATTCGAGTTCGACGCCGATCATCAGGCCCAAGCCGCGCACCTCACGGATGCTGGAGAAGCGGGTTTGCAGATCGCGCAGGCCGGTGAGGAAGTACTGGCCCAGCGAGGCGACGTGATCGAGCAGATGGGATTGTTTGATCTCGTCGATAACGGCGATGGCCACGGCGCAGGCCAGAGGATTGCCCCCGAAGGTAGTGCCGTGCATGCCGGGATTGAAGGCGCGCGAGGCCTGCTCAGTGCAGAGCATGGCTCCGATGGGGACGCCGCCGGCCAAGGGCTTGGCCAGGGTGGTGACGTCCGGTTGGATGCCGTAGTGCTGGTAGGCGCACCATCGGCCGGTTCGGCCCATGCCGCTCTGAATCTCATCGAGGAGCAGCAGAGCGCCGGTGGAGTCGCAGAGTTCGCGGGCGGCGGCGAGGAATTGGGGGGAGACGGGATGGATGCCGCCTTCGCCCTGGATGACCTCGATGGCGACGGCGCAGACGTCGGTGGAGAAGGCGGCGCGGAGGGCTTCGACGTCGTTGAAGGGGACGAAGGAGACGCCGGGCATGACCGGCTCAAAGGGTTCGCGGTACTTGAGCTTGTGGGTGGTGGCGACCGAGCCCATGGTGCGGCCGTGGAAGCTGTCCTGCATGGCCAGAATACGGGTTCCGATGTTTCTGCCCTGGCTGCGCAGCATGCCGGCGTGAGCGCGGGCGAGCTTGAGCGCCGCCTCCCAGGCCTCGGTACCGCTGTTGCAGAAGAAGACGCGGTCGAGGCCGGTGATCTCGGTGAGGCGGAGGGCCAGCTCGCTGGTGCCGCGGTGATAGAAGAGGTTGGAGGTGTGCAGCAGGCTGTGGCTCTGCTGCTGGAGGGCGGCGGTGATAGCCGGATGCTGGTAGCCGAGGGCGCAGACGCCGATGCCGCTGAGAAGGTCCAGATACTCATTGCCCTGTTCGTCGCGCAGGTGCACGCCCTGGCCGGAGACGAAGAGCAGGGGGTTGCGCTCATAGGTCTGGAGCATGAGTTTTGCCTCGGCAGCCTGAATGTTCTTCAGGCTGGCGGGCTGCAGGGAATCGATGTGTTGGGTCATGCGACCATTACCTCCGTACCATCATTGACGCGAGAGCTGAGCAGGTCGGGCAGAACGGATGCTGATTCCGCAGGCAGGATGCGGACTCGCTTGACGCCGTGCAGCAGCGCGTCCCTGCAGGCGTTGAGTTTGGGCAGCATGCCGCCGGAGACCACGGCCTGGGCCTCCAGGGCGGGGATCTGCTGCAGGGAGAGCCAGCGCATCACGTTCCCGTCCGCGCCTTTGACGCCGGGCACATCGGTGAGGAAGACCAGGGCGTCGGCTTTGGTGGCGACCGCGCAGGCCGCGGCCATCTCATCGGCGTTGATGTTGTAGTACTCCCCGTCGAAGCCGAGGGCGATGGAGGAGATGACGGGGATGGCTCCCATGGTCCAGATGGCGTCCAGCCAGCGGGGATCGGTGGCGGCGATCTCTCCCACGTATCCGAGGTCGGGGATGGTCTTCTTCTTGCGCGCGCGGAAGACGTGGCCGTCACCACCTGTCAGGCCCATAGCCGGCTGCCCATACTGGCCCAGCGAGGCGACCAGCGACTTGTTGACCCGGCCGCCGAGGACCATGAGCGCAGCATCGCGGGTCTCGGCGTCGGTGACGCGGAGACCGGCGACGAACTCGCTCTTCTTGCCCATCTGAGCCAGCAGGCGGGTGAGTTGGACGCCGCCGCCGTGGACCACGGCGACTTTGTGGCCGTCCCGGGCCAGCTCCGCGATGGCACGCGCACAGCGTTGCAGGAGCTCGGGATTCTCCAGCGCTGCTCCTCCGAGTTTGACAACAAATTTCATAGCTGGCACTCCGTCTTCATTGCAAGCCCTCTGCCTGTTCCCAGCCTGCCATCAGGTTCATATTTTCGACCGCCTGAGAGGCTGCGCCCTTCAATAGATTGTCAAGACAGCTGACCACGACCATGGTGCGGCCATCCGGCCCGAGATGGAATCCCAGATCGCAGAAGTTGCTGCGCACCACGTGCTGGATCTGCGGAAGCTGGGGCGAGGGCCGTACCCGGACCAGAGGGGAATCTGCGTAGAAGCGATCCAGGATCGCCTGGATGGCCTGCGGCTGGGTGCGCTGTCGCAGGCGAACGTACAGCGTGGAGAGAATGCCACGCGGAATGGGCAGAAGATGCGGGGTGAAGTGAAACTGCTCCGCGCTGAGCCCGAGTTGCTCGAGAATTTCGCCGGTGTGGCGGTGTCCGAAGACGGCGTAGGCAGAGAGATTGTCTGCCGCGTGCATGAAGAGATTGTTGGGCACCAGCGCCTTGCCGGCCCCGCTGACTCCGGATTTGGCATCGCAGATGATGCCGTGGTCCAGATCCAGCAGACCGGAACGCACGAGAGGCGCCAGAGCGAGGAGCATGGAGGTGGCGTAGCAGCCGGGGTTGGCCACCAGTCGGGCCCTGCGGATGGCTGGGGCGTGCAGTTCCGGCGAGCCGTAGATGGCCTCGCGCTGGAGATCGTCAGCCAGGGACGGATCTGCGTCTTCGAGGTGATAGACGGCTCGGTTCTGCTCCTGCTGCAGCCGCCATGCTCCGCTGAGGTCGATGACCCGCATGCCGTGGGCGATGGCCTGGGGCGCCCAGGCACGGGACTGCTCGTGGGGTGTGGCGAGCAGGATGAGGTCGATGGAGCGGTGTTGCAACTGCTGCCAGGTGAAGGGCATGACCTGTAACTGGTCGGCCTGTCCGATGCCCGAGAGTTGGGGATGCAGGTGAGTGAGTGCGACGGGTTGGGCGTCGTCCTCACCCATCCTGCCCAGCAGCATGGGCGGGGTATGGCGCAGTCGTGGATGGCTGAGCAGGAGACGCGCCAACTCGCCGCCGGCGTAGCCGCTGACGCCGGCGATGGCGACCCGCAGGCTGCCGTGGAGGGAGGTGGAGGCTGTGTCAGGCAATGAGGGCCTCGATCCGGTTGCGAAGCTCTTCGGCCCGGGGATTGTCCGGGCAGATGATCAGGACGGTGTTGTCTCCTGCGAGGGTGCCGACGACCTCTGTCCAATCCTGCGAGTCGATGCTGGCGGCTACCGGTTGGGCGCCGCCCATGGTGGTGAGCAGGATGAGGAGGTTCTGCGCCTGGCGCACTTCAAGTCCAAAGTCCTTGAGAACGCTGGAGATGTCAGGCAGCTCATCCTCTTCGTCGGTGAGTGGCAGGGAGTACCCGGCAGGGCCCTTTAACAGTTTCAACTCGCGGATGTCACGGGAGAGCGTGGCCTGGGTGACATGGATGCCACGACCGGCGAGCTTGCGCCGCAGTTCATCCTGGTTGGTGACCGTGGAGGTGTCCAGGAGCTCGCGAATTGCATGATGACGTTGAGTTTTCATACCTGTCTGCCCGGTGCGTACCGGGATCTGAGAACACGAAAAAACGTGACGCCTAGCGCGTCACGCTGTTAGTATAAAAATACATAAACCATGTATAAATATACATGGGAGCCCTGTCAAGCTGACAGGGTGCACCTTTCGCCAGAAGAAGCTGCTGTAGGACAATTCTTGAATCATTGCTGCTTTGATCGATCGCTTGTTTTGTTTGTTTCGACCGTTATTTGAACCTGATTCAATCCAATGCTTTCCTTGGAAACCGATGCTCCAGGGACCGTATGCCGGAGTATGAGGCGCGATCCTGAGAGCAGTGTACCTCGAAGTAAGCAACTCCAACGCCAGCGCGGGAATGGACGTATATTGAACTATGGGCATCACGGAAGTGCAGAGCGGTGAGGGTAGGCAGCCTGAGGCTGCCCGGCAGTGGTCCAGCCAGAGAGGCTCTCGGGAGGGGGCCAGGAGCCAGCGGGCGGGCGAGGCAAGCCCGTCGCTGGTCGATCCACGCTTCGATCAGGACTCCTGTGGAGTGGGATTTGTTGCATCGGCTCTGGGTAAGTCGAGCCATGAGATTCTGCAGCACGCGCTGACGGCGCTCTCCCGCCTGGAGCATCGCGGGGCGGTGGCGGCCGATGGGCTGAGCAGTGATGGCATCGGACTGATGGCGGCACCGCCGCGCAGGCTGCTGCTGCGCTCGATAGGCCTGGAGTTGGGCGAGGATGAGGCGCTGGGAGTGGGGATGGTCTTCTGGCCGCAGGATGAGACCCGGGCCGACGGTGTTCTGGAGAGTTGTCTCGTGTCGCAGCAGTTACGGGTGCTTGGCTGGCGGGAGGTTCCGACCCGGCCGGAGATTCTGGGCCGGATTGCGCTGAGCACGATGCCGAAGATTCGGCAGGTGCTGGTGGCCGATGCGGCCGGCGGGAAGGCAGGGGAAGACGTCGATCCGATGGAGCGGCGGCTGTATCTGGCGCGCAAGCAGTTTGAGCGCGCCGTGGAACTGGGAGATGTGACGGGGTATATCTGCTCGCTCTCCAGCCGGACGATCGTGTACAAGTCGATGTGTCTGGGACGGCTGCTGCCGGAGTTTTATCCGGACCTGGCGTCTCCGGAGTATGTGACACACTTCGCCGTATTCCACCAGCGTTACGCCACCAACACGACGCCGGCCTGGCATCGCGCGCAACCCGGACGCAAGCTGGGGCACAACGGCGAGATCAATACGGTGTGGGGAAATCGCTCCCGGATGACGGCGCGGGATTCCACGCTGCCGGTGGAGTGCAAGCCGGTGCTGACCAAGGATGGCACCGACTCCACCAGCCTGGATGAGACGGTGGAGTTGATCAGCCAGAACGGGCGGACGATCTCCGAAGCGGTACGGATGTTGTTGCCGCCGGCGCTGGTAAGCCGGCCGAGCCCCTTCCTGCAGTACCATGCGGGCTGCACAGAGCCGTGGGATGGTCCGGCTGCGATTGCGTACAGCGATGGGGTGGTGGTGGGCGCGGCGCTGGACCGCAACGGCCTGCGGCCATGCCGTTACGCGATCACCAGCGATGGGCTGGTGGTAGCCGGCAGTGAGATTGGCCTGGTGGATCTGGACCCGGCGACAGTGATTGAGAGCGGCCGCCTTGGGCCGGGGCAGATGTTGGGGGTAGACACCGAGGAGCACCGCATCTACCACAACGACGAGATGCTGGACGCCTTCGATGCCAAGGCAACCTACGCTTCGTTGATCGAAGGGACACCGCTGTTGCCGGTCGCCGAGAGCGGGCCGGAGATCGATCTGGAGGCCTGCCAGCGCGGTTTTGGCTACACCAAGGAAGACGTGAAGATGATTCTGCAGCCGATGGCGGCAGGAGGCAAGGATCCTGTGTGGTCGATGGGCGACGACACGCCGCTGGCCTTTCTGGCGCGCAGCCCGCGTCCGCTGTACGCCTTCTTCCGGCAGCGGTTTGCGCAGGTGACCAATCCGGCGATTGATCCGCTGCGCGAAGCGATTGTGGTTTCGCTCTCAACCCGGCTGGGCCCCTGGGCGCATCTGCTGGAGAAGAATGAGCCACTGCCCGGCATCTCGCTGAGTTCACCGTTCCTCTCCCTGGGGCAGATGGCGGCCCTGCGGGCGGGAGTGTATCCGCACTGTGATGTGCTGCGGCTGGAAGAGCTGCCCTGCCTGTACTCCGCGGAGAAGAGCCTGGAGCAGGCGATCGAAGATCTCAGCGGACGAGCCGTGGAGATGGTGTTACGCGGCGTCCGCCTGGTGCTGTTGACCGACCGCGGCGCCAGTGCGAACCAGTTGCCGATTCCGATGGCTATGGCAACTGGCGCCGTGCACCAGGGGCTGGTGGCCGCCGGGCTGCGCACGCTGTGCGGCATGGCGGTGGAGGCGGGTGATTGCCGGGACGTACACCATGCCGCGGTGCTGATTGGGTACGGCGCGGGGGCGGTTTGCCCGTGGCTGGCGCTGGAGACGGCGCGAGCGTTGCAGCCGGAGGGTGTGGACGGCGAGAAGATGATGCTCAAGGCGCTGGACGCCGGCCTGGCCAAGGTGATGTCCAAGATGGGAATCTCGGTGGTGGACAGCTACCGCGGGGCCCATCTCTTCGACATCCTGGGTCTGCACTCGAGCGTCGTGGATCGGTGCTTTACGAATACGCCGGCGCCGCTCTCCGGGATCGGTTTTGCGGAACTGGATCGGCGCATACGCCTGGGCTGGCAACCGGCAGCAGGAGTTGATCCAGGGAATGGGGCAGAGCGTGGAGCGGATCTTCCCGATTATGGTTGGGTCCGGTTCCGGAAGGACGAGGCTGCCGAGTCACACCGCTGGCAGCCGCCCACGGTGAAGTCTCTGCAGACCGTAGTGGGCAGCGCTCGCGGTGTGAGTGCGAGCGCGGATCCAGCGGCAGCGTTTACCATCTTCAGCCGCAATGTGGACGTGGGCGAGGCAAGGTCGCTGCGTGATCTGCTGGAGGTGCGGCCGGCCGGGCCGGAGCTGCCGGTTGAGACGGTGGAGAGCAGCGAGAGCCTGTGCCGACGGTTTATCGCCAGCGCGATGTCTCTGGGCTCGATCAGCCCGGAGGCACATCAGACCATCACCCAGGCGATGAACTCGCTGGGAGCGCGATCCAATACCGGCGAGGGTGGAGAGGATCCGGATGTGTACCGTCCGGCTGCCGCAGATGCGGTTCCACATCTCGTGCCTGGTTCAGATGGAGGCGCTCTGGCGGCGCGCGTCAGCGGGAAGGGAGGTGTGGCGGCGGTTGCGGAGCGCGTCTCAGCGCCCGTGGTGCATAGTTCGCTGAACAACAAGATCAAGCAGATTGCCTCCGGACGCTTTGGTGTGACGGCGGAGTACCTGGCCCACGCCGAGGAGATTGAGATCAAGGTGGCCCAGGGAGCCAAGCCGGGCGAGGGCGGGCAACTGCCGGGACACAAGGTCTCCGGGTTGATTGCGCGACTGCGCCACGCGCAGCCGGGTGTGGCGCTGATCTCTCCTCCGCCGCACCACGACATCTACTCGATTGAGGACCTGGCGCAGTTGATCTACGACCTGAAGCGGGTGAATCCGCGGGCCGGGATCGGGGTGAAGCTGGTCTCCGGGCTGGGCGTCGGGACTGTGGCTGCGGGCGTGGCCAAGGCCTATGCGGACTACATCGTGATTGCCGGAAACACCGGGGGAACCGGGGCGGCGGCGCTCTCCAGCATCAAGTACGCCGGCAATCCGTGGGAGTTGGGGCTCTCCGAGGCGCAGCAGCAGTTGCGCAGCACGGGGATGCGCGAACGCGTGCGCCTGCGCACGGATGGTGGCATTGCCACGGCACGAGATGTGCTGGTGGCCGCACTGCTGGGCGCTGACGAGTACGCATTCGGTACCGCCGTGCTGGTGGCCATGGGTTGCGATATGGCACGGCAGTGCCATCTGAATACCTGTCCGACAGGGATTGCGACGCAGAAGCCGGAGTTGCGAGCCAAGTTCCGGGGCAAGCCGGAGCAGATTGTGACGTACTTCCAGCAGCTTGCGGCATCTCTGCAGCGCCTGCTGGCCCGTTACGGTCTGCCCAGTCTGGAGGCCGCGATCGGCCGCGTGGATCTGCTGGAGCAGGTGCGTTTTGACGGCAATCTGGATCTGAGGCCGATGCTTTCAGAGGAGGGCCATGGGCCGACCCGCTGGATGGGCGGACGGAATGAGCGTCCGGGAGAAGATCATCCCCTGGACGACCCGTGGACGGAGCCGGCGCTGGACGCGGCGCGACAGGGAAAGCGATTTGCCGTGCGCAGCGGGATTTGCAATGAACACCGCTCTGTAGGCGCCAGACTCTCCGGGGAGATCTCCGTGCTGCGGGCCAAGGGAGAGCTGGAGGATGTGGACGTTACTTTCGATATGGAAGGGATTGCGGGACAGTCCTTTGGCGCGTTTGCCGGCAAGGGGATGAAGTTGATTCTGGCTGGGCAGGCAAATGACTTTGTGGGCAAGGGACTGTCAGGCGCTGACCTGATCCTGCGCGCCGTGGGCAGCGCCGCCGAACATAGCGAGGAGCATGTGCTGCTGGGCAACGTGGCGCTCTATGGCGCGACCTCCGGGCGATTGTTTGCTGCAGGAAGGGCGGGGGAGCGATTCGGCGTGCGCAACTCCGGAGCAACGGCGGTGGTGGAGGGCGTGGGGGATCATGCCTGCGAGTACATGACCGGCGGTATGGTGGCGATCCTGGGCGGCGTGGGCATTAACTTTGGCGCCGGTATGACCGGTGGGTTGGCCTGGGTGTATGACGCCCGGCAGACCATGATCGCAGAGACGCTCTATCATACCGAGTTTCTGGAGGCCCAGCCCTTTGCGGAGACCACTGCGGAGCGGCAGGACGAGTTGCGGTCGCTGCTGGAAGAGCATGTGCGCCTTTCGGCGAGCAGGCTGGGAGAGCGGCTGCTGCAGGAGTGGGAGAGGCGTGCGGGAAATTTTATCCTGTTTACGCCCAAGCCGCAGGCCTAAAGCCCTGCGGAGCTTCGCGGATCGGTTTCTGCCGGGATCTTATGGGAGCACCGCTGTGAGCGGCGTTCCTGCGAGAGAGACACCCGGGTTCACAGCTTGCGCCCCAACGCAGGCTGTGAACCCGTCAGGAGATGGCTGAGCCGAGAAGTTGGCGGAGGGCCTGGACCTACTCTGCCGGCAGGGGGATCTGAAGCCGAAGCCGGTGACCGGGAGCGACAGGAAGAGTTCATCCCTTCCATCGGCGGCCAGGTTCGATGGGCCTCCGATGGCTCTGGGTGGTTTAACGCAACAAGCAACGCCTCTTGATTGTAGGTAAAGGTTCGCCGTAACTTGGGTTATGGCCGGCAAGCGAGCGACGACCTCTGCGGTGAAGCCGAAGACGAGAGGCAAAACGACTGACGTGGGAGTGGTTCAGGACTCGCTTCGCCCCTACGCGATTGCGGACAAGCTGCGTACCCTGCGTCTGCGCCGGAGTATGGGGCTGGCGCAGTTGGCCGAGCACACGGGGTTTTCCCCTGCCATGCTGTCACGGCTGGAGAACGGACGGCTGGTGCCGACCCTGCCGACGTTGACCAGAATCGCATTGGTCTTCGGGGTTGGCCTGGACTACTTTTTCAGCGATCCGAGAAAGCGCCATGTGGTGGCGGTGGTGCGGCGCAGCGAGCGGATGCTGTTTCCCTCCGATCCGAAGGCTGCACAGGTTCCATGGCATTTTGAGAGCCTGGACTTTCGCGTGAATGAGCGCAAGTTGAGCGGGTACCTGGCGCACTTCCATCCCTGGCCGGAGGAGAAGGCCGTGCCGCACTATCACCCGGGGGTGGAGTTGCTCTACGTGATGGAGGGA
>JAJZDM010000111.1 GCA_021806005.1 Acidobacteriota bacterium | reverse complement strand
CGCAGTGTGGGCACAGCTCCCCTCTGGAGCAACCGCAGGCGGTGACCTCGGCGCTGGTGGAGTGGCTGGAGGGTTGAGATTCTCGGGAAGGATGGCCGGGCTGCGGGTCAACATCCCAGGGAAGCTGTTCCGGAGCTGACTGTTTCAGGGCATGTGCGCGTGGGATCGGAGATACTCTCCACTTTTCCAGGGTTACGGCGGCAGGGCCGGGGAGAGAAGAACTCTGGAGATGTGTGCAGGATGATAGCCTTCTTAAGGCGATTGACGCCGGAGTGAAAGGTTTTCGCTGGTGGTTGGCGCGCCTGGTTGGCGGCGAAGTTCTTGAGGGTGGCAGCGGCCCGTCTGGATGTTCTATGGAGATGAAGAGTCAGAATCGGTTGAAGAATCAGCGAGTGCTGGTGGTGGGGCTGGGGAAGAGCGGGATCTCGGCGGCGCAGTTTTTGAAGGCGCGTGGAGCCCGGGTGACGGTGAGCGATGCCCGGCCGGCGACGCTGATTGCGGAGATCTCCGAGATGCTGGACCAGGGCTTCATGGTTGAGACCGGCGGCCATGGACTGCTGACCTTCCGACGCCAGGATCTGATCGTGGTCAGCCCTGGTGTGCCGCTCTCGACGCCGGAGCTGAAGCAGGTACGCGCCATAGGAGCGCACGTCATTGGCGAACTGGAGCTGGGGGCCGAGTACCTGCAGGGCCAGATGGTGGCGGTTACTGGATCCAACGGAAAGACCACCACGACGGCCTTGATTGGGGAGATTCTGAAGGAGGCGGGCAAACCGACGCTGGTGGGAGGGAACATCGGGCGGCCGGTGACATCGATGGTGGATGAGAGCACGCCGGAGAGTTGGAGCGTTCTGGAGGTTTCCAGCTTCCAACTGGAGACGGTGGAGAGCTTCAAGCCGCGGATCGCGCTGGTGCTGAACATCACGCCGGACCACCTGGACAGGCATGGAAGCTTTGAGAACTATGCGGCGCTGAAGGCCCGGATTACGGAGTTTCAGGATGCCGAGGACTTTCTGGTGCTGAACGCCGAGGACAAGAACGCCCAGATGGTAGCAGCGAAGACGGCACCGCCGGGCCGCGGGGCCCAGGTGTACTGGTTCAGCCGGTTGCGTCCCATCAAGCAGGGCGCTTTTGTCTATGGGGAGTCTATTGTCTATGTGCCGGGTGAGGGAGTCAGACCGGAGCCGGTGATGCCGGTTGCGGAGGTTCCGCTTGCCGGGGGGCACAATGTGGAGAACGTGCTGGCCGCGGTGTGCGCAGCGAAGCTGGCCGGGGTGGAGAGCGAGACGATCCGGGCGGCGGTGCGAGGCTTCAAGGCTGTGGAGCACCGCCTGGAGTACGTGCGCGAGAGCGGTGGGGTGAGGTACTACAACGACTCCAAGGCGACCAATGTGGACGCGACCATCAAGGCCCTGGAGGCCTTTCCCGGCGGAGTCCATCTGATTCTGGGGGGGAAGGACAAGGGTTCTGACTACCGGGTGCTGGAGCCGCTGCTGCGGGAGCGGGTAAAAACGGTAATCACGATTGGTACAGCCGCGGAAAAGATCGAGCGCCAACTCGATGGGGTCGTGAAGATAGAGAGAGCGGAGACGCTGGAGCGGGCGGTGGCGTTTGCGCAGAAGACAGCGGCGCCGGGAGATACGGTGCTTCTGGCTCCGGCGTGCGCCAGCTTTGACCAGTTCGAGAACTATGAGCAGCGCGGACGGGTCTTCAAGGATCTGGTGGCGGCAATTCCTTGAGTGCTGAGGAGTTGTGGCAGGGATGGATGGGTGTAGAGGCGGATGGCAAAGCGCGTCGGCGTCGATAAATGGTTGTTTGGTATCGTGCTGCTGCTGGTCCTGTTTGGACTGGTGTCTGTGTTTTCGGCATCGGCGGTGCTGGCCAAGGCGACGCTGGGCTCGCCGTATGCGTATGTCAGCAAGCAGGCCGGATATGCCCTGGCGGGCATGATTGTGCTGTTTGTGCTGATGCGCGTGGACTACAAGAAGTACAACAATCCCAAGCTGGTCTTTCCGTTGATGGGTATCACCGGGTTACTGCTGCTCTCTGTCTTTGCCTGGGGTGGGATGAACGGGGCGCATCGCTGGGTACGCTTTCCGGGTTTCACCCTGGAGCCATCCGAGCTGGCCAAGCCGATGATTGTGCTGTTCCTGGCCTGGTATCTGCAGACCCGCATTCACGCCATTGAGGACTTCAAAGAGACGATTCTGCCGGCGGTGATTCCACCGCTGCTCTTTATTGCGCTGATCCTGAAGGAGCCGGATCTGGGGACGGCCCTGGTTTGTGCGGCCGTGATGACGCTGATGCTGTTTCTGGCCGGGATGCCGATGAAGTGGGTGCTGGCAGGTGCGTTGGCCGCCTCGCCGGTGATCTATTACATGCTCTTCCATGTGGCCTGGAGAGCCAAACGGATGTTTGTGTTCATTCACCCGGAGGCCGATCCGAGGGGCGCCGGGTTTCATATCCTGCAGTCGCTGATTGCGGTGGGGACGGGCGGGATTCGCGGCCTGGGATTGATGGAGGGAAGGCAAAAGCTGTTCTATCTTCCCGAGCCGCATACCGACTTCATCTTTGCCAACATCTGCGAAGAGTTGGGGTTGATCGGCGCGATCTGCGTGCTGGCGGCGTTCTGCATCCTGGGCTATCGCGGGCTGCGGGCAGCCTATCTCTCGACCGACCCGTTCGCGCGGTTTCTGGCCTTTGGATTGACGACCATCGTGCTGGTGCAGGCGTTCTTCAATATGAGCGTCGTGCTGGCGTTGCTGCCTACGAAGGGGCTGCCCCTGCCCATGATCTCCTCTGGTGGAACCAGCGTGTTTGTGACCCTGGCCTGTATGGGCGTGCTGTTGAACATGACGCGCGAGATCGATTGACGGCAGAGGTTAAGAGTGCAGAGGGTTGAGACGGACTCCGGAGAGGCGGCATGCCGATGATGCCGGAGCAGAGAGCAAAGGACAGAGGGACGAACCTGGCGAGAGACGGCGCGTTGCGGGTGATGATTGCCGGGGGCGGTACGGGCGGGCATGTGATGCCGGCGTTGGCGATTGGCCGAGCCCTGCGCGACCGGTATGGGGCGGAGGTGCGGTTTGTGGGAACCGCGCGCGGGCTGGAGACACGGCTGGTTCCAGAGGCAGGTTTTCGCCTGGAACTGGTGCGTTCCGGCCAGTGGAAGAATGTAAGCCTGGCGACGCGATTGCGGACGATGATGGATCTTCCGCTGGGGGTGTTTCGATGCATCGGACTGTTGCGCAAGTTCCGGCCCCAGGTGGTGGTGGGGGTGGGCGGATATGCGAGTGGCCCGGCGATGGTTGCGGCGCTGCTGCTGCGGATTCCTATGCTGGCCTACGAGCCGAATGCGGTCCCCGGCCTGACCAACCGGTGGCTGGGGCGGCATGTGAGCGCAGCGGCGGTGAACTTTGCGCAGACGGCGCCGTTCTTTCGTCATGCTGAGGTCACCGGCGTTCCGGTGCGGCCGGAGATCTTTGCCGCGCCAACGGCAGCGGTGACTGCAGCGGAGCAACCTTCAGCGGTCGGCAGGGAGCACGCTGCTCTTCGCTTGCTGGTGACTGCCGGGAGCAATGGAGCGTTGATCTTCAACCAGACCATGCCGTTGATCGTGGCGCAGTTGATCGAGGATGTCCCGGGGCTGACCATTGTGCATCAGGCTGGAGCCCGGCAGTTGGAGTCCACGCGGGCTGCCTATGCGGCCAGCAGAGCTGATCCAGCGCGCTGGCAGGTGGAGGCGTTTCTTACCGATATGCCGGCGCAGTATGCTGCTGCCGATCTGGTGCTGGCGCGCTCCGGCAGTACCGTGGCCGAGTTATGCGCGGCTGCCAAGCCGTCCCTGCTGGTGCCACTGGCCACGGCAGCGGACGATCACCAGCGCAGGAATGCAGAGGCGCTGGAGGCCGCTGGCGCGGCCGAGATGCTGCTGCAGAAGGATGTGACTGCCGAGACACTGCGGACAGCCCTGGTGGAGTTGCTGCGCGACGGGCCGCGACGAGCCGCGATGGCCGAGCGGGCAAGGGCGCTGGCCAAGCCGGGTGCACTGGACCGGATTGCGGAGATGGTGCTGCGGCTGGCGAGGCAGGGGGCCGGAGAGTAGAGGGAGGCTCGAAGAGAGCGACCACTGCGAGCCAGGATCAGCAGCGATGCTGTACTGGCAGGGGACAGATGGCTCGTCCCCGCTCGCCCTTCGGCGGGAAACATCTTCCGCTCTTCCCGGTAAAGAAGAGCGGAGGAGCCCGAATCCGCATAGGCGGGATATGCGGCGTTCCCGTCCTGCTGATGCAGGGTGACGGTCACCCCTGAGCCGTTGTTGATCTGGAGCTTTTTGCGCGAGCCGCCGATCTCTGGCAGTCGCTCCGTCTGGAGTAGGTCATTTCGGATTCAACCCCTCTGGAGTTGGGTGGGTGCAGACTTATCTCCACTCCCTGGACTGCAAGGGTGTTTTACCGCAAGGAAGACGCCCTGCAGGGCCACTCTGGCGGATCTGTCCACAGGGGAGATGCTCTATCGACGACCACCGCCGCCACCGCTGAAGTGACCGCCACCACCGCCGCCGCTGAAGTGACCGCCACCGCCGCCGCCGCTGAAGTGATTGCCACCACTCACGTGATTGCCGCCGCCGCTGAAGTGATTGCCACCACTGACGTGATTGCCGCCGCCGTTGAAGCTGTTGCCACCACTGAAGTGATTGCCGCCGCCGTTGAAGCTGTTGCCACCACTGAAGTGATTGCCGCCGCCGTTGAAGCTGTTGCCACCACTGAAGTGATTGCCGCCACCGTTGAAGTTGTTGCCACCACTGAAGTGATTGCCGCCACCGTTGAAGTTGTTGCCACCACTGAAGTGATTGCCACCGCCGTTGAAGCTGTTGCCACCACTGAAGTGATTGCCGCCACCGTTGAAGTTGTTGCCACCACTGAAGTGATTGCCGCCGCCGTTGAAGTTGTTGCCACCACTGAAGTGATTGCCGCCACCGTTGAAGTGATTGCCACCACTGAAGTGATTGCCACCAGCGCCGTTGAAGCCACCGCGGTTGGCTCCGCCTATGCCGGAGCCACGGAAGCCGCCGCCCCCGTTATAGGCCACCCGGGTGAAGGAAGCTCCGCCCGGACGGCCATTGAAGCCGGCGTAGGGGTGGTTATACATGTAGCCATGGAACCCGGGTCCGAAGTTGCCGTAGGCGCGGTTATACCAGAAGCGGCCACCGCCCCAGTAGCCACCGAAGAATCCGGTGCCAAAGTAGCCAAAGCCGTAGTTCACACCGCCATAGAAGCCAACGGTGAGGCCCCAGTAGCCGGGGAACCAATTGTAAACGCCTGCATTCCAGCCCCAGTAGCCGGGGGTCCACAGGGCACCGGCGTAGGGCGGAAGCACCCAGGCGCCAGGGTACCAGAGATAGCCACCCTCGCCCCAGGCCCAGTAGCCCGGAGTCCATATGTATCCATCGCCGGGGCACGGCGGCTGGTCATAGACAGGGATGGGCGGCGGAGCGTAGCCCGCGGTTATGATAATCGCACCCTGGGCCGGAGTTGCCGGCAGCATGACCGCAGCGGCCACTGCCGTAATCGCTGCCGCTGCGAGAACGTTCCGAATTGCACGTCTGAATTCCATGGTCGTTCACCCTTCCAGCCGCTTCTTATTACCGTTGAGTCGGGTTGCGAGTACGGCGTGGAACCTAAGGGTCCGGCGCTGCATTTGCTGAGGCCCTCGGTGAAGTTAGACACAAAACGGCGGCTTTATGTTGTGCCGTCTGGAGGCAGCCTTCGGGAATTTTGCAAGGGTCCTGGGAACGGGGATCTCCTGTGTTGACGCGGGGCTGGATCAGTCGGGATCCGATAGAAGATCGCCAAGGATCTTGAGTTGGTGCAGACGGACCGCAGTGTGGGTAGCGGTTGATGGATGGAGGCTGGCTCGGTAGATTGCCGGCATAGGGAAGGAGAACCATGGCCTGATGGAGCGAGGACTCACGCTGCAAGGCGGTGAGGTGGGAGAATAGAGAGATGAGGGGGCCAGGGTTGCCGGAGCATGCGATGTTTGCACCATCTCAGCGGGTGCATTTTATAGGGATTGGTGGAATTGGCATGAGCGGGATCGCGGAGATTCTGCTCACTATGGGATACGCCGTCTCCGGTTCGGATCTGCGTACTTCGCCGGTTACCGAACGGCTGGAGCGGTTGGGAGCCACGATTTATCCAGGCCATGCCGCGGGCAACGCCGCCGCCAGTGATGTGGTGGTGACCAGTTCGGCCATCGTCGAGGACAATCCTGAGGTGCTGGTGGCCCGCGAGCGGAAGATTCCCGTGATTCAGCGGGCGGAGATGCTGGCGGAGTTGATGCGGTTGAAGTATGGGATTGCAATCGCCGGAATGCACGGGAAGACGACGACGACCTCGATGGTGGCAGCGGTGCTGGCCGGAGGAGATCTGGATCCGACGGTTGTGGTGGGGGGTAGAGTGGATGCGCTGGGATCCAATGCGCGTCTGGGCCGGTCGCAGTATCTTGTGGCTGAGGCCGATGAGAGCGATCGCAGCTTCCTGAAGCTTTCGCCGATTCTTTCTGTGGTGACCAACCTGGATCGGGAGCACATGGACTCCTATGCGGACATGAAGGATGTTGAGAACTGCTTTGTGGAGTTCATGGACAAGGTGCCGTTTTATGGAGCTGTGACCGCATGTGTCGATGATCCCCGGCTGCGCGAGATCCTTCCCCGGGTGCGACGGAGGGTATACACCTACGGAACCTCGGAGGAGGCTGATTTCTGCTTGCGGATGCTGCCGACGGAGACGGGAATCTGGCCAGCTCGCGAAGCTGGTCTGAGGGCAGGCCCGCCCTGCGCGCGCTTTGAGGTGAATGCGCGTGGCCTGGTGTTGGGACCCTTCGAGCTGCATGTTCCGGGGCGGCACAATGTTCTGAATGCCACCGCCGCGGTAGCCATCGGGGTGCAGCTTGGTGTGGCTCCGGAGAAGATCGCTGCGGGTCTGGCTTCGTTTCGGGGTGTAGACCGTCGCTTCCAGGTGCGTGGCGTGGAAGGCGGGGTGACAGTGATCGATGACTACGGGCACCACCCGACAGAGATTCGAGCTACCCTGCAGGCTGCGCGCGAGTGTGGGTATGGGCGCGTTCTGGTGCTCTTCCAGCCACATCGTTACACCCGGACCAGGGATTTGATGACGGAGTTTGCCGCAGCGTTTGCGGATGCGGACGCCGTGGAGGTGTTGGATATCTATGCAGCGAGCGAGCAGCCGATTGAAGGGATCACGGGTGAGTCGCTGGCGGCGGCGATACGCGAGAAGAAGGGCGGGTGCGTGAGGTATGCGGCGTCGATGGCTGAGGCTGTCGCGGATCTCGTCAAAGATGCGCGGCCGGGGGAGATGATCCTGACGCTTGGCGCCGGCAGCGTCTCCCAGGCGGGGCCCATGTTGCTGCAAGCGCTGCGGTCCAATGCAGCCAGCACAAGCGAGCGCCGTGCAACGACGATTGAGAGGGCTCGGATGTAGAAGCCTGCAGGAGAATGCGTCATTACCTGCAGGTGGCGACGGGCCATCTTCGGGGCGGAGGGGATGAGTGGGAATCCGGCGGCCAACGATACCAGGTTCAGCTTCCCCAGTATTTTGTGAAATAAACGCGACTTCGAAACTCAATCATCGTCTAACATCGAGAGGAATCATCTCTGAAAGTGCTGTTTGCCTGAGGAGCAGGTCCTGTGGCCTGTTGTTCCGGGCTTTCTGGGAAGAGCGCGTGGGCCTGATTGCTGCAGGACGGTTGCCCAGATGGGTGAGCAGAGTTTCGTGATGCAATGGGTTGACAGAGATAGAGCGTCCATCGTTGTTCCTCGGCACTCTGTTTTGCTCTCTCTGCATGATGAAAGAGCCGCGGGGATCATGATCGTGTGCAGCTCGGCTCTGAGACTGCCCATGAAACGAACGAAGTGTATGGGTTGAGTGAGCGCTGAACCGGCTGACGGACTCGGCGAAGGGGAATGAATGCGTTTGAGGCTTTTTCTTCTGACTGTGCTGGCTTTTATGGGTTTGACGCTGATATCTCTGCCGGCGCAGAGTGCTGCCCAGCAACAACAGGAAGCTGGATTGGCGGGGTCCGGAACGGCGAATGCAGCAGAGATGTACTCAACCTCCAGGCAATCGGGGCCAGAGGTTGCCGCGACGGTTGATCTGCCGGAGGCGCCGCAGCCCCAGAGCGTAGCCGGGCAGAGTTCCAGCAAGGAGACGCAGGTTACGCCGAATGCTGGTGGACAGACGCCGGCTGCGCAGGATGACCTGCTTCCGCAGCCGAAGCGAATTCTGGGTATGATGCCCAACTATCGTGCCGTCAGCGCAGGAGTGAAGGCGCCGCCGCCGACGACCCGGGAGGCATATGGAGTTGCCACCGAGCAGAGCTTTGACTACTCGGCGTTCATCTTTGTGGGTATTACCTCATTGATGGCCAAAGGTGACGACTCCCATCCTTCCCTGGGCAAAGGAGTGAGTGGCTACTGGGCCTACTACTGGCGTGGATTCCTGGACAAGACAGACGGCAACTATTGGGTGTACGCGATATTGCCTGTTCCGCTCCACGAGGACGAGCGTTACTACGCCATGGGCACGGGCGGCATCTGGAAGCGAGGATGGTACGCTGCCACGCGAATTCTGATCACGCCGAACTATCAAGGGCGCAATACCTTCAACGCCGCTGAGATTATGGGCCGGGGCGTGTCCCAGGCCATCTCGTTGGCCTACTACCCCGATCAGCAAGGCGTGATGACTGACTTCACCGCGAAGTTCGGCTATGCCATTGGCCGCGATGCGCTGGCCAACGTCTTCCGTGAGTTCTGGCCGGACATCGACAAACACGTCCTACACCACCATCGGCATCGGAGCGTCTCCACCTCTGATTCCAGCTCCGATGCCAGCTCTGATTCCAGTTCCAGCACGCACTCCGGTTCCAGTCCCAGCTAAAGCCGTGGCCAAGGCGGTTTCACGATGGCTGTGGGTTGAACGATCAGCCTGAGATGGATGCGACCTCTGAGACCTTTTGCGTGCAGGTGTACCCGAGGCCTCGATCTTCAGTGGTGTTTCTCCAAGGGAAACACCACTGCGAGCCTGCTTCGATAGCCCGTCAACGCGGAAAATGCTATAGGGACGAGCGGTGATCGCAGGGGGCAGAATGCCGCGTCCTGCCCGGAACGGCATGGCGGAGATCGATGGGTACCTGGAGGATTGCGCCATCCTGTCAGTCCTGGATGCGATCGTTCAGGAAGCGAAGATAACCCCCGTGCGCGCAAGCGTGGCAGAGCACCTGGCCGTCTCGAATCACCTCTCGCTGGTTGAGAATTTCTTCTCCGCAGGCGCTGCAATTGACGCGACCACCAGGCCTGGCGATCAACGCTTTGAGGTCAATCAGCAACTCGATGCTGCTTGCGGAGAGAAGTTCTGCCGCAGGCATGATCTGGTAGGCCTGAAGCTGAGCCTGCCAACGATTCGCGGCTTGGGGAGCGTATCTTGCGGCGTTGGCCCGGCAGTGCGGATGGGGCCAGATGCGGATTCCTCTGCCTGTCTTCGTGTCGATGAAGGTTGCGGCGACCTTGCCGTAATCCATGACTCGCAGCGTACGGTGACCTGCCGAGCAGCCCGTAGCTACAGTGACTCCATCGACAAAACAGCCATCTGTCTCGACGAAGGTGTGGAGACGCTTGTTCTGCTGTGGCAGTTCCAGGCCGAGCAATTCTCCGGCGAAGAGCCCCATGCGCACTCCCAGGACCTGCCTTGGGCACAGGTGTTTGTGCATCGCCGCAACGCCAGCGAGAAGCGGCTGTAGATCGGGAGCGATCGCCAAAACGGTTCCTCCGGGTTGGAGCGATTCCGCTGAGCGCGGAACATCGCATGAATGCTGCTGCAGCGAGACCTCCGAGGGTTCATGGATCTCGATGGTCAACGCGAAGCCCTTCGGTGGGTTGAACTGCAAGAGGGCACCGCTCCGTGAAGAGACCAGCCACTCCGCATATCTCGAACCGTGGGTACAGGGTTCCGGTTGGGGGGCGTCTACCGCCTTCGCGAAGCAACACAGCGGAAGATGGATCCAAATTCGAGGACTATTGGTTGTACCTCTTCTTGTAGTAGTCGATCTCCTGCTGGATCTGTTGCTTGCTGAGGCCCTTCAACCAGATGTTGTCCGGTGAGTTTACAACCTCTTTTGTGACGCCGGGAGAAAGCTTCTCGGCTTCGGGGAGGAATTTCATGTAGAAGTCTTTGGCAACCTCATAGAAGCCGTGCCACTGGGTAAAATCCGGACCGTTCATCGCCGAGCCCATGCGGGCGGCGCGTCCCTCATGGTGCCACATCTCGAAGTAGTCCCACTTGATCTGGGTATCGAAGGGTGTGGAGGTGATTGCGCCGGTGTCTGCAAGTTTCTTCATGATAGCGGCTGAGGGTTCGCCATACTTGGCATTATAAAAGTTGACCGAGTCATCGAACTGTTTGTAAAAGTTGTTGACCATGCCGCTGGCGTGACAGTTCAGGCAGACGTCCTGCATGGACGCACGCTTGTTCTGCCAATCGGCCTGGTGGATGCTGACCGCAGGGCGCAGGGTCCAGCTCAGTCGAGTTCCGGTGTCGTGGGTCGGCTCAGGATGATCTGGCGTGCCGCCCATGTGGCAGGTGACGCAGGTGGGCGCGGCGGTGTAGTCCTTGCCGACGATCCAGGTCGTGCTGTTGAGGTTCATCTTGTCGCGGTTGGCGCGGTAGAGGATGCCGTGCATTGACTCGTTGTAGATCTCAATCTGCGGATGGTCCGGACCCATATGGCACTTGCCGCAGGTCTCCGGGGCGCGAGCCTGGGCGACGCTGAAGCTGTGCCGACCGTGGCAGGCGGAACATGAGCCGAGACTGCCGTCGGGATTCACCCGCCCCACGCCGCTGTTGGGCCAGGTGGATGAGTCGAACTTGCCGTCTCCAAGATACTTTACCTTGCTTCCGTGGCATTGGACACACTCACTCTGGACGGCCGGGGCTCCCTCAACCACCTCGCCGAGCACGTTGTCCAGCGAGCCGATAAACTGGGTCGCCTGCGCATGCCGGCTATGCTCGTACTGGTCAGTCTCCCTGGCGTGGCAGTTTCCGCAGTACTTTGGCGTGACGATGATGGCGATCTTCTGGCCGTAGTGATCCACGGTGGCCGGGTCGCCTGGGTTGGCCTTGTGGCAGGAGTAACAGTCGACTCCGTGCTGGTAGTGCTTGCTGTCCTTCCATTGCTGCACGAGCGCAGGCGTGGATGCGGAGTGGCAGGCAAGGCACACCTGCCCCTGGGTTGAAAACTTCAGATGAACGGCCTTTGGCGGTGGGAGGTGTGCAACGGCGCCGGTCGCCTTTGGAGTTTGTGCCTGGAGAGTTGATATGGAAAGGAAGACGAACGTACACAGCCTGATGAAGAATGCTCTCATGCTCTCCTGCTCCTCTGCCGCCGCCCGCACACTCGCTGGTATGTGGCTCTGGCTCGGACTTTGAACGCGCTCTTCCGGCTTGAAGACAATGGTGGAAGAAGGACGTTGCCTTCTTTATCTGTCGCCGGGGCCACCAAGGACAATGACTTAAGTCACAGCGATCGAGGGCGGGCAGGTCCAGAAGCGGAGGGTTGAGAGGGAGAGACGGTGTATTGAGGGATGAGGATAACGCTGAGGGTAACAAGCACCTGCCGACACAGGTGATGGCTATCTCTACAAGCGTGTTTGCGTGCTGCTCAGCTTTGTTCGCCTACAGCTCAGCTTTCTCTGCCTGCTGCTCAGCTTTCTCGGCCTGCAGCTCAGCTTTCTCGTACTGCTTCGCGGTCAAAGCGGAAGACGTAGCGCAGAAGTGCGGTGTTGAGCAGGAGCAGAATGGTGGAGGCGGCTGCCGCCGGGATCAGGATCGCAAAGCGATGGCTGAGAAGGGCCTCCATGGAGAAGGTGAGCAGCCACAACTGCACGACGATGGTGGTACCGACCAGGATGAGAATGGCGCTGAAGAGGGTAGAGCCCTGGGTGCGAACGCTCATTTAGACCTCCATGCCGGTTGCGTAGATCTTGTCTCCCCGCTGCTCAATGGCAACCTTTGCCAGCGGCCGG
>JAJZDM010000110.1 GCA_021806005.1 Acidobacteriota bacterium | reverse complement strand
CTCCAGCTTGCGGCCGATCCGATCGGCGCCGTGCTTGGTGCGCGAGAAGACCAGGTAAGTACCTTCCTCTTCCTGGAGCATCTTGTCGAGTTGAGCCAGCTTCTGGTCCTGCATCACGGTGTAGACGCGAAGTTCCACCCGGTCAGAGGGGCGGGAGGTAGAGCCAATCTCGACCCGCACCGGCTCCTGTACGTAATCCTTGACGATCTCGCGGATACTGGCGTCCAGGGTGGCGGAGTAACACATAGTCTGGCGGTCGCGCGGCAGCGCGCCGACGATGCGACGGATGGAGGGAAGGAAGCCCATATCCAGCATGCGATCGACCTCATCGAGTACCAGCATGTCCACATCCCGGAGGTTGACGGCCTTGCGGCGAAGAAAGTCCTCCAGGCGCCCGGGGGTTGCGACCAGCAGACGCGGTCCACGGCTGATCTGTTCGATCTGGGTGTTCTCTGAGAGGCCACCGCAGACCAGTACGGCGTCGGACTTGTGCGAGGGGCAGATCCTGTAGAACTGATCGAGCACCTGCATGGCGAGTTCTCTAGTGGGAAGCAGGATGAGCGCCAGTACCGGGCTCTTTTTGCCGCGGGTGCTGGGGACGGAGATCTCCTCCAGACGCTCGATCATAGGGACCAGAAAGCTGAGCGTCTTGCCGGTGCCTGTGGAGGCGGTGGCCAGGATGTCCTCGCCCTCCAGCGCGGGTGGAATGGCTCCAGCCTGGACGGGGGTGGGATGAAGGAAGCCAGCGGCGGTGAGGCGAGCCTTGAGAGAGTCGGAGATCTCGAAGCTGGTGAAGCTGATGGTGGAGGCTTCTTCGGGAGTGGTTGCGATGTGACGGGCGACCTGGAGTGGTTCCGGGTTCAGAATGGATTCAAGGGTAAGCGTAGACAAGATTTTCCTTTGTATCGGTAAGGGGAGATGGGATGCAGATACGCTGACTGCGGGCAAGCTCACCGATGGGTGCTTGCGAGCGGCTGCGTGGATTTCTGTATCAGCACTGCTTGCGGTCTGGTATACCAGATGCCTTCCCGATGCCCTGGGGCATAGTAAGCACTGCTGCTGCACGGCGAGGCGTGATCCCGTAATCCTATGGATCTGCCTGCTAGCCAGAGCAACCAACGCTTGAAAAAACGGTGGCGGATTATATGGCGGTCACGGTCTCTGGCCAGACTGGGATCCAGAATCCCCTCAGGGGGAGTCGTCTGCCCGCGGCGCCAAACGCAGATTAATCCGCGCCTCCTCAGTGTACCACGGCTTTCGGGTGAGGAAGGTTTTCCGGTGGTGGGGCGCTGGGAGGGGGGACTCGCTTTCGGCTCAGCCTGCCCAGAACGAACAAGCCACCTGGTGGTTGATGCCATAGAAATGGAGGTACAGCAACCGGATAGGCCGAGATTGAGTGGGAGACAAGAGGACTCTCGTGCGGAGCGGCATTGAGGCAAGGCCGGTGCTGCCGGCGAGCGAAGCCCGTTCAGCGCAGCAGCGCGGAGCGGCCGCTCGCCGTAAGCCCATAGAGGTCATCCTTCAACTCCACCAGTTCAGCCGCCAGCATCTCGCGTAGACCGGCGCGCACCCGAAATAGTGGCAGGCTGGCTCGTGATGCGACCTCCTCGGCGGTAGATGGGGCCTCCAGGGCGGTGAGCATCTTGCGTGCGGATTCGGTCATCTCTCCCTTAGAGCTGATACATGCCATCTCGGTTCTCCCTCCTGAAGCTTCGTAGCGACGTTCAGCCTCGACTCTGCCGAGATGCAGTCTCACCCCAGAATCCAAGCCGCGTAGGCCCCGTCCTGGTTCGAACTGCTGACGGGGAGCGGGAGCCTGCCTGGGGAAGACGCCGGGCGATGTCGAGGCTGCTGGTTTCTTTGACAAGACCAACCCTTCCGCAACCCGCCGCTTATACCGTTCTCTTGCAGAAGTACCAGTCAGTACACTCCAGGCCGGACTGCAATCTTCCTTCGGCCTCTTCCAGGGTTGAAGGCGGCGGAACGATGGCCTTGTCGCCGGGTTTCCAGTTGGCAGGTGTAGCAACCCCGTGCTTGTCGGTAGTTTGCAGTGCGTCGATCAGGCGCAGGATCTCTTCCGTGTTACGGCCTGTGGTGAGCGGATAGTAGATCATGGCGCGCACGGTCCCTTGGGGGTCGATGACGAAGACGCAGCGGCTGGTCTCAGTCTTGCTTTCACCGGGGCTCACCATGCCGTAAAGGGTCGCAACCTCCTTGTTCGAATCGGCGATGATGGGAAATGGTATCTCGATTCCGAACTTCTGCTTGATGTTGAGCGCCCAGGCGATGTGTGAGGTGGGACTGTCGATGCTGAGGCCAAGCAGTTCGACTCCGCGCGTGCGCAGCTCGGAAGCGATTCCCGCGAAGGCAATGAATTCAGTGGTGCAAACCGGAGTGAAGTCGGCTGGATGGGAGAAGAGCACAACCCAGGAGCCGCGGAAATCTTCGAGGCGGATTCTTCCGTGGGTCGTAACGGCTTCGAAGAGGGGGGCCGCCATCCCCAGACGGGGAAGGGTGGCAGGCGTTGGCTGAGTAGTGTGAGAAGCATTCAGGGTTGAAGATACGTCTTGGCTGGACATGATGGTTCTCTCTCCTCATGGTGCGCAGTGTGCTGCGATGGATGGCCATTTCCAATGGGCAGAAACCGGCATGGACCGCATGCTTTGCAGTTTGGATGGTCCTATGGGGCAGGGGATGCAGAGCGCAGGACGATCATCGCACGGGTGTGCGGCCAAGCTTCTGATGGAAGCCTGAGCAGGAGGAGGAATGGCTCCGGCTGTGACTATGCGGACCGGCCACTGCTGGCGTTACGCCTGGTGCTACTGTTTCCGGTCTTGTTGAGGGATCTGCCCTGAGTTTTGCGCGGGGATTTATGTTTCGGGGGGACGGGCTTCTTGAGTACGGCTGCCTCGGGCAGGACCTTCTTGCGTTCAACCTTCAGTCCGGCGGCGGCGCGGTGCAATGCCAGAACCTCGCCCGGGGTTAGTTCGCGGAAGCTTCCCGGGGGTACGTCGAGCGTCAAGGCGCCATAGCCGATGCGGCGGATCTTCTCCACATGATGTCCGATCTCTTCGAACATCTTGCGCAGTTGGCGATTACGGCCCTCGGTCAGGGTGACTTCAAACCAGGGGTTGTCGCCCCCGCGGACCTGCTCCACCTTGGCGGGCTGGGTCAGGACGCGGTCGCGGCGGCCGGAGCTTCGGGTGTCGGCGAGCCGGCCACGATCGATCATGATGCCGCGGCGGAGCTGCTCGAGGCCAGCTTCGCCGGGGGCGCCGGAGATCTTGACCAGGTAGGTTTTGGCGACGCCGCTGGCGGCCTTGGAGAGCTTATTGGCCAGATCGCCATCGTTGGTCATGAGCAGTAGACCCTCGGAGAGGTAATCGAGGCGGCCAACCGGGTACAGACGCGGAAGCCGAGAGTGCTCTCCGACAACCTTCTTCTGGGCGGTCTGGCCCAGAAGCTCGATGACCGTGGGGCGGTGTTCGGGGTCATCGAGGGTGGTAACGTAGCCGCGGGGCTTGTTGACCATGAAGTAGCGCGTGGGTTCGGGGCCGTGCAGTCGCTTGCCATCGACGCGGATGTGGTCGCAGGAGATGTCGGCACGGGCACCGAGTTCGGTGACGGTCTGGCCGTTGACCTGAACGCGGCCATCGAGGATGATCTGCTCGGCGGCGCGGCGGCTGGCGATGCCCGCGTGGGCCAGGATCCTTTGCAGGCGTTCACCCGCGAAGGGGCTGTCTTCACTGGAGTTGGAAGCGGGAAGCTTGTTCATGGCGGGAATCTTTCTGACTGCGGAGCTGCTCATCGCGGTCGCTGGATGGAAATTGGATACGGCTGTTGCTTCACTTTACGCCACCAACGAGATCCACGTTATGGTGGAGTGCGGTCCCGGAGGGGGCGTCCGCGGAGGTTCCCGGAGGGAAGCCTCCCAGAGGCGTAAGAGCGTTCCGGCACGCGCAGGTTGCATATGCTCCAGGGAGTATGCGGCCAAAGGCGTTGGGAGCGGAACGAAGTTCGATTCCTGGTACAGGCCTGCCGACCGGATGGCAGGCCGTAGCGGCTAGCTGGTTGCGGCGGCGCGCCATCCGGGAACTGGCTAATCGCGGCGGCGGCCACCGGCGAAGATCTGGGTGAGGGCAAGGAAGATGTTGATGCCGTCGAGGTAGATGCTGAGGGCGAGTTCCACGGCGGTAGCTCCGTCGCCGCCGTTGTGGATGCGCATGAAGTCCACCACCACCAGAACGCTGAAGATCGCCAGCGTCGCGTAGGAGTAAAACGTGGGACTGATGAAGTGGAAGAACATGCTGAGGACTCCGGCCAGCACCAGGGCCAACAGCGCCGCGAAGACGTAGTTCTGAACCCGGCGGTAGTCGAAGGTGAAGATCTGCGCACCGATGCCCAGACACGCCATGCCGACCGCCGTGGTGAGCGCGGCGTTGAAGACCACATCCGTATGGCCAGTGTGCAGCAGCATGTTGATCCAGGGGCTGATCTGGAAGCCCATCGCCAGCGCCAGCAGCAGGAAGAGGCCGAAGGAGAGCAGGGTGTTGTTGCGCGAGGCGCGGATGGCAAAGATAAGCCCGAAGGTCGCGAGGATGCAGAGCCAGGAGGCGGGGCCGGCGAAGTACGGCGGAGCCACGGCGATCCCCACGGCTGAGACGAAGAAGCCCAGGGAGGCGATGACCAGCACCCGGCTGAGGAGCGAGGATGCGGACTGGGTACGGGCCTGACCGAGAGAGCCAGAGCGGCCGAAGGCACCGTTACGAGCGTCGATGATGATGGGGTTGTTGCGGGTTTCGCGGGGTTCCATAGTCTCTTTCTGAAATTCTATTCTTTCCGGTAGACGTCCGGGAGCCGGGTTCGGCTACTGGGTTCCCAACTGGGACGCGGCGTTCCCGGTCAGGCCACCACATCCCAGATGATGGATTAGATGCGCTCCCAGGGAGCAACGATGGTTTGGCCGGGGTATGGGGAGTCTGGTCCGGTGCTTGCGGATGGCTGCAACTCCCGTGTATGCAATAGGCGGGAGGCGCTCTTCTCTGCTTCCAGCGGATCCTTCCAGGGGTTGCTCCAGCGGCTGGAGGCCGGGTCTCCGTTCTGGACGGTTACTCGGTACGGCTGGGGCCGGAGCCATCTGCGGCTGCTGTCTCGGGTTCGAAGTCAGGCTGGCTGGAGGGTTCGGGTTGGAGTCTGTGGCCTGCGGGTTCCTCAGTATGGGGCGGGACATCGTTCTCTTCCGTCTCTACCGCACCGCTCTCCGTCTCAGCATCGCCTTCGGTTTCGAGGGCGCCGCTCTCTGGTTCGGTGGCAGCTCCATCCGTCCCGGTGGCAGCTCCGTCCGTCTCGGTGGCAGCTCCGTCCGTCTCGGTGGTGCGGCTCTCTGCACCGTCAGAGGGCGCCAGGGCGGCTGCTTCCTCTGTTGCGGCACCCAACGGCTCGGTGTCCGCCTCTGGCGGCGTGGAGGAGTCTTCCATGGGAATCTCTTCCTGGACAGCGTCGTTGAGCTCCCCGGCCATTCTCTCGAACTCCTCGATGCTGGGCAGTTCGTTGATGTCCTTGAGACCGAAGCGGAGCAGAAACTCCTTGGTGGTCTTGTAAAGGATGGGTCTGCCGATGACCTGCTTCCGGCCGGCGGTGGTGACCAGCTTGCGGGAGAGGAGAGATCCGAGGACTCCGGCGGAGTCAACGCCGCGAATCTCGGAGACCTCCGGGGCGGTAACGGGCTGCTTGTAAGCCACGACGGCCAAGGTCTCCAGAGCCTGCAGGGAGAGCTTCAGGGGTGGTTTGAGAGACTTTACGAAGCCTCGGACAGCGTCGTGGAACTCCGGTTTGGTGGCCAGGCGGAAGCCGCTGGCGACCTCGCGGATCTCCAGGCCGCGATCGCCGTTGGCGTAGTCAGCAATGAGTTGGTCGAGGAGGGAGCGGAAGTAGTCGCGCAGTCGTCGAGCGGCCAGCTTCTGGTTGGCTTCGCTGGGCTGTCCGTTTGGGGGTGCGATCTCCGGCGTAGCAGGAACCGCGGAGGCGAGGGCAGCGTCCTGGGCTGTCTCTCCGGGAGATGCCGGGCCGGTCGCAGCGGCCTCGGCGTCGGGCTCGGCGGAGGGCAGGGAAGCGCTGCCTTCCAGATCCTGCGGGCCGGGTTCGCCGGGTCTGTTGTCTGGCTCGGCGATAGCGGAGATCGCTGATGAGGCAGGTTCGGGCGAGTCCGGCTCATTTGCCGCTTCGGCCTCGAGTTCGGTCGGCGGCTGGTCGTCGGGAGGTTCGTCCGCCATGGCTCCCACCAGGCTGAGAGAGTGCTGCTGAGCGGCGATAGCGTCGAGTTCGGCCTGACCCTCCTCACCGAGGAGGCCGATGAGTTGGGCGAGGGTGACGGGCTCCTCGGATGCGTAGATGACGGCTTCGATCTTGGCTTTGAGACTCATGGATGCAGGGTTGAGTGTATCAACCCTGCGCCCGGGCTGCACGTGGAGCGCAGTCTGGGCGAGGGTGCGGGAACGCCGGGTGGAGGTGACGGATCAGCGGACGAAGAGGTTGAAGAGATAGAACAAGGTTCCGGAGAGCAGAGCGGCGATGGGGAGCGTGAAGATCCAGGCCATGGCGATGTTGCGGATGGTGACCCATTGCAACCCGCTGCCATTGGCGGTCATGGTTCCGGCAACTCCGGAGTTGAGGACATGGGTGGTGCTGACAGGGAGGCCCCAGGCTCCTGCGGCAAGAATGGTGCACATGGCAACCAGTTGAGCGGCCGCTCCCTGGGCGTAGGTAAGGTGGGTCTTTCCGATCTTTTCGCCCACGGTGATGACGATGCGCCGCCAGCCGACCATGGTGCCGAGGCCGAGCGCCAGGGCGACGGCAACCTTGACCCAGATGGGGATGAAGCGGGTGGAGCGGTTGAGGAACTCCCGGTAGGTGGAGAGCGCGGCGGCATCCGTCGGGCTGAAGCGGGGAGCGCCCGCCACAACCGGGAGCACGTGTAGCGCTTCGCTGCAAAGGAACATCTGGTTGCTCATGGCCGGCTGCAGAGCTTGCGGTACCGCGGCCAGCGAGGCATAGGGTGCAGTTTCGCCGCGGAGGGAGTCTATCTCAAGCTGCAGGGCGGGCAGGACGGCGGGGCCGAAGGTTCTGGTGGCGATGAAGCGCTGCAGTTCCGCCCCGGCGGCGGCCAGGGAGGGATCCTGTGCGGGGTTCGACCCCACGGAGTGGCGGATGGCCGTTTCGGCCTGGCGAGAGATGACGGCGAAGCTCTGTGCACCACCGAGGCTGACCTGATGATTGAGGGCGAAGGCGGCGGGAACTGTACCCACCAGGATCAGCATGATCAGTCCCATGCCCTTCTGGCCGTCGTTGGATCCGTGGGCATAGGAGACGCCTCCGCAGGTGAGGACCAGCAGAGCGCGGATGTAGAAGGGTGGAGGTACGGCTCCCTGCGGTTCGTTGTACAGGCGGGGATCGCGGGAGACCAGGCGGAAGAGGAAGAGGGTGAGGCCTGCAAAGGCGAAGCCGATCATGGGCGAGATGAGCAGGGCCACGAGAACCCGCTGGATCTGGCCCCAGTCGAGGGAGGCTGATTGGGCTCCCTGGGTGATCCGGTAGGCCAGGGCAACGCCGAGGATAGAGCCGATAAGGGTGTGCGAACTGGAGACAGGCAGTCCCTTTGACCAGCTACCGATGTTCCAGACGATGGCGGCGATGAGAATCGCGAAGACCATCGAAAAGCCGGATCCATGGCTGATCTTGAGAAAGATCTCGACGGGAAGCAGGCCGATGATGGCAAAGGCTACGGCGCCGGAGCTGAAGAGCACGCCTGCGAAGTTCAGAATTCCGGAGAAGACCACCGCGATGTAGGGGTTCAGGGAGTGGGTGTAGATGACCGTGGCTACAGCGTTGGCGGTGTCCAGAAAGCCGTTGACAAACTCGAAGGCAAGGGCGCTGAGCAGTGCGATACCCAGCAGGAGGAAGGGGAAGATGGAGTGGAGGCGGACGCTGGAGAGATCCAGCCGGAGCGCATCGCCGATGTACAACAAGCCACTCAGGAGAAGAACGCTGAAGGCAAATACACCCCACCTGCCCGGGGACGACTGGGAGAGCTTCGTGTCTAGGATCGAGGGGGTTCTTGCGGCTTGCGGAGTGAGAACGGGCGCGGCCATCGTCGTAAGGTCCTATCTCACGCTTCGGTGAGCTAGGAACGCATCAGGCTTCTTTGGTAGGACATTCATAAGTCAGAGAGTGCGGTGGTGACCTGGGACTCCTTAAAGTCTAAACTCTCCCGAACGTTACGGCTAGATTAAACCACGGGGTCGAGCTATTTCCAGGCGGAGCGTGCAGATTGGCGTTAGCCGGCATCGGCCTGGCCCGCAGGTTGGCCCGCGCGGGAGCGATGATCTTCGGAGAATGGGGTAAGCTCCCTGCAAGGGTGGGGTTCGCTGTCTTCCGGGAGGGCCCGATCAGCCCCAATCGTCGCGGATCTGGGCTTGTTCGGCGAAGATCTGCTCAAAACGATCTGATTTCTTGATCAGAATGTCGCCGAAGTGTTCCCCCTGGCGGAGCAGGATCGCCTGCAGCCGGACCAGTTCCAGCATGGCCAGGAAGGTGCAGATTACGGCGCGCTCGCTGCGGGTGTTGTGCATCAGGCGGCGCAGGCTGACGGGTTTGTCCTCCATCAGCAGACGGCGCTTGACGAAGTCGATCATCTGGGCAACGGTTACGGTCTCCTCGTTGATGGTATGGACGGGGCGCTCGCGCAGCCGCTGGAGGACATCCTGGAAGACGCGTACGAGATCAATGGTGTCGGCGTCGATCTCGCGATCCAGCTCGGCAAGACGGTCTGCGGAGGCGAGTCCCTCCTCTTGCAGAAAGCTCTTGAGGCCGGGCTGGGTCCAGCTTGCCTCCTCCAGAACCTGTTTCTGCTGCAGCATCTGTGCGGCGGCTTTGAATCGCTCGTGCTCCAGCAGGCGCTCGACGAGTTCGCGTCGCGGATCCTCGGCTTCGGAACTGGGGGTGAGCGGGTCGCGGGGCAGCAGCATGCGACTCTTGATGTGGATCAGCAGCGAGGCGACGTAGATGAACTCGCCGGCGGCATCCACGTCGTTCTCTTTGAGGTGATGGGTGTAGCTGAGGAACTGCGCCGTGATCCGGCCGATCGGAATGTCGTAGATATCGATGTTCTGCTTGCGGATCAGGTCCAGCAGGAGGTCGAGAGGGCCATCGTAGACCTGGCCCACGGTGATGGTGAAGGGGGATTGGGACTCTTCCTCGCGGGAGCTGTCACGGCTCTTGTCGCGCTCACTGCGTCTGGAGGGCGGCGGCGCGGGCGTGGGGGGATGCTCCAGCACAAAAGGCTGGTGTGTGGCGGGGTCGACGGGGGTGGTGGCCTGCTCAGCAGTGGCTGGCTCAGCGACGGCGGGTACTACATCAGGGGAGCCGGGGCCAGACGCCTGCTGAGACCGGAGAGGTTCGTTTTGTTCTGGCCCGGGGTGGGTCTCTTCGCTCATGGTTGGGTCAGCCTCTGGGCTTGTCTTGAACCGTGGTGATCCGCTGATCTGGCCGGGGCGGGAATCCGTTCATGTTCTGGGCTCCCGTGCTACGGGCCAGCCGGGTTGGTTGGAACGAGAGTGGCGGTGGGAGTCGTCTCCGCGTGCTCACTTTCAGGCCAAGCCCATGGCGAGCTGGACCTCTTCGAGGGTCTGCTGGGCACGTTTGGTGGCGCGCTCTCTACCGTTGGCCAGGACGTCCCGGATGACCTGGGGACGTTGCTCCAGATCGTGGCGATGCTCCTGGATGGGGGCGATGCGTTCGACGATGGCGTCGGCGACCCAACTCTTGCACTCGATGCATCCGATGGAAGCAGAGCGGCAGCCCTCAGCGGCCTTGCGCTGGGTTTCTTCGGTGCTGAAGACCTTATGCAGGTCGAAGACCGGGCAGACTTCAGGATTTCCGGCGTCGCTGCGGCGGATGCGCGCCGGGTCCGTGACCATGGTCTTGAGCTTGGCGCGGATCTCGGCCGGTGGCTCGGAGAGCATGATGGTGTTGGCGTAGCTCTTGGACATCTTGCGGCCGTCGAGGCCCGGGAGCTTGGGGCTGGGGGTGAGCAAAACGGCTGGCTCGGGCAGGATGGCTGAGATCGAGCGGGGTTCACCTTCCAGAGCCGCCATCTTTTCCTTGTCTGAGGAGGCGGCCTGGAAGTGCTTCTCGGTGTTGGCGGAACGTGGACTATAGAAGAGATTGAAGCGGCGGGCAACCTCGCGGGTGAGCTCGACGTGGGCGACCTGGTCGGCTCCTACCGGGACAAAGTGCGGCTTGTAGAGCAGGATGTCAGCGGCCTGCAGCAGGGGATAACCGAGGAAGCCGTAGGTGTTCAGCTCCTTGTTGGTCAGTTGTGCCTGCTGGTCCTTGTAGCTGGGCACGCGTTCCAGCCAGGGGATGGGGGTCATCATGCTGAAGAGGGTGAAGAGCTGGGCGTGGTGCATCACCTCAGACTGCTTGAAGATCACCGCGCGGCCAGGGTCCAGACCGGCGGCGAGAAAGTCCAGGGCAACGTCCTGGATGTTCTGGCGCAGCAGCGAGGTGTCGGCGTAGTCGGTGGTGAGGGCGTGCAGGTCGGCGATGAAGAAGTAGCAGTCGTACTCCTGCTGCAGGTGAACCCAGTTGTGGAGCGCTCCCATGTAGTTGCCGAGGTGCAGGCGGCCGGTGGGACGCATGCCGGAGAGGACGCGGGGGTGGGGTGTCGTGCGTGAGGAAGTTGCGCTCATGAATTGAATTTTAAGGATACATCGGCGCGGGGCTCGCCGGCGGGCGCGAGAGCTGTCTACAGGTGCAGGACGCGGCTGATCGAGAAGCCATCATAGCCTTTGCTGCCTACGGTTTGCAGGGCGGTGGAGGAGATGCGGGGGTCGCCGGCGAGCATCCGCAGAAACTCCCGCACGCCCTGGACGTTGGGGTCGCTGCTGGAGGCGTCGATGACCTGCCCGTGGCGGATGACGTTGTCGGCCAGCAGGAGCGTGCCCGGACGGCAGAGCGGGAGAGCCGCGGTGAGGTATTGGGGGTAACCTCCCTTGTCGGCGTCCAGGAAGACCAGGTCAAAGGGTTCGACGCCCTCGGCCTGAAGCTGGTGGAGCGAGTCCAGAGCGGGGCCGAGCCGAAGGGTGACGGCGTTGGCGAAGCCGGCGCGGGCGATGTTGGCCAGGGCAACCTCGGCGTGGGTGGGGCTGAGTTCGAGGGTGACGATCCGGCCGCCCGGTGGGAGCGCGCGGGCCAGGTGGATGGTGCTGTACCCACCCAGCGCGCCGATCTCCAGGATGCGCCGGGCCGACTGTGCCTGGGCCAGAAGCTGGAGGAGCTTGCCTTGCGTGGGAGAGACGCTGATGGCGGGTAGTCCGGCTTCGTCGCTGGCATCCAGAGCGGCCTGGAGCACGGGGTCCGTGGGATGGAGCGTCTGGTTGAGATAGTGGTCCACGGCGGCCCAATGTTCTTCCGGATTGTCTGGGATCGGATGTGAGGACATGGCTGGGGCCTAAAGGATCGATATGGCGCGACCGGGTCAAAGCCGGGGCGGCTAGGGGTGGTTCTTTGTGATTGTACGGACTACATTCGTCCTTGGCCATCCGAAAGGCGATCTCCATCGCTGGGTGGTGTCCTGATAGAGGCCGGTGTAGACGTAGGGGTCGCTGGTGGTGGAGGTCATCAGTTGGCCGTAGGGCGTGAGGAGGTTGGTTCCGGTTACGCTGCCGGAGCCGTCCGTGGTGGCTGCCAGCGAGCCTTCATGGTTCAGCAGGCGATAGACCGGCGCGGCGCTCTGGCTCCCCGGAACCTCTGCGATCAGGCTCTTGCCCGCCCAGATCAGGTCCGTCCACGTCCCGCTTGATGGGTTCAGCAGCGCCATCGGCTGGCCGTTGAAGTAGACCACCTCCACAGGATCACCTCCACCCGTCTTCTCCGCCCGCTTCTGCCACGCAGCATACACCCACAACGCCCGTGTGTCGAAACCAGCATCCCTGTGGCGTGGCAGGCTAAGGCGTTCCTCCCGCCGTCGAAAGGCTCAGTGCGCCCTTGCGGCCTGCTTCGGGCCGGACGCCTGACCGGCAAACGCCTCCGGGTCGGCCTTGCGCAGCTCCTGAAGGAACTGCTGGTACTCCTTCCGCCCGCGCTTCAGCTTGCTGTAGTCCACGTCCTTGTAGTACTGGCTGATGTAGTTGAAGGCATACGCCGCGTACCAGGGGATTTCCTTATCCGGATCCTTTGAGTTGATCACCGGGTTGTTCACCGGCTTGCCCTGCGCCACCGCCCATGCGAACGGGGCTTCCCGGATGTCATACCCCGCCAGGTACATCTGGCGAATGCCGATGCGAAGCGCCTGCTCGTTCTGACGTGTAAGGAAGGCGCAAAGATTTAGGGAGCCTCTGAACAAGTTCCAAATGCAAGAGCGATCCGTCTAATCGAGTAGGGGACCTCGAAACGCAATGCGCCAACTTACTTTTGCTACTCAGCCGAGTTTTGAAAAATACGCTCGCAAG
>JAJZDM010000109.1 GCA_021806005.1 Acidobacteriota bacterium | reverse complement strand
GCCAGCGCCAGCCAGGTCACCTCAGTCAATGGGCTCACCGGCCCCGTTGAGCCGGGCGATGAACTGGTGATCCCGCTCCAGGCCAGCAGTCGGCTGGCGCCCGGCGCGCGTTATCGGATGCGCAGCCGAGATACGCTGGTGACCGTCGCCGACCGGTTCGGTGTCAGCGTGGAGCAGTTGCGCCGCTGGAATCACCTTCGCTCCAACTACGTCCGTCCCGGGCGCACGCTGTATGTCGTCGAGCCCATTCGCCTGGCCTCTTCTCCCCGCATACGGCGCCGCCGGCGCAGCGGTCAGGGATCAGGGCGCAGCTCTGTCCATGGTTCGCATCCAGCCGCCCGGCACGAGGTCTCGCATCGCAAAGCCTCTCCTGCGCCTTCCAGTCGGAGAGGAGCGAAGAAGAGCAGTAAGAAAAAAGTGGGAACAAAGAAGCAACCCCAGTAGAAAAAAGTGCACTGCCTCAAAAAAGGTGCTTGCTATTTCATCTGTTCGCGCGTAATTCTGTTGTCATCATGCGTGTGGAGTGTCTTCACCGCGTCACGGACAATCGGCACGGCACCATGCAGTCGGACGTGGAGCGACTCGATCGAAGGCGATGACCAGGCAACGGAAACCAGGCAACGGAAACCAAGACTCAAGGATCAGGTAGCTGGGAGAGAACGTTATGTTGCAGGACGAGGAAACCATCAAGCTCTACGCCGCAGGCTACGAAGAAGACGAGACCGACGAGATCACCGATATTGACTCGCTGGATGAGGAAGAAGAGGAAGAGTTCAGCCTGATCTCGGTCAATCGTGTCGAGGAAGCCGAACTCTTCTCCCCCGCTTCCGCAAGCGTGGCCTCCTATGAGGCTCCCGCCCGGCCGGCAGTTCAGCCAACTCCCAGCGCTTCGCCACGGGCTCCCCGGAAGGCTGCGGCGAAGAAGCCTGCCAAGGCGGCGGCGAAACCCGCTACGGCAGTTGCCCAAAAGGCAGTGAAAGCTGCGACGAAGAAGGTAGCCAAGGCGCCGGCAAAGAGGGCTGTGGCGAAGAAGGTCGTGGCGAAGGCGCCGGCGAAGAAGGCCGTCAAGAAAGCTGTGGCGAAGAAGGCCGTCAAGAAAGCTGTGGCGAAGAAGGTCGTCAAGACGTCGGCCAAAAAGAGTTCAAGTTCTGCCGCGAAAGTAACAGGTGCTCTGCGCGGCGGTAAGTCTGCCTCGAAAAAGGCAGTCGGCAACAAGAGCACCAGCAATAAAAAATTGACTATGAGAGGTAAGACCTTGGCAACGAAGAAAGCTGCAAAGAAGGCTGTCAAGAAGGCCGTCAAGAAGGCGCCTGCGAAGAAGGCCGTCAAGAAGGCTGTCAAGAAGGCCGTCAAGAAGGCTGTGAAGAAGGCTGCGCCGAAGAAGTAACTTCGGACGCCACAACCGTAGTAAAAGGCAAGCAAAAGCGCCCGGCTCGTTCTCGAGATCCGGGCGTTTTTGCGTCTGCGGAACGGAAGGTTCCGTTTGCTGCTGTCTCAGGCCTCCGGGCAGCTTCCGGCCTCGTTCAGCCCTGAGGCCTGGCAACCGGTACCGGGGCAGGAGTGCCTGGCTCTGCGTTACTTCCCCTGCGCGCGGATCGCCGCCAGCACCTCGCTGCTGTGCGCCTGGATATCCTTCACCTGCCACTCCTGGACAATGCTGCCCTGGGGAGAGATCAGGAAGGTGTCGCGCTCGGCGTAGCGAATGGGGCCAAAGGACCTTATCGGTACACCGTATGCCTCCACCACCTTGCGGTTCGGATCGGCCAGCAGTTTGAAGGTGAGCGAATCCTTGGTGCAGAACGCCTTGTGGCTCTCGACCGTATCCAGGGAGACGCCCAGCACTACGGCGTTGAGCGCATCATACTTCTTCAGGTCGCGCTGGAAGTTGTGCGCCTCCAACGTGCAGCCGGACGTCTGGTCCTTGGGATAGAAGTACAGAACCACCCACTTCCCCCTGAACTGGTCCAGGGTGACCGGCGTGTTCTCCTGCGAGGGTAGCGTAAAGTCTGGCGCTTTGCTGCCAACCGGCAGCAGCTCACCGGCGGCTGAGACGTTCCTGTTCCACGCCAGTTGAGCCAGTGCAAAACAGCCTGCCAGCCCTAGCGCACATCCTGCTGCAATCCAACCTCTCTGAAGCATGGGAGATCTCCTTCAGGCGCTTGTTTGCGCGCTCTGCGCGCACCTGCCATCTTACGCCAGCTTCTTCTCCGCGGGATACAGACTTCAGGGCGGGGCGGCCGGGCAGACCGCCCGGAGTGGGTGCGGGCTGGATCTCCTGCTGCGGGGCAGGGGTGGGTAGAGAGATGCAGGTCAACTGGGTGACTCCATCCATCCAGCGGCATTCAAAGCAGCAGATCGTTATCTCAACAGTACGGTCCGGAAGGCATCACTCACGGTGGCACGCATCAACTCCTGCCCGTTCACCTTGGAGTTCTGCTCGCTGTATATGAATACGGGATCACCCACCGGAATCATCACCGACACCGTTGACCGGAAACGAAGCTTGTACTGCTGGCCATCGATCACCAGTTCGCGGTCCGTGACCGATTGATTGACGAAGGTGACCCTCACCTCCGGATTCTGCTGCCGGTGGAGGCTGGAAAGCGCCTGCCGATATTCGGGAGTTGGAATGGTGGCGGGGGATGACGCAACTGCGCACGCAGGCGCAGCGAGGACCAGGGCAAGTGCGATGAAACGCATGGGAGACTCTCCGTGTACTTCGGGTTGTGAGAGGCTCTCTGCCATGGCTCAGAGAAGCTCTATGTGATCGGTGATACGCTCTGATCACGAAGGTGGTTCCCTGGTTTTGTTGTGCCTGGGTAAATCGTCTTTGTTGCGTTTCGGTAAATCCGCTGCGGTGCTTCAGGGTTGAGCCTACACCGTCTATCCAGCCAGCCGTCCGTTGTTACTTCGGTTCGTCCCTGCATCCGCCGACATGGAAAGCCGAGCATGGCTGTCTCGTGCCGGGGGATGGATCGCCATCGACCACCCTGGCTCTTCGCATCGGTGAAGACGACGGGGCGGTCGCAATGCTGAACCAAAGAAGGCCTGTCCCACGGTAGGGCAAGGTTGCGTTACCTGAGCCCCACAGCGGTGCAAGCATCTTTTGCAAAGCGGCTTTACGTGTAAAGCCGCTTTACGCCCCCGTTGAGCCGAAGCCTCCGACGCCGCGCGGTGTCTCAGCCAGCGTGTCTGTCTCTTCAAACGTGGCCTGGATTCTCTCCACGATCCGCAACTGCGCAATGCGATGCCCGGGGGCCACGGTCTGCGCCTCGCTGGTCAGGTTGGTCAGCACAATCTTCAGTTCGCCGCGATAACCCGGATCGATGACGCCGGCCAGCGTGGTGATCCCTCGTATTGCGAGCCCTGAGCGGTCCTCTACCAGCGCGCCGTGCGTGGAGGGCAACTCCAGCGCCAGGCCGGTTCTCACCGCCTGGGTCGAGCCTGGTTCTCCCAGCGGAGCGAGCACCGCGGCTTCAGCGGCAAACAGATCCGCGGCCAGATCCCCATAGGCGCCGGCATGCGCATAGCGTGGCATCTGCGCTGCATCCAGAAGTCGCTGCACCAGAATCTTTGGTCCCATCCCCATTCTCATCCTCGTCTCTGTGTTGTCTACCCAATGTCCGTCTGCCCAACGTCCGCCAACGGCTGCTCTCAAGACAGCCATTTCAACAGCCGGATGACGCCCATCGGCGCCGCCTTGGAGTGCGCAGACACATCTGTCCGGGCTTGAATCGCCCTCCTGTTTTTACGGTAGTAGAAAAATGCACGCTGCAGCATCTCTTGATTGGTGAGGGTGGGCTTCCACTCCAGCTCCTGGCGAATTCTCTGGGTGTCGAAGGCGAAGCTTTCGGCGATCATCTGGTAGTGATACGGCCCGAGCGGTGAGACCTTCAGCTTATGGGCAAGGCGCATCAGGGCAATCGCCGGCCGGCGCGGCAGAGAGGCCACGCGAGAGGTGCTTCCTGCCGAGCGAATCACGCTCTCATACATCTCGCGCAGGGTTGGCACCGCATCCGAGCCGATATGAAACACGTTGGACTTGTCATATCCCAGGCACAACAGGCAAGCCGTGGCCAGGTCCTGCGCATAGATGAACTGGTACCGGTTGGAGCCATCCCCGACCACCCAGACCTTGTTGCCATCCTGAATGAATTCGAAGAGGATCGCGAGCAGTCCCAGACGTCCGCTGTCCAAGATTGTCGGACATCGCAGCGACACGACGCGGAACTCCGGATGCCGCTCGCAGAGGGCCTGCAGTTCGCGCTCGGCCTGCAGCTTTGACCGTCCATACATTTCTATGGGTGCTGGCTCATCGGCCTCCGTGACCGGCCTGCCAAAAGCCCTGGCCCACAGACAGTTCGAGGAGATGTTCACCATCTTCATGACGCTGGCGGTGATGGCGGCCTGAGCCACCAGCCGGGTTCCGTCCACGTTGCTGGTCCAAAGCAGTCGCTCGTTCCTGACATCATGAGCCAGCATCGCAGCGCAGTGAAAGACCGCGGCAAACCTGTGCTCGGTAAACAACGCGGCCAGCAGGCTCGCATCCCGGATGTCCCCCTGGACGCTGGTCAAGCCTTCAGTGCCCGCATCCTCGTCGCGCACCAGGTCAATGTTTGTGACGGCGAATCCCTCCTCCAGCAGCCGCCGTTTCAGCACGCCGCCAAAGAATCCCGAACCTCCGGTCACCAACACCTCAATTGCCGGCATTTTAGGTTTTTGTTCCGGACTTCTGCGTGGAGCGGAAGAGGTACACGCCCAGTATGGCAATCAGCGGCTCGATCGGGTGGCGAAAGCGGGACTGGATGGTCACAAAATAATAGACGAGGGGGACCAGCACGAAGACTGCCGCAAACAACCCTGCTCCCTCCACTCTCTGGTGCAGCATCAAGGCCAGCCCCAACAGTCCGCAGGCGCTTATGAGGGAGAAGCTGAACTCGCGCAGGTACTCCTGCAGCGGGCGCCCGTTGGCTGCGTGCGGCATACCCTCCCAGAAGAAGAAGAACCGGTCCACCGTCCAACGGGCGATCAGGCGGGGTTCCGAGCGAATGTTCGCGATGGCCTGGCGCTGGCGCATGTGGGCGAAGTTTATCTCACCCATGCGCACATACTGCTGGAAGACGGGGTCTCCCGGCCATAGCGGCAGGACGGCGCCCCACGGGAATGCGTCGTAGGACGGCAATGTAGAGTTGTACAACTCCATCCCAAAGTTGCTGCGCGCGGGGATGAAGGCGTGCAGCACGTGCTCATTTCTAGCCACCCATGGAGCGAGCACCGCGGAGAACGCAACGGTGGTCAACGCGGCTCCGGCGAGAGTCCTCCGCCAGATGGCCCAGCGGCGTAGCCCGCCGGCTCGAAGCTGAGGCCAGACCACCCAGACCATGGAAGCGGGCAGGCAGAGCAGCAGCGAGGAGTTGGAGAGCGCAACGAGTCCCCACAGGATCCCGAGCACGAACCACAGCAGAGGAGCGTTCGGCGCGGCAGTCCCAACGCGTGACTCCCCTGTCCCGACCGGTTTGGTCTCTCCCACGCCGCGCAGCCGCAGCGTGACCACCAGCGCCCAACTGAACAGGCAGACCGTGAGCGACATCTCCCAGATCCAATGCACGGCGTACTGCAGCGCTGGGGGATATGCCGCCCAGATCCACGCGGACCAGAGGGCGACCGGCGCGGCGGCGGTGGATTGCCGGCGCGCGATGCCGCGCACATCGAAGCAGCGCTGCGCGATCTCATAGATGGCGGGAACGACCAGTGCGGAGAACGCGCTGTCCGCCACCATGACGGCGATGGCCGCAGCGTGGGTGTAGACCCCGAACAACTTAAAGGCGGCGGCCAGGAGCAGCGGATAGAGCGGGGGTTCCATGGCTGTGGGTCCTGAGATTCCGTTGAACGGGTTCCCGTAGCCATGCCCGGTCACCAGGGAGCGCGCGATCCGTCCGGCCTCAAAGCCAAAGTCGAAGTGATCTCCGATGGTCCGGATCCGGTAGGTATGCGCCACCAGAATGACCGTCACGCGCAACGCAAACGCCACGGCGAAGATCACCCAGGGAGAGTGAAGGAGGGGGCGCTGACGCGGAGATGGAAGCGGGTGTGGATACGGCTGTTTGATGTCGGTCATCGGGCCATTCACATTTTATGGAATCCCCCGGTCGGTTCAAAATTCTGTTCGTGCGCTGGGAGGGGGCGAGCCTTCGCTGGAGGGGGGAGAGATGGTAGGGGCTTCCGAAAAGCGGAGGTTGGACGGGGTAAACTCTGATTTTTGGTGGCCTGACCGACCTGTAGTTTCTAGTTGTGGCTGAAAACAAGGGATTTATGTTTGGTATCTGGATTGCAGTGTAAGTGTATTGTTGGAGTTTGGGTGGCGGGCTTGAGTGTGCCTGATCTCGGCCAGTTCAGACATCTGATCTCCTCCATGCTTGAAGGGCGCCATACTTGAAGCGCCCGGTGATTCCAGCGGGAAAGCCGTTTGAATCTTCAAAGCCTCCTACCTGCGAAGGGACGGAGGTGGAGAGCCACGGGATTCCATCTCCCCGAAGAGGGAGGCCCCGTCAAGCAAAGGTCTTCCCAGGAGTTTCCGCTCCTGGCGAGACCCTTCAGGAGGCCAGTGACTGGCTATTAGGGGCGTAGGGCCATCTTCCGGGGAGGGGAGATGGCCCGATGTCTTTTCGGCGAACGTGTTTTCAAAGGCTCTTTGGATGTCCAAAACAGGGGTTGCACTTCTCTTTTTCCCAGCGTAGAATCAGGTTGTTCCGCAGGCCCGGGGTCACTAGCGCACCGTGAACAGTCCGGTGAGTTCGTTGCCCGGTGAGCTTTCAGAGCAAAGCGTGGGTCTCCGCAGCTGCCGATCAAGAGCCTGGGTCTACGGCGCGGCCTTTGCGGATGCCGAACTATCGCGTGGCGATCAACGAGGGGTGCCAGGGACAAGGGGTGCCAGGAACATTGCTCGTCACTCCAATATCATGCTTGAGGGTGAACAGAGAGCGTGTTACGGAGATCGCACCGCGGAGATCACGTCACGGGAATCTGGACCAGAGAATCTGGGCCAGGCGAGGTCCCAACGGATAGATCGCGTCCCAGTATCGCGATCCAAAGCAAAGCAGCTTCGCGAACCAAGGCAGAGGAACCCGGCAGACCAGCTTCGCGAACCACAGCCAACCAGCCCAGCGAACCATAGCCAACTGTAGGGATCGCCCCGGGAGAGACGCAGCAAAGACGGAAGTAGAAGAGGCTGAGCGGAGGCTCCTGAACGCCTGCACTATTGCAGCGGATATTCCATAGGAGCCGATGCAGCACAGCCGGGACGGGATCTGAGCGGACGGGGTCCAGGAGCCGAAGACACAGGGTCTGGTCTCCCCCGGAGAAATTTGAGATGAGCAAGTCCATCGGATGCAGCAAGCCGTCTTCCGGGTATGGCAGGCGGGCCGGAAGAGGCCCGTGCGTCCAGATGAAACTCCAGGCCGGCAGCGCTGGGCGAAGAAGTACAAGAGATGATCTTCAAGTCACGCTTGAGTAAAGAAGACGATTGACACGCCTGAGAACTGGCTCCGGTTGGGCCCCGATGGGCCACCTCCGGCGTCTCTTGAAGGCGACTCAAGCCTGCAATTGCAAGGGGAAACCACAGCACCATGTCAGAGCAGAACATAGCAGCCATCTCGTCGTATGACGCGGCAGAGGACTATAGCGGCGGAGACGACGGCAATGCGGAGTACGGTTCGCAGGAGCCGGGAGACGCCAACGACGGCGGCCAGCCGGGTCCGGGTATGGGCCAGAGCAAGAGCAGCCGACGGCGGCGCCGCAAACGGAAGAACAAGGTAGCCGGCGAGAGCCAGGCCGCCAGCAGCGGTGATGGTGAGACATCACCACCGCCGGCACCGCTGGTGATGGAGGGCGAAAGCCTTGCGCTGGCAGCGGCACCTGCAAGCCAGACCCAGCGAAAGCAGTCGGGAGCAGGCCAGCAAACAACCGGCAAGCGCTGGAAGAAGAAGTTCCGCGAGCGGGAGCGGCGTACGGGGGGAGCGGGCCGGATCGAGAATCCGGGCAACGACTTCCGCGCCGAAGCCGCTTCAACGCCTAGCTACGGCGGCGGCAATGGCTATCGGCCGGACAACTTCGGCAACCAGATCAGCGGGTTCAAGCGGAAGGGGAAGAGCAGCGGCAGCCAACCGCGGGAGCGCGGGTTTGTGGGCCCGATGGATCACAGCTATCGCGAGGCCGGCGAGTTTGGCGACGCCCCACCTTCAACCATCCAGATGTCCGGGCATGCGCGCCGGGGCGGCCATCGTCACACCGGCGATTCGCAGCCCATCGACCGCTCCATGCCGCGGCCGATTCCCATCCCGGAAGGCGCCCAGACCCATATCTACTTCTTCATCGAGGAACTCTTCTTCCAGGCCAAGATCCAGGAGACGGCCAAGAAGCTGGGGGTAAAGGTCGGCTTCATCAAGAATGAGAAGGAAGCTGTGGCGGAGCTGACGGATGGAGAGAAGAACAGGCCGGCGCTGATCGTCTTCGATCTGAACAACGCCAACGCCAAACCCCTCACGCTGATTCCGAAGCTGAAGACCAAACTCAAGAAGTCCGCCTCCATCATCGGTTTCCTCTCCCACCTCCAGGGCGATCTCAAGGCCAAAGCCGTCGAGGCGGGTTGTGATGTGGTGATGCCGCGCGCGGCCTTCAGCCAGAACCTGCCCAACCTGTTGCGGCGCTATGGCGTCGAAGAGGAAGAAGAGGTCAACTACAACTGCTGACAAAGCGCGAAGAGAGCGCCCGGAGGATGAAGAGATTGCGCGCGTGCGCAGCGGCTTGTGCGCGCAATCTGTCCGTCTTGTGGGCGTTTTTTTGCGGATGAAGGGTCTTTGCCCTTAACCTCGCTGCTGGCTTGCGGGGTGGACAGGCGCGTGCAAAGGCAGGCGTCATGGGTCCGATCGTTCGATCGCCGTGGACAGAAAATAAGGTGCTTCTCCGGGTTTATGGCATTTTCGGTGTTGATGGTTATCCCGAAGCGGGCTCGCCGTGGCGTTTTCCTTGGGGGAGAACGCCCATCGACGTTGAGTCGCCCTCTACACCCACACCGAAACTGCCTTAGATCTCCCAGAGGCCCCTTGGCTGGGGCCGTCCCTTGACGAGGCTGCGCAGGCGGTACCAGTTCAGGTCTGCCACCACGACCACCAGGCCCAGCAGGGCGATGACCAGCAGAATGGGCGCGGCCAGCGCGCTGGCGACTCTCTGGAGTGGGCCGCGAAAGGCGCGTGGGTCAGACACGGGGTTTGGGCGGAGGGGTAGTGGTTCGCCGCTCGGCTGGAGGTCTGATTCGGGCTGGATGAGAGTGGCCATAGCTTATACCGCACTCATCGGCCGGTGACTGGGAATCCTTTAGCCGAGCGTTGGCTGTGGGCCGATCGGCCGCCACGCCGACGCACTCGGGGAGCCCCCGGTCTTACGGGCTATGCTGACGGAAGAAGGCGAATGCGGCCAGCAGGATCGCGATTGTTCCCATCAGGGTGAGCACCAGAGTGTTGATCCAGAGGTCAGCGATACCGGCGCCGCGCAGGACGATTCCGCGGATGATCTGGATGTAGTAGGTAGCGGGGATGGCTGCGCTGACGGCCCGGAAGAGCGCCGACATGGTGGATATCTGGAAGATGTAGCCGGAGAGAAAGACTGAGGGCAGGATCGTGGCCATGGCGAGTTGAAAGGCCTCCGCCTGCGTGCGGGCCCGGGTAGAGATGATCAGGCCAGCCCCCAGAACGGTCAAAAGAAAGGGCAGGGACATGAGCAGCAGGACAAGCAGGCTGCCGTGGATGGGAACCTGGAAGATGAAGCGCATGATGGCCAGAATCAGGCAGAGTTCCCCAAAGCCCAGCACGCCGTAGGGGATCATTTTGCCCACCATCAGGCCCAGCGGGGTGATCGGGGTCATAATGAGTTGCTCCAGGGTGCCGCGCTCCCGCTCCCGGACCAGGGAGAGGGCGATCAGCAGAATGATCATCATCTGCAGCAGGATGGCGATGAGGCCGGGGATAAAGAAGTTGGCTGAACGCGTGGCGGGGTTGTAGAGCACCGAGGGGCGAACCTCGATGGCCGGCCCGGAGGGTGCTCCGGCCAGACTGGTGGCTGCGGCCAATCCGATGGACCTCTCCATGGCGATACCGGTTGCGGCGTCCACTGCGGCGCTGGCGACGGCTGAGTCCGAACCATCCACCAGCACCAGAACGCTGGCTGTGACGCCAAGCTGGAGGTTTCGTGCGTAGCTGGGCGGGATGCGCAGAGCCACGCGATCGCGCCCGGAACGCATGGCCGCGTACATGGCCGGCTCGGAGTCCACGTACCGGGTGATATGAAAGGTATCCGAGGCGGCAAAGGCCTGAACCAGGCTGCGGCTCTGCTGGGTCCGGGACTCGTCGAAGACGACGGTAGGAACCTGGCGAACATTCGTGTCGATGGCGTAGCCGAAGAGAAACAGCTCCACGATGGGGATGAGAAGGGCAAAGAAGAGCGTGGCGGGGTCGCGCAGGATGTGAGTGAACTCCTTGCGCGCCACCGGACGCAGGCCAAAGAAGGTCCCGCGGGATGCGCGGGTCTGCGCAGCAGCGTTGGAGGGCTCGCCAGGTGTCATGGATTGCCTCCAGTCCGGCAGCACAGCCGCATTCTGCGCTGCTGAATGGCAGGTGGGCGGCAGCGGCAGGGCAGAGTCCTGCGGATCATCCCTGCTCTCCCTTCATGATGTGGTAGGTCAAGGTGACGAAGATGTCTTCCAGCGAGGGCTGGAGGTTGCGGATCGAGAGCTGGGGAAAGGCGGCGTGCAGGGGTTCGAGCGCGGAGTCCTCCACCAGGGCGTGTACGGCGCGGCCGAAGATCGTCGCTTCGCGCACGCCCGGGAAGCGACGGAGCCTGGGGAGCAGCAGGGCGATGGAGGGGGCTTCGAGGTTGATCCGCGAGGCTCCGGGGGGATTGGCTTCTGGCTGGCGGCGCAGTTCGTCGATGGAGCCCAGCGCGATGAGCCGGGAGAGGTAGATGTAGCCGAGGCGGCCGCAGCGCTCCGCTTCGTCCATGTAGTGGGTGGTCACAAAGAAGGTGACGCCCTGGGCGGAGAGTTCGAAGAACAGATCCCACAGGGAGCGGCGCGCCACGGGGTCAATGCCGGCGGTGGGTTCGTCGAGGAAGACTACCTCGGGCGAGTGAATGATGGCGCAGGCCAGGGCCAGCCGCTGCTTCCATCCGCCGGAGAGCTGCGAGACGCGGCGAGTGAAGTAAGGGCCGAGGCTGGTCAGCTCCAGAATCTGCTCGATGCGGAGCGTGAGGGCCTGGGTGGAGAGGCCGTAGGCGGCGGCGTAGAAGCGGATGTTCTCCTGTACCGTGAGGTCCTCATAGAGGCCGAATCGCTGTGACATGTAGCCGACGTGACGCTTGATCTCTGCGGCGTGGCGGTGCACGTCCATGCCGAGAATGGTGGCCTGGCCGGAGGAGAGAGGGATCAGGCCGCACAGAGCGCGGATGATGGAGGTCTTGCCGGAGCCGTTGGGGCCGAGAAAGCCGAAGAGCTCGCCACGGTCCAGGTGAAAGCTGACGTCGTTTACGGCGGTCACATCGCCGAAGCGAATGGAGAGGTTGCGTGCGTCGATCACGGGAGCAGCGGATACGGGCTGAGAAACTCCCTGCGGCGGCACCTCGCCGTTCGAGAGACCCTTCGGCCCACTCATGGCAGGGTTACCGTGGCGGCCATGCCGGATTTGAGGATGCCATCGGGGTTCTCCACGTGGACCTTGACGCCGAAGACCTCGTGTCGGCGGTCGTCGCGGGTCTGCACGTTGCGGGGCAGAAACTCGGCGTCGGAGTTGATCTCCTGAATGGAGCCGTGGAACTGCCGTCCGTCGAGGCTGTCCACGGTGACCTGGGCGGAACCTCCGACGTGGATGTGACTGAGGTCGGTCTCCGGGATGTAGACCTTGACCCAGAGCTGGGAGGGCTCCAGCAGTGTCATCACGATCTGGTTGGGGGGGACCAGGTCGCCGGGGCGAACACTTACGGTCTCCACGGTAGCCTCGGCAGGTGCGGTGAGGTGAGCCTCGCGCAAGTCCGCATCCAGCTCTGCGACGCGGGCGATGGATTGAGCGAGGCGGCCGTTGCCCTGCAGTATGTCCTGATGGCGATAGCCGGCGTGCATGAGTTGATCCGCAGCCAGGGCCTGCTGGTAGCGGGCGCGGGCTGCCTGGACCTCCTCGGGACGCGTCCCTGCCTCCAGCAGGGCAAGGTGCTGCCGGGCGGCCTCGGCGAGTTGGGCGGTGTTGTTGCGCTCCGCGGTATAGGCATCGAACTGTTGCCGGGAGATGATGTCTTTGGCGGCCAGGGGAGCCATGCGCTGGTAGGTGAGCTGGGCGTTGGTGGCGTTGGCGCTGGCCGCGGCGTAGTCTGCGCGGGCCTGGCGGATCTCCTGGATACGGGAGCCGTGGATGGCCTCCTGCAGCAGCGCAGCGTCCTCGCGCAGGGTGGCGTCGGCCTGCGCAATCTCCTGAGGGCGGTT
>JAJZDM010000108.1 GCA_021806005.1 Acidobacteriota bacterium | reverse complement strand
TGTCCTCCACCTCGATGGGGTCAATGGCGTTCCATACCTTCAACTTTTCCGCCCGGACGGCGCTGGCCTCAAAGCTGTCTGGCGGCTCCATGGCCACAAAACTCAGCACCTCCATCACATGATTCTGCAGCACGTCGCGCAGCGCTCCGGCGCCCTCATAGAAGGGTCCGCGGCCCTCGATCCCGATCGACTCGGCGGCGGTAATCTCGACGTGGTCGATAAAGTTCCGGTTCCAGATAGGTTCAAAGATTCCGTTGCCAAAGCGGAACACCAGGATGTTCTGCACCGTCTCCTTGCCCAGATAATGGTCGATGCGGAAGATCTGATCCTCGTGCAGCACCCGGTTGATGGCATCGTTGAGCTCTCTGGCCGAACGCAGATCCGTTCCGAAGGGCTTCTCGATGATCACATGCATCCACTGTCCGGGCTCCTTCGATGTCGTCATCTCATGCTTGCCCAGTCGATCTGTAATGTCCGCAAAGTACTCCGGCGCCACCGCCAGGTAAAACAGCCGGTTCCCCCCGGTACCCAGCTTTTCGTCGATGCCGGCCAGAAACCCCTTCAGCTTCTCGTACCCCGCATCGTCATCGAAGTTCGTGGTGAAGTACTTCACCCGGTCCATGAACTTCTTCAGCAGCGCATCGTCCGCCTCCACGCCTCCGCCCTTCAGGATCCCATCCTTCATGTCCGCGGCGAATCGCGCCGAGATATCCCGGCGCGCCACACCCACCACGGCGAACTGCGGAGGGAGCAGCCCCTCCTGCTCCAGGTGATAGAGCGCGGGCAGCAACTTGCGCTTGGTCAGATCTCCGGATGCCCCAAAGATCACCACAATACAGGGATCCGGAACTCTCTCCTGCCGCTTCACACTGTGCTCCGATGCGATCTGCATCTCTTGACTCCTGACTACGCTTGGCATCTACCGCTCCTTGATCCTCAGGGACCTCAGTGGTTCGTAACACGATCTAATCTTGCCGGGCTTTGTCCGTGAAGAGCAACCAGGTTCCGCTGCACTTCAACCTGTTCGAGAGTGGCCGCTTGTAGCAGCCTTGGGTACTGCGGGTCGCCGGTTCCTGAATCCATCTTGAACTCGGATCCCGCCGATGGGAGATGTTGTCCGGGGCCGTAGCCCCGCAGAATGTCTTCTCAGGATTTCTTGACGGCATGCCCGCCGAACTCATGGCGCATCACGGAGAGCATCCTGTCGGTAAAGTTATCATCCTCGCGCGAGCGCACCCGACGGATGAGCGACTCTGTAATCACTGGCGCGGAGACGTTCAGGTCAATGGCCTCGAAGACCGTCCATCGCCCCTCACCCGAATCTGGAACGTAGGGCTCCAGGCCGTCCAGGGTTGGGTTCTTCTGCAGCGCATCCGCGGTAAGGTCCAGCAGCCAGGAACGCACCACCGATCCGTAGCGCCAGATATTGGCGATCTGGCGGAGGTCGAGGTTGAGCGAGTGCTTGGAGTTCATGATGGAGAATCCCTCGGCGTAGGCCTGCATCAGGCCGTACTCGATGCCGTTGTGCACCATCTTGACGAAGTGGCCCGCGCCGCTGGGCCCCGTGCGTCCCCAGCCCATGTTAGCCGCAGGCGCCAGGGCCTCAAAGATCGGCCGAAGATGCTCGACGACCGCCTCATCGCCGCCCACCATCATCGAGTAGCCCTCGGTGATGCCCCAGATGCCGCCGGAGGTTCCCACGTCAACAAACTCAAAGCCCTGCGGCTTGAGTTGTGCGTAGCGCCGCTGCGAGTCCTTGTAGTTGGAGTTCCCTCCGTCGATCAGAATGTCGCCCTTGTCCATCAGCGGCTTCAGCTTGGCGATCGTGTCGTCAACTGGATCTCCCGCCGGCACCATGATCCACACCGCACGCGGCGCCTGCAGTTGCTGCACCAGCTCCTGGAGCGAACTGACGCCCACCGAGCCCGCATCCGTCAGCCGCTGCACGGCTTCCGGCGAGAAGTCAAAGCCCACTACCTTATGACCAGCCCGGCGCAGACGTTCCGCCATGTTGCCGCCCATCTTCCCAAGCCCAATCAAACCTAGTTCCATAGAAGCATCCGCCCTCGCGCGGCAAAGTACCAATTAGAGAGTAAACGCAATCGTTGTCAATGCCCAGCGTCACCCCTCTTGCATTCGACGCGTGGGGTGCTGAAATGATGCGCATCCAAACGGAAATGCTGCCCGCTGAGGATTTTAGCCGGCAAGAATCGGACGCCGTTTTCACCTCGAGGGTTGTCCGGCAACCGACCCACCCGGCCATCTCCTTGGGAATGCACGCTGATGTCTCTTGCAGGTTTGCAAGGAGCAATTGCAGCGAAAGCGTCCGTCAGGGGCCGGAGACGTCAGGAGCCGGAGAGTACCCGGACGCCGGCAGGCTCTCAAACCTGCAGCGCTTAAGCCTGTGACTTTTAAGCCTGTAACTCTGAGACGCCCTGATCGCCGGCGACCAGCGCCGCGCTGGCCATCTTCAGAAACAGACCGTGCTCAACAACCCCAACCAGCGAACGAATCACCGCCGCTGTATGCTCCGGATCCGGAATGGAGCCGCAGGCGCAGTCCAGGATGTAGTTGTTCTCATCGGTGAGGTACACCGAACCATCCGGATGACGGCGCAGTCGCGGAGCAAGCCCCAGCCGGTTCAGCTTGCTCTCCACCAGCGGGAGGGCCATCTTGATCACCTCAACCGGCAGGGGAAACCTTCCCAGCACCGGAACCACCTTGCTGGAGTCCACCACCACCACAAACCTGCGCGCCGCGCTGGCCACAATCTTCTCCCGCAGCAGCGCTCCGCCACCGCCCTTGATCAGGGCCAGACCCGGGCCTACCTCGTCAGCGCCATCAATGTACAGATCCAGCTCCGGCAGATCCTGGAGCGTAAGCATCTCCATCCCCAGGGACTGCCCCAGGCGGTGGCTGGCGTCGCTGGAGGCTACACAGCGGATCCTGAGCCCTTCCCTGACCCGCTCTCCGAGCGCCTTGATAAACATCGTGGCCGTGGATCCGGTTCCCAGGCCCACCCGCATGCCATCCTCAACCTGCTGGGCGGCACGCCTCCCCACCAGTTCCTTGGCCTGATCCTGTGTCATCCCAACCATCCCTCTGCCCCAGGGTTACATCTTCAGGTTCCGGGAGATCCGCCAACAGCGCGGACCTCCCGCTCCCGAGGGCTACTTCTTCACCAGTTTCCGTGCAGTTTCCACAACATTTGCAACGGAGATCCCCAGCTTTTCCATCACCACCGGACCCGGCGCCGAAGCTCCAAAACGATCCACACCGATGGCCACACCCTCGCGGCCAACGTACTTCCACCAGCCCATGGTCGCTCCAGCCTCAACCGAGATCGTCGGCACACCCTTGGGGAAGATCGACGCCTTGTACTCCTCGGTCTGCTCCTCAAAGATCCTGAAGCTGGGCATGGAAACCACGGAGGCCAGGATGCCTGCATCCTTGAGCTGGGCCGCCGCCTTCAGCACCACGTCCACCTCTGATCCGGTAGCCACCAGCACCAGGTCCTTGCCGTAGGACTCCAGCGTGTAAGCACCCCGGCGCACGCCCTCAAAGACCTTGTAACGGGCTGCATCCAGCACCGGCAGATCCTGTCGGCTGAGCGCCATAAAGCTGGGGCTCTTGCGCTCCAGAGCCAACTGCCAGCAGGCCGCCGTCTCATTGGCGTCAGCGGGACGAAAGTCGGTCAGCTTCGGAATCGCGCGCAGGCTCATCAACTGCTCCACCGGCTGGTGCGTCGGTCCGTCCTCGCCCAGCCCGACCGAATCATGCGTGTAGATATAGAGAGAGTGGATCCCCATCAGCGCTCCCATCCGCATCGCCGAGCGACAGTAGTCGCTGAAGGTGAAGAAGGTAGAGCCGAAGGGAATCAGACCGCCGTGGGCAGCCATGCCGTTCACAGCAGCCAGCATGCCGAACTCGCGCACCCCGAAGAAGATATTGCGTCCTGCCGCATCCGCATGGAAGCTGGGACTGTCCTTGAAGATCGTCTTGGTGGAGGCGGTCAGATCCGCGGCGCCGCCAACCAGCTCCGGCACCGCCTTGGCAAGGGCGTTCAGAACCACCTGACCGGCGTTGCGCGTGGCTACTGGCTTGGCCTCCGGGCCGGCCGGGAAGGTGGGAATCGCCTTCTCCCAGCCGGGCTCCATGCCCCGCTTTGCGCAGCGCTCATACTGCGCACCCAGCGTCGGAAAGGCCTTCTTGTACCCCTCAAAGCTGGCCTGCCACTCCGCCTGGGCCTTGTGTCCCCGCTCGACCGCCTTCAGCCAGTTCTTTCCTGCCTCCTCCGGCACGTAGAAGCTCTTGTCCTCAGGGAAGCCCAGGTTCTTCTTGGTCGCCCGGGCGGCCTCCGCTCCCATCGCCTCGCCGTGCACCTTGTTGGTTCCGGCCTTGGGGCTTCCGTAGCCGATCACCGTGCGCACCCGGATCAGCGTCGGCTTCTGCGTCTCAGCCTTGGCCGCTTCGATCGCCCTCTCGATGGCCACCAGGTCATTGCCATCCTCAACCGAGAGCACCTGCCAGTGATAGGCCTCAAAGCGCCGGGTCACGTCCTCGGTATAGCTCAGCTCGGTGGGCCCATCCAGCGAGATGAGATTGTCGTCGTACAGCACGATCAGCTTGCCCAGTCCCAGCGTTCCGGCCAGCGAGGCTGCCTCATGCGAGACGCCTTCCATGAGGTCGCCGTCACCGCAAAGGACGTAGGTGTGGTGGTCGACCGGAGTGTGGTTCTCGTGGTTGTAGATCGCTGCCTGATGCTTTTCGGCGATGGCCTCACCCACTGCCATGGCAAAGCCCTGGCCAAGCGGGCCAGTGGTCACCTCAACGCCCGGCGTATCGCAGGATTCCGGGTGTCCCGGGGTCTCTGAACCCCACTGCCGGAACTGCTCCAACTGCGACATCGGCAGGTTGTACCCAGTCAGATGGAGCACACCGTAGAGAAGCGCGGAGGCGTGCCCGTTGGACAGGATGAAGCGGTCCCGGTCAGACCACTGCGGATCCTTGGGGTTGTACTTCATGATCTTGTGATACAGCAGATAGACGATCGGAGCGCAGCCCAGAGGCGCTCCCGGATGGCCGGACTTGGCCTTCTCGACCTGGTCGACGGCTAGAAATCGAAGTGTGTTGATAGAAAGTTGATCCAGTGCGTCCTGCTGCTGTTTATCAGTCATCCTTATCCTCTAAAGAAAAATTGCGCCCATCTCGCCGCGCTCTACCAGCTTTCGATGCAGGTCCTCTGCCCAAAAGGCACCTTGCTCAGTTTACTCGCGCTGGAGCAAATGCCAAATGAATGGTTAGACCTCAGGTCGAATCAAACCCACCCGTTCCACACCGTTGCTCTTCCACATCGCCCCCCACGCGCGAGCTGAGGCCGGAAGAGCATCCGCCCATCCACGCTCCGGTCCTGCAAGTGAAGGCAGCGCAGGCACTTTGGCGACTCCTGCATCCCGGACGGGGCCGGGTGGCGCGAGCCGACAGGAGCAACCTGCCTCCAGGCGCTCCCGCGCCGCAGAGCGATGCGTTCCACGGAACCTTATCCGGACTACCCGCGTATTCAGAGGCGTAGACTTCCGATACCGAACTGACCCGTGCGGCGGAGGACTGGCCTGGCAACGAGTTGCCTGGCGGCCTGCCACGTCCGCCACCCACAGAAAGACTCCCGTGATGACCCAATCCCGTCGTACTCTGACCACTCTGGCCACCCTGGCCGGTCTTCTGCTGGCCGGCTGTCACGTTACCGAAAGCGATCGCGACGGATCGAAGAACGTCAGCATCGGAACCCCCTTCGGCTCCATGAAGGTGGCTACCGGCAAGACTGTCGATGCCGCCTCGGTGGGCATAAGCCCCTACCCCGGCGCAACGCCGGTGCAGGACCAGGGAGACGATGGCAATAACGCAAACGTCCAGATGAGCTTTGGAGGCTTTCACCTGGGCGTGAGGGCCGCCGACTTCCAGACCGCGGACTCGCCGCAGAAGGTGCTTGCCTTCTACCGCCAGGATCTCTCTTCCCGCTACGGCGCTCCCATCGAGTGCCGCGACCAGCACCCCATCGGCTCGCCGGATCGCACCGCGCAGGGCCTCACCTGTAAAAATGACGAAGGTTCACGCGTGGCAGGCTCCAAGGTCCAGATCGGCGGCGTACACCCCAAAGGTGTCGTCATCCTCAGCAACGACTCGCCCTCGGAGACCGAGATTGAGCTGCGCGCAGGCTCTCCAAAGCGGATGCACGTGGTGGGCGTCGAACCACACAACGGCGGGACACAGATCAGCCTGGTCTCGATCGACCTGCCCACCGGCCACGATAGCTCCGACAGCGAATAGGGCCCCAGCCCGCATTTGGATAGGCCGGAACAGAGCCACCTCCAGCCTTCCTCGGCGGGGCCGCTCTGAACTGACTGGATGAGCGGCCTCGGGCGAATCACCCTGAGTAGCTGGAAGAGATGCCCCTCATCCGTCCCGGATGCGGAGCTGGCAGCGAAGATGCTATACCTTCATAGGAGTGACTACCCGGATCTGTCCCCGCTGCCACGCCGTGCTCCATCGTGAAGAGGAGGGAGGCTTGGTCTATTGCTGGAGCTGTGGCTCACCCCAGGTCCAGCTCTCCGAGGAACTGCGCGACCAGATCGAAGAGCAGATGGGCGCGCAACTGGGTGCAGCCGGCCCCTCCACCCTGCCTGAGTCGCATCCGGGGCGAGCCGGCCATGCGGTCGCATGGCGCGGCGCCATCCAGACCGCAGCTCTGGCAGGCGCCATCTCGGCCGGGCTCTCCCTGCTCTCCTTCGCGATTGCGCCCGTATCGCTGCTCTCGCTGTGCTGGTTTCTCTCCGCACCGATCGTGGTGCTGGGCATCTATAGTTCGAAGTTCCGCCAGACCCCGATTACCGCCGGCTTTGGAGCACGCCTGGGTACCCTCACCGCGCTGGCAATCTTCTTCGTCACCGCCACACTGAACACCATCGGCCTGGTCATGGAACGCTTTGTCCTGCACTCGGCCAACCAGATCGCCGATATCGACACCCAGCTCAACAAGATGTTTGAGCAGTTGCACACAAACTTCGCAGCCCAGTCCCAACAGTCCGCCAAAATGCTCACGGATATGCTCGCCGTCCCGGAGTTTCGCGCCGGCATCCTGCTGGCCAGCATCTTCCTGTGCCTGCTGCTGTACCTGGCCTACTCCGCAACGGCGGGCGCCTTTGCCGGTTATCTCCGCTCGCGCACGCCGCGGCCCTGATCTTCTCCGGACTCCCCGCGCACGCCCGCTCCAGCGGTGTACTGCGGCCCGAGGCTGCGCCTCCCGCTCCGGAACCGATACCCGAACCGTAGCTCCAGGACAGAGAGATGAAGACCAGCCCGCGCGCTGCTATGATGAGGGCAATCATGAGCGACCCAACTTCTTCCGCCGCAACAACGCCCTCCGCCACCAGATCCAACGTCCGGGAAAAGGGACGGCTGATGTCCGCCTCGGAGATCGAGCGTACCCTGGTGCGGCTCGCCCACGAGATCGTGGAACGCAACAACGGAAGCGAGAATCTCGGCCTGATCGGCATCAAGCGCCGCGGCATCCCGCTGGCCCAGCGTATCGCGAAGTTGATTGAGACCATCGAGAAGACACCGGTGGATACCGGCGTGCTGGACATCAGCTTCTACCGCGACGATCTCTCCACCCGGGACCTTCGCCCGGTGGTCGAAAAGGGAGAGATCGGCTTTGACGTGAACGGACGCGACATCATCCTGATGGACGATGTTCTTTACACCGGCCGCACCATTCGCGCGGCGCTGGATGCGCTCTTCGATCAGGGCCGTCCCAAGAGCGTGCAACTGCTGGTTCTCATCGATCGCGGTCATCGCGAGTTGCCCATCGAGGCCCGCTACATCGGGCGCACCGTGCCCACCTCACGGCGCGAGATCATCGAAGTCAAGCTGCGCGAGGTCGATCAGGACGAGCAGGTCCTTCTGGCTGAACTGGCAGACTGAACCAGCCCCCGGCCCACCAACCACTCCCTATGGCCACCGCCCTTGCCCGCGCAAAGGGTATCCCATTGCGCGTTTTTTAATGGAATGGCGAAGCGCAGAGGAAGACGCGGAACGGGAGCCGAGGCCCAGAGACACGCTCCAGTTCAGGCCAGCCGCGGTGTGGAGCGATGCCGAGCCGCACGCACTCCGCATGGCAGCGGAAAGACGGCTTCAAATTCTGGGCACGCGCGCCTTGCCTTCAAGGCGAAGCATGGGCCTGGATGACAGATCGCGGCAATACAGTCCTCTTTCTCGCCCATCTTCGCATTTGTGTGCATCGATCCCGACAGGCCGCTCTCAGAGCCTGACTTCAGTGACCAGCCCGCGCAGCGTCACCATCGCCGATGCACGCGCACCCACGATCTCCAACCGCATCTTCCTTCCATCGGCTGCCCTGCCCTTTGGATCCACGCGCAGCGTCAGCGTTCGTCTGGCGTCCTCCCACTGGCAACGAATCCGCAGAAACTCTCCCTCGCGGTAACGAAAACTCTCGCCGTCGTCTTCATAGAGCGTAAAGCCGCCGTCCGCCCCCGGATAAATACGCAAGCACAGCGGTTCCTCCACGGGCTCGGCAACATACTGTTTTACCGGTCCCAGGGGCACCACCGCACCCGCCTTCACATAGATGGGCATCGTCCGCAGATCCACGTCACGCGAGATCTCCGCACCACCCTGCACGGCCTGCTCCCTCCAGAGATCCCACCACTGGCCGCTCGGCAGGTACACCTTGCGCTGCCGCGCCGCTGCCACCAGCACGGGCGCTACAAGAAAGCTGTCTCCAAACAGGTACTCATCGTCGCGTAGCAGAGCCTGGCTGTCACCCGGATCCCCGAGCCATAGCGGCCGCATCAGCGGAACCCCTGTCTCATGGGTCTGCGCCACCGATGAATAAAGATAAGGAAGCAGACGATAGCGCAGGTTCAAGTACTCCCGGCAGATCCTCTCCACCTGTTCATCGTGCAGCTCATCCTGCGGAGGCCAGTTCGCCCCCCATCGTGAACCCTCCAGGGGGCCGGGATCTCCGCTGTCCCATCCCCATGGCAGGCGCAACTTCCAGGCCCGCCCATGGGAGCGAAACAGCGGACAGAAGGCGCTGAACTGAAACCACCGCACGTATAGCTCCGGCGTCAACTCCAGCGTCGGAGAAAAGCCCCCCGTATCCGTTCCCCACCACGGAATCCCGCACAGGCCTACTTGGATCCCATTGCGCACCTGCGCCCGCAGCGCACTCCAGGTCGAGTCGATGTCCCCCGACCACAGCCATCCATACCGCTGCAACCCCGCATATCCGTTTCGATTCAGGGCAAACGGACGCCGCTCCGGATGCACTTGAAGCGGTCCATCCCAATAAAGCTGATTGCGTTGCAAACGCGCATAGACAGAGAGGTCATCGCCCTCGTCTGGCCACCATCCATCCACGCCCGTCGCTTCCACCGCCAGGTGTTGCTGCCAGTAACTCACCGCGTCCCCTGGCGTCCTCGCTTCCGCCCCGCTGTCATGAATCGTTCCATGAAGATCCCCGGGCGGCACCACATGCAGCACCACCTTGAAGTGTTCCCCGTGCAACTCGTCCAGCATCTCCTTCGGGTCGGGAAAGACCTCAGCGTTATAGGTGAACGATCCGTGGCCGGTGTTCCACCCCGATGGACAAAACCCCGTGCCCAGATAAATCAGTGCATCGCACGGCAGCTTCTTCTCTCGAAACCGCTGCGCCTCTCTCATCACCTCCTCACGACTCGCCAGGGTGCGGTGCGACTGCTGATAGCCCAGCGACCATAAAGGCGGTAGATGCGGGAGCCCGGTCAGTTCCGCATAACCTCTTAAAATCTCGGCGGGCGTATCGCCCAGGATCAGATAGACGTTGCGGCTCGATGTCGCTTCCACCGGCTTGAAGGCTCCTTGCGTCTGCGTCAGATCAAAGAAGCCCGACGGTTGCCCGATAAAAAGCCCCCACCCGCCGGCGCTGATCAGCCATGGGATAGGCAGCCGTGCCCCTTCTGTCGCGAGATGCGGCGTCCCCTCCCCATTGCGCATCTCATAGCGCGCGCCGCGCAGATCGAAGCGGGGCAAACCTTCTCCCAGTCCAAACACCGGCGCGTCGCCTATCTCAAAACGCACCGCCGTACTATCCGTGTCGAATTGAATGCGCTGGCGGAGCCTTCCTCCCGGCTCGGCAACCGTCACCCGCAGCGGGTTCTCCTCGACGGTGATTCGGTACTTCCCCCAGACCAGATCCTTCGTTGCCGCATCCGCCTGATGCTGCAGCAAAGCGCCTCCCGGATGAGGCAGGACCCCCAACTCCTCCTTCGGCTGCCACGCGTTCACCGGAGCGATGCTGATTCTCAGCGTGTTCTCAGCCAGCGATGTCAGGTTCAGGTCCAGTTGCCCCGGCAATCCGGTCAGAGCGGTGAACGTGCTCGCCACAGCCACTCGCCGGGTCAGAAGCAACGCTGCAAACCCAGAGCCAATGCCACCGATCACGGACCTTCGCGAAACTTCCGGCGTCATATCGAACCCCTCTCAACAACCGCTTTCGCCTGAACAAGAGCTCTCCCGACGCCTGCAACCGGATCAGAAGGCTCACGCCGGGCGTTGCCGGCCGTCCTTCCATCACGACGCCGGTCCTTCTTGCAGAATGTACTGTTGGCCCTGGCGCTGCTTCTGCGCATGTTGCGCGCGCAGCACCGCCAGTTGTTTTGCCAATGCCTGTACCTGGGCGGTCTGGCCCAGCCGCCGTCGCGCCATGATCTCGTGATAGAGCGCCACATCATCGTCCGGCTGAATCTTCAGAGCCGCCAAAGCCTGCTCCAGCGCACGTTCAGGCTGGTTGGCGCGCAACCAGAGCAGCGCCATCAGATCGCGCGCTGGCTCAAATCCCGGGTCAACAGCAATCGAACGCTGACCCGCCTCGATCGCCTGCTGCGTCGTCTCCGCATTCTCTGCGGACTTCGAAAGTGCCTCGGCATAAAGGTATTGCAGAAAGCCATCCCTCGGATGCAGACGCGCCTGCTCGCGGAACAAATCCAGCGCCGCCTTCGGTTTGTACTGCTGGCTATCCACAATCCCTATCGCATCCATCGCCAGCGACAACTGCGGCTCCAACTGGTGCGCCTTCTCGAAATCGGCTATCGCTTTTGAAGATTGCGCCAGTTGCATCTCCAGCACGCCGCGCACCACATAGAGCGGCGCCGCATCCGGCAGCTCCGTCAGTCCGGCATGGATCATATCGATTCCAACCTGGAACGAGCGGTGATTAAAGGAGATGCGTGCGAACTCCAGGTAGTTCGCCATGTTCTTCGGCTGCGCCACAATCGCCGCGCGCAACAGCTTCACCGCCAGCGGGGTGTCGCCGGAACCCTCGGCTACCCGCGCGCCCAAAGCCAGAACCATCTCGTTGCTGTTGTTCGGCAGCATGGGACGGAGCGTCTCCAGGGCGCTCTTCGGGTCATGCAGCCTCCACTGCACCAACGCAAGATTAAAGCGTGAGGCAGCATCGTCCGGCGCACCGCTCAGCACTGCCGCGTAGGCCTGTGCGGCCTTTGCATATTGCCCCGTATCCGCAAGACAAAACGCATAGCCTCGTTCAAAATCCGGGCGTGAAGTGAATAGCTCCTCGCTGGCCTCATACTGCGGCAACGCTGCCCCGCACTTACCCTGGGATCGGTAAAAAGAGGCCAGCATCGCATGCGTGGTCACGTCCTGCGGACGAATGGCCAGAATACGCAGCAGCAACTCCTCGGCATCGGGCTTTCGCCGTGCGTATTCGATCTGCGCCGCTCCCTCCAGCGCCAGCAGACTGTCCGGACAAAGATCCAGAGCCTGCCGGAACGAACTCTCCGCCTCCACCGGCATCTGCATCCCGCTCTGCGCCATCCCCTTCAGGGAGAGCCACCGGCAATCCTTTGGATCCTGCTTGAGCAGGCGATCGGCGCCGTCCAGAGCTTGTGGATACTGGTGATCGCGCAGCATCTGGATCACCGGCCCGGCATCAGGCTGCTGACCCTGCACCGCCACGCCAACAGCAGTCACCAGGGCTGCCACCAGGGCTGACCGCATCAACCGACAAGCGCACCTCTGAGTGTAGAAAACTTTGGCTCCACTCCCCATGGGGTCTCATTACATCACAGACGGTTTCACTTCGACTCCTCCAAAGGAAGAGGGGCAGAACTGGCATGAAGCATCAACCAGCCCCGCCCCTTCCGGGAGGCCTTGCGATCAGAAGGTTAAATTTCCTCCGAACTGGATATACCGAGGTGTAAGCTGATTGGTCGCTTGGCCGAAGGTGCCATCCGGCAGGTTGGTGTCCATGCCGGTCAGGTTCGGATGGTTGAAGGTATTGAAAACATCAAACCGGAACTGGAAGTTCACGTTTCCAACCAGATTTGTATCCTTCCGCAGTCCCGTATCCCACTCCTGGTAGTTCGGCCCGACAAAGCGGTTGAACTGTTCATTCCCCTCCAGGCCGAATGTGGGTTGCGGAAACTGCGACAATTTGACGGCTCCGGTCAGGAACGCATGCCGACTGGTGCCCTGGGTATAACTGCTCACGTTGGGGAATGCGTAATTATCGCCGTTTGCGTTGTAGTCGCCGCTACCGGGCTCATAGGCAACAAACTGCCCGGTTGAACTGACGACCGGCTCGAACGGTGCATTGGTCGATACGTTGAACGGATAGCCGCTCTGGATGGCTGCGGTGCCGCTCAGCGCCCAGCCACTGGCGATCCGTCCCAGCAGACCATGTCCGTCGTTCACATTCGGCAACAGATAGTTGTAGATCAGAGAGAACCGGTTCGGCGCGTTCCAGTCCGACGGTCCATACCACTGGGCTACATTGTCTTTGC
>JAJZDM010000107.1 GCA_021806005.1 Acidobacteriota bacterium | reverse complement strand
GTTGAGGTTGACCGTTTCGTTCTCGGGTATCAGGTTGGCCGCTGCCATGGTGTCTTTGATTCCTTCCAAAAAGAGGTGTGAGGTCGTGTTGGAACGCCCGCCGTAACGCGGAAGAGACGAGGCGCAGGTTCGTTCAGTCGGCTCCCAGTGCGATCACGCGTTCGGTGTCGATCACCAGCAGAAGGGTAGACTCCAGTGGGTAGACGCCTTGCAACAGGATGCGCCGCGCCTCGGAAAGGTTTTCGGGAAGCGGCGCCTGGGTGTCTCCCGGCACGTCGAGCACGTCGCAGATCTCATCGACCAAGAGGCTCACTGGACCTCCGTCGGAGCGAATGACGATATTCATGGGAGGGGCGTCGCTGCTCTCCAATGGCGGCAGAGAGAAGATTCGGCGCATATCCAGCGCGGTGACGATCTGGCCGCGAAGGTTGATCAGGCCCTCGACGGCAGAGGGCGCCAGGGGAACCTGGGCCATCTCCTGATAGCGCATCAGCTCCTGGACGTGCGAGAGTTCCACGCCCATGAACATGTCGGCGACACGAAAGGTGGCAAACTGCTGCGTGGCCGGGGGGCTGGGGCGGAGAACCTCCGTCGAGCCGCCAGATGAGGGAGCGGGATTCATAGCAACTCCTTTGCTGCCTCTGCGAGGTCAGGCGCCTGAGGGAGATGGCCGGGACGCCGCCGGCGGAGGATCCGCCACGAGCGATGGGAGGACGGAGCGATCATCCGACCAACTCCTTGCGCTCGGGGCCGTGGCTGGCAGGCCGATGTGCCTGCAGCATGGATGGAGGGATGGAGGGAGAAAGGGTCTCCAGATAGCGCAGGATGGCGCCGCGGTCACTGGATCGCAGGCATTGATCGAAGCCGTGACCGTCTGCAGTGGTTGTCGGGAGGGGTTGATCCTCTCCCAGCAGGGCGGCGACGGCAACCGAGTCCAGGCCGCTGAGGTGGCGGAGATGGGCGAGAAGATCGACGCCGGTCTGTTCGCCCAGATCGAGCGCGGTAAGAATCAGGTCCATCTTTCCGCGATCGAGAGCCTTGAGCGACTCTGTCCAGTTGCTGGCCTCGGTGACCTGATGGCCATGAATCTCCAGGTAGCTGCGCAGGGTGCCGCGAGCGATCCGCTGCGGATGCACCAGCAGGATCCGGCGTGGAGAGTGTGGAGCGGTGCGTCGTGAGTCAGGTCCGGCTCCGGTTGCCCGGCGCAGAATCGCGTCCAGGTCGACAAGGTCTGTCACCTTGCCGTTGACCACGCACGATCCGAGCAGACCGAAGGTGTCTCCGGGGCGCCTGATGGCGATCGTGTCATGGACGATGTCGAGGATCTCATCGACGACCACGCCGATGTACCGACCGCCATCCTGGAAGACGATGACCTGCAGGCAGCCGTCCGGATGGGTGGGGTCAGCGGCTCCGGCATCCAGCAGGGAGTCCAGCCGGATCAGGGGCATGATGGTGTCGCGGTAGGCCAGTACGCGGGCTCCGCCGGCGTACTCGGTGCGCGCGACGGGAATCTCCTCCAGCCGGGCTACCAGAGACAGGGGGAGTGCCAGGCGGGTAAACGCCCCGCAGCGGAAGAGCAGGAGCATCTGTCCCTGGTCCTGGGCCTGGGCGGCAAGGTTGCCCTCTGCGCTCGGAAGCTGTTGACGGGTGGTGAGCACATGGGCGAGATGGGCCAGTCCGGTGACGTCCAGAATGAGCGCAATCTTTCCATCTCCCATGATGGTTGCGCCCAGATAGCAGCCAAGACTCTTGAGCTGCCGGCCCAGGGCCTTGACGACGATCTCCTGGGTATCGTTGACCTGGTCAACGACCAGTCCAAAGGTGGTCTCCTCGGCCTGAACCACAACGATGTTGATCACCGAGTCCTGATCGGTGGTGTTGGGGAGGGAGCCGATAGCCGGCTGCGGCGGGGCGACTCCGAGTACATGGCTGAGATAGGCCAGGGGCAGCAACTTTCCGCGCCGCCGATAGACTTCGGCTCCGTGTACACGTTCGATCTGCTGCCTCCCCGCGGTTCCTTCCAGGCGCACCAGTTCGACCAGGTTCGCCTGGGGAATCACGAAGCGAAGCTCAGGAGCCGGCGGGGTGCGGAGTTGCCGGCTCCGGATACTGACGATGAGGCCGGGGATGATGGCCAGGGTGAGCGGGATCCTGATCTTGAAGGTGGCGCCCATGCCGCTGCGCTGGGAGATATCGACGGTGCCGCCGATCTTTTCGATGTTGGTCTTGACGACATCCATGCCGACGCCCCGGCCGGAGATGCTGCTGACCTTGTCGGCGGTGGAGAATCCCGGCAGAAAGATGAGGCGCAGCGCCTCGCTCTCTGCCATGCGAGCGGCCTGATCGGCGGCGAGGAGGCCCTTTTGCACGGCCTTGCTCTTGATCCTTTCAGGATCGATTCCAGCTCCATCGTCCTGCACCTCAATGATGACCTGCCCGCCCTCGTGGTAGGCCCGCAACACGATGGTGCCGTGCGGGCTCTTGCCCCGAGCGACACGAACTTCGGGAGTTTCGATGCCGTGATCGCAGCAGTTGCGCACCATGTGGGTCAAGGGATCCTTGATCGCCTCGATGATGGTCTTGTCCAGTTCGGTGGAGGTTCCCTCCATCTGAATCCGGATCTGCTTGCCCATCTCGGCGGCGAGATCGCGTACCACCCTGGGGAAGATGTTCCAGACCACGCCGATCGGTTGCATGCGGGTGAGCATCACGCCCTCCTGCAGTTCGCTGGTGATCAGATTCAGCCGCTGGGCGGTGGTGCTGGAGGCGTTGGGTTGTTGGGAACCCTGGAGGATCTGGTTGCGGGCCAGGACCAGTTCGCCGACCAGGTTCATCAACTTATCCAGCAGCTTGACGTCGACGCGGATGGTGGAACCTTCGGCCGCATCGGCGGTACTCCTGTTGCGCTCTCTCTCGTGAAGTTCCAGCGGCGCGGGTTGCTGGTTGCCGGTGGGGGTATGGCTGGTGGCGATCGCGGAGGGAAACTGAGCGGGAGGGTGGGGGTGGCTGCCGACCGGCTGTGATGGGGGATCGGGCGGCGCGACGTCGTTGGCCGCTGAGGCATCACGGGGTGAAGCGGAGGATGTGGCGGGAACTGGGCAGGACGGGGAGGACGATCCATCGGCCGATTGGTGATGGGCTGCGTTGAGCCGGTCGCGGAGATCCTGGTAGTGGTCTTCCCCCTCTTCATTGCAGGCTTCGATCTCTTCCAGGATCTGTCGCACTGCATCGACGGTCTCGAGGATGAGCGATACCAGAGCTGGGGTGAGTGGCCGTTCCCGGTCGCGTACCTGGCCAAGGATGCTCTCGGCGATGTGGGTGATGGAGCCGAGGGCCTGGAAGCCGAAGAATCCTGAGGTCCCCTTGATGGTATGGATAGCCCGGAAGACGCTGGCGATGAGCTGCTCGTCGCCAGGCCGCTGTTCCAGTTCCACAATCTGCTGATCGAGCGCCTGAAGGTTTTCATTGCTCTCAATCAAAAACTCGCGTATCTCTTCGCCAAACTCCATGGCTGAACTCCATTGGCTGCTGCGCTTGTCTGTTATCGGCAGGGCGAAAGGATGTTTAAGCCCTTTGTTGTCATTAGGCCGATTAGCGTCCGGCGGCGCGTCCGGTTCCGGGAAAGCGTGAGAGATATCGAAGACCCAAAATGGGATATTCGAAAGTAGTTCCATATCAGGACAGGCATCATTAGATTTCTGTAGCTATTGGTTGCTGTGGGGCTCTTCAGGGTGGAAGGTGGAGTCAGGTTATGCGGTAGCGGTCTGGCAAGGTTCTCTACAGACGCTCACCGCATGATGGATCTCTGAGCGCACCGGCGTGGTCAGCAAGCGCGTCGCGAGCGAGCAATAACGAGGAAGCCATCCATGCATGTTCTGGTAGTAGAAGACGATCCTGCACTCGCGGTCTTTGTGCAGAAGGGGCTCCTGATGGAGGGCCACGAGGTAGAGCGCTGCGGTGATGGAGACGCGGCGCTTGCGTTGGCCGCAGCGCAGCCCCCCGATCTGGTGGTTCTGGACCTGGGCCTGCCCCGTCGCGACGGCGTGGATGTTCTGGAGGTGCTGCGCAGAGACTGGCCTGGCTCGCTGATTCTGGTGCTCTCCGGGCGCAGCGATGTTCAGGAGCGTATCCGTTGTCTGGACCTGGGCGCGGACGACTTCCTGCTCAAGCCGTTCAGCTTCCAGGAGCTTACGGCCCGCTGCCGTGCCCTGTTTCGGCGCCGGGAGCGCCATGCGGATCCAATGCTGCGCTGTGATGGCATCCTGCTGAACCGCATGGAGCGTAGCGTCTCCTACTATGGCGTTCGCATCGAACTGACGGCCAAGGAGTTTGCACTGCTGGAGTTCCTGATGCTGCGTAGCGGCGCCTGTTGCACACGCTCTGAGCTGTTGCAGCAGGTGTGGCAGAACTCTCCGGAGGCGGGCGCCAACGTTGTGGATGTGTATATCACCTATCTGCGCAAGAAGCTCAGCGCCGCGCATCGAGAGGAGGGGCTGTGGAGTTCTCCGATTGAAACAGTCCGTGGTTTGGGATACAGGCTGCGGGATCTGCGCAGGCTATCCCGGCTTGAGGGCGCCGCTCACGAGAGCGCGGATGGGGAAGATCTCAGGATGACGGTCAAGGCCGAGGATGCAGATCGTGGGGTTAGGAGACTTGAAGAGGGGAGCAGGGAAGAGGATCGTGGTGCGGCTGGTGCTCCCGAGGATGGAGGTCATGCCGGAAGTCAGGCAGGAGTCGTCTGCCATGTCTAGAAGACTGGCGACGGAGATGCCCCGGACCAGGAAGGACATCGAGCTGACCCACAACGAGTTGCATGACCTCTGCCAGCCTCTGACGGCGTTGCAGTGCGGGTTGGAGATGAGCAGGATCCTCCGCAGCGATCTCCCCTCGGAACGGGTCATCGACGATGCTCTTGAGGAGACGCGCCGTCTCTTTGCCGTGGTCGAGCGTATGCGCTTCCGCCTTGCGGAGATTGAACAGCAGAGCCAGGGGCAACCGGGCAGACCCTTGGGAGCCCAATGAGTGCGGATCGGTGAAGGAATCAGGGGAATGAGGAAGAGACGATGGCTTCGGTAAACACGGATCTCGACAAGTCAGTGGTTCTGGTCAGCGCGGATGCGTCATTACGCCAGCGGCTGCATATCAGTCTGAGCGGACTGCGCTGGGATGTGCGCGAGGCACGCGGAGGAGCGGAGGCGATGGAGATGCTGGACCGTCAGCCCAGCGGAGCGCTGCTGCTCGACCATTGGCTACCCGATCTTGAGGTGGTGGAGTTGGCCGAACAGATTGGCGCGATGTATCCGGAGATGGAGGTGCTGCGGATGGATGGAGAGATGTTGGAGGGCGACGCCAAAGGTCCGCGCCGCCATGAACTCCTGCACGCCCTCCGGGAGACGCAGGGATCTCTTTCCCTGGGAGGCTCGACCGCCGCCGAGGGGAAGGGTTGGGGCAACGATGTCCGGTCAGCGAGATGGCGCGCGTCGCGCGAGGAGGATAGCCTGCAGCCGTTCCGGATGCAGCCGGTCGCGGTGGGTAAACCACGCCCCAGGGATGGCGGATTGAGGTCCATGGAGGAGATGGAGGCGACGGGCCGCGGCAGGGCGCTGCGTCGGCAGAGCGCGGCGGAGGCAGGACAGTCCCGTGTGTTTGTACCCTCGCCGGTGATGCCGGGCTCGGGCGCCGCGATCGCCGAACTGGTTGGCAGCTCCCCGGAGATGATGGAGTTGGCCCGCACCATCCGGCTGGTGGCGCCGCGCCTGGCTACCGTGTTGATTGAGGGCGAGACCGGTACGGGCAAAGAGGTGGTGGCTCGCGCCGTGCATGGCTTGAGTCAGCGAGCCGGCAGGCCGTTCGTCGTGTTGAACTGTGCCGCGATTCCTGAGGCCCTGCTGGAGGCGGAGCTCTTTGGCCATGCGCGCGGAGCTTTTACGGGTGCAGTTCAGTCCCGCACCGGTCGGATCGAAGCCGCCCACGGAGGGACGCTTCTGCTGGATGAGATCGGTGAGATGCCTCTGGGGCTCCAGGCCAAGATGCTGCGCTTTCTGGAGAGCGGTGAGTTGCAGCGGGTGGGAGAAAACGAGTTGGTGAACGTCGATGTGCGGGTGATCGCCTCTACCCACCAGCCCCTGGAGAGGCTGGCGGAGGAGGGCGGCTTCCGTCTGGACCTCTATCATCGGCTGGCAGTGTTTCCCATCGACATCCCTCCGCTACGCGACCGCATGGCGGATATTCCCGAACTCAGCGAGCACTTTCTTGCCCTGCTGGGCAGGCACTCACCGCGCAAGACCCTCTCTGCGGCTGCGCTGGAGAAGCTTTATCTGCACGACTGGCCGGGCAACGTCCGTGAACTGGCGCATGTACTGGAGCGGGCCTCGATTCTTGCAGAAGAGGTGCCCGTGATTGGCGCTGAGGAGATTCGCCTGCGCCGCGCTCGCAAATCCTGACGAGCTCTTTTCTATCTCCGAAGTTCTCCTTGAGTCGGGGTCTCTTTTGAGACCCCGAGCTTGCATGCGCCTACATCTTTGTTGTCTCAAATCTCTTTGGGAGAGCTGCTCCCTCTCGCCGGTGCGAGTCGCTTTGCAAATGGAAGTCACTTCGCAGATGAGGTGGGTTCGTCGGCCGGACGACGTTTCCTGAGCATGGCCTAAAGAATCGGAGAGAGTGCTGCAGGCTCCGGAGCGCGCGGAGAGTAATCGATCCTGATTTGCACGTGCCGTCCCTGAGAGTGTCGTTGTGATCGCCGGCAGCAACGTTAAATCCTAAAAACCTCTAAGAAAACTACACCAAAGTTTGGTCGTTGCCGTGCATTTATCGATCCCGCCAAGACAGCGTAAAGCGGCGAAAGAAGGAATCGGGAGCACGAGGGCACCATGGCCATCTACCGTAACGACGACCATACCTACAGTGAGAGTTCACCCTTTGCAGGCTCACCCTTTGTGGGTTCACAGCTTGAAAACTCTGACGGGATTCGATCTGATGTTGCTCGATCCTCCGATTATCCCGGTCTTTGGGCGGGACGTGTGCCGGCCGACTCCGCCGCAGTTAGCCAGAGCGAGGCTCCTCAGGTGTTGGGGATGGCTGCTCCCCGGGCGGCCCGGGCTGCGGTCGTCGAAGCGAAGAGCGGGGATCGTGACCGTCTTCTGCTGGAGCATCTTTCCACGGTGCGGTCGGTTGCCTATCGCATCCATGAGCGGCTTCCAGAGCATGTTGAGCTGGACGACCTGATCTCTGCCGGAGTGGTGGGGCTGATCGACGCCTTCAACAAGTTCGATCACAGCAAGCAGGTACAGTTCAAGAGCTATGCGCAGTTTCGCATCCGTGGAGCGATTCTTGACTCGCTGCGCGTTCTGGACTGGAGCCCACGCGAGCTTCGCCGCAAGGGCCGCGCCGTGCAGGATGCCATTCTGGCGCTGACGCGGAGCCTGCAGCGGATGCCGACCGAGCCGGAGATCGCTCGCGAGTTGAATCTGGACCTGAACGAGTATCAACTGCTCCTGGGCAAGCTCAAGGGATTGGAGATAGGAAGCCTGAATCTGGAGCACAACGACGACTCCGGGGATGAGCCGCTCGATTGCATCCCTGGTTCTGAACAGGACGATCCACTCCTCCGTTGCCTTCAGGGGGAGATGCGACAGCGGCTGGTCGATGCCATCGAGGAGCTTCCGGAGAAGGAGCGCATGGTGCTCACTCTCTACTACTTTGAAGAGCTCACCATGAAAGAGATCGGTCTGGCTCTGGGAGTGGTGGAGTCGCGCGTCTCCCAGATCCACTCCGCGGCTGTGCAGCATCTGCGCGTCAGGCTCCAGGCTGTTGAGAAGAGCCGCCCCGGACGGTCCGCGTCTCGGCGTGCTTCCAGCACCCCCTGCGACTGCTAGGATTCACCATCTTCTGCCGGCAGCCCTCCGCTTCGCCTGCAAGCGCTCACCTCTGCCCCCCGCTGCAGCCCTTGCCGCGCGAGGGCTGCGGTGAGCGCTTTTGGGTAAGGGCGGAGACGCGCTTCGGTAGAGACGGCCACTCCCCGGCGAGATTTGGTTCGTGTCACTGGCTCCCGGAGCGATTCTCTGGACAGCGACCGCAGCCCCGTCGATCAGGATCACGGCTAATCAGGGCCGGTGGTACTTGAGGAAAATTAAGAAAACTTAATTTATTGTCTTATCTGCCGATACACCTTTCAAACTGCCGATATCTGGCTTGAGGGGGCTCCCTTTGGCAAGGCGAAGCGACTGCAGCAAAGTTTCCAGAGACGAGAGCGGCCTGGACCGTGGCAAACGCAGGTTGGATCTGCGGCCGGACACGGCGGTCTGCTGTGTACCCTCCCGGCCAACCCGGCCAGAGAGCGGGCCAATTCCGCTGACAGGGAGTCAGGCCCGGTCGCCTGGCAGCCACGACTATCCCCCTGGCGGCGAGGCCCTGCTGCGGCGACACCCCTTCCATCTGCTGGAGGCGCAGCCTCTGGCTGCGTCAAACTCCTCCTGTATCCGCATGGAGAGGGTTGCCCGTATTCGAGCGTCCATCGCTGCGGGAATCTATCATGTCTCTGCCGAAGAGATCGCGCATAGCCTGGTCACGCACCTGCTGTGGCGTGCCAGCCAGCCCTGACAGAGAGCGGTTTCTGCCGGTGGGTAGGGTGCTGGAGTGAGATGCTGACGCGGGCCGACCCGCCAGCAGGGCCTATGCGCGGAAGTTGACCTCTGGGTAGGTGGAAGATCGAAGAACGGGGTTTCCGAATGCGCCTTTCTTCCCGCAGTTGGCATCTAAGCTCCCAGAAGATCTTCCTGCGGGTGGGCGCCTCCAGGACAGGGTAGCCGCGGTGTGCTCTGTCGAGGTGGCCGGCGGCCAGCCGGGACTCCGGGAGATGGGCGAGGGCGCCGATCGATGGCGGGCGCCGCAGGACACCGGCAGGGAGAGGACGCTGACGTCGAATGGAGAAGATTAGCATGAGCGAATGGGTGCAACTGAAGGCGGCCGATGGCCACGAACTCTCCGCATACCTTGCCCGGCCGGAGGGTGCTGTGATTGGAGCCCTGGTGGTGGTGCAGGAGATCTTCGGGGTGAACGCCCACATTCGCGGCGTGGCTGAGGGCTTCGCCAGGGACGGCTATCTGGTGGTCGCGCCGGCGCTCTTCGACCGCTTTGAGCGTGGTGTCGAGCTCAAGTATGAGGGTGCGGATATGCAGCGGGCCTATGGTTTCTATCAGCAGTTGAAGCCGGAGACGACCTTGATGGATGTGGCCGCGGCGTTTCAGTATGTGCAGGGTGGTCACAAGACGGGGGTTGTGGGCTACTGTTATGGAGGTTTGACGGCCTGGATGAGCGCCTGCCGTGGGCCGGCGGCAGGGATGCATCCAGCTTGTGTGGTGGGCTACTACCCTGGCGGCATCGGCAGCGTGGCTGCGGAGAGACCCAGTTGCTCCGCACTGCTGCACTTTGGGGGGAAGGATACGCACATCGGCGTGGACCAGATCGATGCGGTGCGCAGCCAGAGCTACCCGGACGTGACGATCCATGTCTATCCCGAGGCGGAGCATGGCTTCAACTGCGATGCTCGTGGCAGCTTCAACCCTGCGGCGGCGCAACTGGCCAGAGAGCGCACGCTGGCGTTTCTGAGCAAGCATCTGGCGCGCTGAGCAATGGCTTATCCCGGTTGCGGTAGCTATCTGGATCTGGCGCGCCGTTCAGAGGAGCAGATCCAGATTCCCATGCGGAGATGCCGGATTGGAGTGCCTCCGCATGGTATTCTTTAATCGGAAACTACGATCAAGTAGACTCATAGAAAATCAGGAGTAAGACCCGCCGTGTTGGCAACAGCGAAGAAAACAGAGATTATTACCCGGTTTCGCACGCACGATTCGGACACTGGAAGTCCTGAGGTGCAGATTGCGATCCTCAGTGAGCGAATTGGCGAACTGACCGAGCACTTCAAAACACATACCAAAGATCATGGCTCGCGCCGTGGCCTGTTGATGCTGGTGAGCAAACGCCGCCGTCTTCTTGACTACCTCAAGAAGACCGATTCCGATCGTTACCGCGATGTCATCACCAAGCTGGGGATCCGCAAATAGTCGGTTCGATCCGCAATGAGTCTGACTGCTTCGCATTCCAGGGCTTCCGATCCGGCTGTTACAGATCACGATGCTTTCAGTCTAGCGGTTTCGGCACTGGAGGCATCCCTGCAGCTCTGATCGGACTGCTGGGGGAAGCCGCAGTGGTTCGCCGACGGCAGGGCGGAGTCGGGAGTGGTGAAAGATTGGATCTGCAGAAGGGTATCGTCGGTATGGAGGCAGCCGTAAGAGCCTCTGTTCGCGCTCTCCGGCAGCGAGACTGTTGGGGAGCCCTCGTGGCGACCGCAGAGAGAATTCGTAAAGCCCCGGCCGAAGCTGCTTCGACGGGGCTTTTGTCTTATAGCATTTTGCCTGTTGCCGGGTTTCCCGGAGGGGGGCTTGCGATGGCGTTTTCTTTGGGGAAACTACCCATCAACGTCCAGGCCCCGGGTTACACCTGCAGAAAAAATGCTTCAGCGCATGCGGATGGGCCGCCGCACAGGCCGGCAAACAAGATTTTGAAGAGTATAGACAGCGAGAAAGACAGAGAAAACGAGGAACGGTTATGAAGCAGGAAGTCATAGTGGAGCTTGCCGGCGGCAAGCGAATTCAATTCGAGACAGGGCGCATCGCCAAGCAGGCCTCCGGCGCTGCATTTACTACCAGCGGTGACAACGCCGTGCTGGCCACAGCGGTTGCCTCTCCTGACCCCAAGGAAGGCATCGACTTCTTCCCCCTTACGGTGGAGTATCGCGAGTTCACCTACGCCGGAGGACGTATCCCCGGCGGCTTTATCAAGCGTGAAGGCCGCCCCAGTGAGAAGGAGATTCTTACGGCTCGGCAGATCGATCGCCCGATTCGTCCTCTGTTCCCGGAGGGTTTTCGCAACGAGACTCAGGTGGTTGCGTTTGTGTACTCGGCGGACCGGGAGAACGATCCCGATGTGTTGGGCATCAACGGTGCGAGCTGCGCTCTGGCGCTGTCGGATATCCCCTTCCATGGTCCGGTGGGTGCGGTCCGGATCGGATACATCGACGAGCAGTACGTGGTGAACCCGACCTACTCCGAGCGCCTGGCCAGCAAGCTGAACATCATGGTGGTGGGCACCAGGGATGGAATTGTGATGGTGGAGTCTGGCGCCTCTGAGGTCTCCGAAGAGGTGGTCGTGGGCGCCATCGAGTTCGCCCATGTGGAGATCAAGAAGATCGTCGCCGGGATCGATGACCTGGTGAGCCGGGCCGGCAAAGCCAAGCGCAAGGTCTCCGAGGTAGAGAACGACAAGGAGTATCTGGCTGCGCTCCGCGCAAAGATCGGAGATCGCCTCAAGGATGCTCTGGATACCCAGAAGCATCCCAAGTTTGACAGTTACGCCAAGGTCAAGGAGATCAAGGACGAGCTCAAGAAGGAGCTCCCGGCCGATGATCCGGATGCTGGCAAGAAGCTCTCCAAGTACTTTGAGCTTCTGCGTGAGGCCATCTTCCGCGAGCAGGTGCTCAACGAGCGTATCCGCCCGGACCACCGGGCCTTTGACGAGATTCGCAAGGTCACCATCGAGACCGGGGTTCTGCCCCGCGTTCACGGTTCGGCGCTGTTTACCCGGGGCGAGACACAGGCCCTGGTGAGTGCAACGCTGGGCACCACCGATGACGCGCAGCGCATGGAGAGCTATGAGGGTGAGCAGAAGCGCCGCTTCATGCTGCACTATAACTTTCCGCCGTTCTCCGTAGGTGAAGTTGGGCGTATGACCGGCGTAGGTCGTCGTGAGATTGGCCATGGAGCGCTGGCCTGGCGAGCGATCGAGGCCGTTCTTCCCGGTGAACAGGACTCTCCGTACACCCTGCGCGTGGTCTCTGACATTCTTGAGTCCAACGGTTCGAGTTCGATGGCGACGGTCTGCGGCGCCTCGCTCTCGCTGATGCAGGCCGGCATTCCGCTGAAGGGTTCGGTGGCTGGAGTGGCCATGGGGCTGGTGAAGGAGGGTGACAAGTACGCTGTCCTTACCGATATCGCCGGCGCCGAGGACCACTACGGCGACATGGACTTCAAGGTTGCAGGCACCCGCAACGGAATCACCGCCCTGCAGATGGATATCAAGATCATGGGTATCACCACCCAGATCATGCGTGAGGCGCTCGAACAGGCCCGTCGTGGTCGCCTGTTCCTGCTGGACATTATGGATGGGGTGATCTCGCGGGCTGCTGAGCAGACCAGCGTCTATGCGCCGCGTATCCATACCCTGCAGATCCCCACGGACAAGATTCGCGACCTCATCGGACCGGGCGGCAAGGTGATCCGCGGCATCGTGGACGCCACCGGCGTGAAGATTGATGTGGACGATTCGGGCCGGGTCAATGTGGCCTCCGCGGACGCCGAGGGTCTGGCCAAGGCGATTCAGATGATCTCTGATATCACAGCGGTCCCCGAGGTCGGCAAGACCTATCTGGGCAAGGTGGTCCGCTTGGCGGAGTTTGGCGCCTTCGTTGAGATCTTCCCGGGAACGGACGGGCTGCTGCACGTCTCTGAGATTGCAGAGCATCGCGTCCGGGAGGTAAAGGATGAGCTGCGCGAAGGAGACCAGGTGCTGGTGAAGGTCCTCTCGATTGAGGGTAACCGGATCAAGCTCTCCCGCAAGGCTGTCCTTCGCGAGCAGCGCGAGAAGCTCGGGCTGCCGCCAGTCGCCGAGCAGGCCGGTGGCGGAGACCGTGCGGAGCGCGGTGGCCGTGATCGCGATGAGCGCGGACCGCGTCCTGAGCGCGCTGCGGCTCCAGCCCAGCCTCGCCACGAAGAGACGATCGTCGTAGAGGGTGGAGAGGACTTCGATGACGAGGATGAGTTCGAGGGCGAGGAAGAGGCAGACGAACAGGTGGAGGTAGCTGCTGGTCAGCCGCAGAGCGAGGCGGGTTC
>JAJZDM010000106.1 GCA_021806005.1 Acidobacteriota bacterium | reverse complement strand
TCGCGATGGCGAAGACGGCACCAGTTTCATGCTCTTCGCTGCCACTACCGAAAGCGCGGATCACCGCTGCCAATCTTCTATCTACAACTGTAGTACTAGAGGCGATTCAACGATCCTGGCCCTCTCCCCTCGGCCAGAACATCGTAGTCCCCACAATCAAGGTAGCGGTGCCCCCGGCGAAGAGTCCGGCCGTCGCACTTCCCATCTGCACCTCGGGTGCCACTGCGCCCTTGTGCATCTCGTACCGCATCACCGCATGCTCCGTGCACACGCCCACCCCGGCAAACACGGCCAGCAAGACCAGCGTTCGCACTAAGCCGCGCACTCCCCGTTCTCTTCTCTGTTCCAAACTGTTGCCTCGGTCGGCGCCAGGTTGCGAAACGCCGTTGGTCCCGCTCGCAGCCATTATCTCCTTCGCAAATCCAAGAGCCCTACTCCCACTCGATGGTCCCGGGCGGCTTGGAGGTAATGTCGTAGACCACGCGGTTGATCCCGCGCACCTCGCTGACAATCCGGCTGGAGATGGTGCGCAGCACCTCGTAGGGCAAAGCCGCCCAGTCCGCCGTCATGCCGTCTTCACTCTCCACGGCGCGGATCGCGCAGGTGTACGCATACGTCCTCTGGTCACCCATTACGCCGACGGTCTTGACGGGAAGGAGCACGGCAAAGCTCTGCCACAGTTTGCGATAGAGCCCGGCCCGCTTGATCTCAGCCGTGCAGATGGCATCTGCCTCCTGCAGAATCGCTACTCTCTCCGGCGTGACCTCACCGAGGATACGAACCGCAAGTCCGGGACCGGGGAACGGCTGCCGTTCCAGAATCTCCTCCGGCATCTGCAGGTCGCGGCCGATCCGGCGTACCTCATCCTTGAAGAGATCGCGCAACGGCTCGATCAGCTTCAGCTTCATATCCGCGGGCAGACCGCCGACGTTGTGATGACTCTTGATCACGTGCGATGGGCCATGAACACTGGCCGACTCGATCACGTCCGGATAGAGCGTTCCCTGCACCAGCCAGCCAACCTCCTCATTTGCAGAGTGTCCGGCATCGACGATCTTCCCTGCCTCGTCATCGAAGACCGCGATGAACTCACCACCGATCGCCTTGCGCTTCTGCTCGGGATCAGTGACACCGGCCAGCCTGGCTAGAAACCGTTCGCTGGCATCCACGGCTACCACGTTCAGGTGCAACTCTTCGCGCATGGTGCGCTGTACCTTCTCAAATTCGTCCTTGCGCAGCACGCCGTTGTTCACAAAGATGCAGGTCAAACGGCTCCCAATCGCCCGCGCCACCAGCACTGCGGCCACGCTGGAGTCCACGCCTCCGCTCAATCCGCAGATGGCGTGCCCATGCGGGCCAACCTGCTCGCGAATCCGGGCCACCGTCGAGGCGATAAAGTGCTCGGGCGTCCAGTCCTGCCGCGCCCCGCAGATCTCCACCACAAAGTTCCGCAGCAACTCGGTTCCCTGCCGGGTGTGCGCCACCTCCGGATGAAACTGCACCGCCCAGATACGACGCGCCTCATCGGCGATGCCCGCCACGGCATTGGGCGTCCGCGCCACCACGCGAAACCCCGGAGCCAGCATCTCGGCATGGTCGCCATGCGACATCCATACCGGCATGGTCGCCGGCAGCCCGCCAAACAGCGGCGTCTGCTCCACCACGGTCACCTCGGCATATCCGTACTCGCGCGCCGCAGCCGGAGCCACGCGCCCGCCCAGATGATGGGTGATGAACTGCAGCCCGTAGCAGATTCCAAGAATCGGCAGGCCGATATCGAGAATCGCCTTATCCGCTCTGGGGGCGTTCGTGTCATAAACGCTCGATGGCCCTCCCGAAAGGATGATTCCGGCGGGATGATAGGCCAGTATCTTCTCCAGCGGCGTGGTGCAGGGCAGCACCACGGAGAAGACATTGAACTCGCGGATGCGCCGCGCGATCAACTGCGTGTACTGCGAGCCAAAGTCCAGAATCAGGATCACGGAGGAGAACGGGCTGGATGTACCCGGATTGTTAGGAGTCGTCACCCTACAAGTGTAAATTGCGGAGCCATCCCCGCTGCATCCTCAATGCATCACTCGCCACAGCCGCAGATGCGCCACCGTCTGCACCACATGGAAGTAGTCCAGGGCGGCCAGGTACAGGAGAATCACGCCCAACCACCACACCTGCAGAAACAGGGGGCCCTCAACGTCCGCAAAGGGCAGCGGACAGGAGGAGAAGACCATCGCCAGCACCAGCAGCGCGATCTTCACGATGCACATCACCAGATTCACCTCAATCAGCTTGCTGCCGGCGCGGCGGCTGCCCACGGCCGCCCTCAGGCTGGCCCCCACCCCAAGATTGAGTTGCATCGCCAGCAGCGGAGCAAGCTGGAATGGCCAGCTCACCACCGCCCACAGCACATATACCAGCAGCGTTCCGCAGATCAGGATTGCGCTGTAGAGAACAAGATCCGGCTCGCCGCCCCTGGCCGCCGGTGCGGAGATCGCGATCACCCCAGCCTTCCATACCAGCGCAGCCCAAAGCGCCCAGGCACCCGTCAGCAGTGCGCCACGCAGCGCGTACAGCCCCAGCAGCGTCGTGCGCCGTGCGCACAGAGTCTGATCCACCCGGAGCAGCACCGCCGATCTCCCCAGCGCAGACAACCCCAGCCACAGCAACCCCGCCAGCGGCAGCAGCCAGATCGCCACCGGTTCTACTCCAGGGAGCACCGCCGACCAGGCCCTGTTCAGGGTGGCAAGCGCGGCTGCGGGCTGGAAGACCGTCATCGCCTGCAGTGCAGCGGTGTCCACCTTCACCGCAGGCCGTCCTCCCTGCATCGCGCTCCCAATCCTCCAGACTGCCAGCGCCAGAACCGGTATACCCGCAGCCCATCTCCACAGGATCTCCAATCCGGAGAGCGCGGGACGATGCCACACCTCGGTCATCACGCCGACAAAGAATTGGGCTCCGCGAACACTCCCATGCGGCCCACCTTTGCCCAGCGGCCCGTCCGTCCCAGCCACGCCCGCGCCGTCGCTCCGACCGGCGTCTGGATCCACAGCGGGACCCTCCTCGGCGTGCGCTCCTGCCGGGGAGCCTGCCACTACTTCACCACCAGGTTTACAAGTTTGCCGGAGGCCTTGTCGATCACCAGATGCTTCACAATGGTCTTGTCGACCAGCCGCGCCATCACTCTTTCATCGGCCAGCGAGGCCGCCTTGATGGCGGCTTCGTCTGCCTGCGCCGGCAGCTTGATCACATTCGCCAGTTTGCCGTTTACCTGCACCGGCACCTCGATCTCATTCTCCCTCGCCAGCTCGGCATCGGCCACCGGCCAGGATTGAGCAAACACCTGCCCGGGGCATCCCATCTGCTGCCATAGCTCCGCGGCCAGGAATGGAGCAAATGGAGCCAGCAAGAGGGCCAGCGAGCGCAGCAACTCCGCCAGCGTGGCGCTGGAGATCTCGCCCTTGTCCAGCGCGGCCTCGGCGCCCGTGATCTCGTTGACCAGGATCATGATCGCGGCGATGCAGGTGTTGAAGTGCCAGCGCGCCTGGAAGTCCTCGGTGATCTTAGCGATGGTCTGATGCAGCGACCGCAGCAGCCTCTGTTCGAGTTCCAACGCTGCGGACGGCTTGCCGGTCGCCTCACGGACCACTTCACGATACCGTCCCACCAGCCGGTAGACTCTGGCCAGAAACCGGCTGATACCCGCGACGCCCTCCTCCTGCCACTCCAGATCGCGATCCGGGGGAGCGGCAAAAAGCGCATACATCCGCGTTGCATCGGCTCCGTAGCGCGCAATCATGTCATCGGGAGAAACCACGTTGCCCTTGGACTTGGACATCTTGGCGCCGTCTTTAATCACCATTCCCTGGGTAAACAGCCGCTCGGCCGGCTCCGAGTTGGCGATCAAACCCATATCGCGCATCACCTTGGTCCAGAAGCGCGAGTAGATCAGGTGCAGAATCGCGTGTTCCACCCCTCCGATGTACTGGTCGATGGGGAACCAGTAGTTGGCGGTCTGGGAGTCAAACGGCTGAAGACTGTCCTTCGCGTCGGTGTAGCGGTAGAAGTACCAGCTTGAGTCGACAAAGGTATCCATCGTATCGGTCTCACGCCGCGCCGGCCCTCCACACACCGGGCAGGTGGTGTGCAGAAACTCCGCCACCCGGGCCAACGGCGAGCCACCCTCGTGGGTGATCTCCACCTGCTCCGGCAAAAGCACCGGCAGAGCGCTCTCGGGCAAGGGAACAACACCGCCCGGCTGAAGACCCTCGTGGCCGCGCTCGCAGTACACCATCGGGATCGGTGTTCCCCAGTACCGCTGGCGGCTGACGCCCCAGTCCTTCAACCGATAGGTGGTGGTCTTCTTGCCGAAGCCGTGCTCCTGGGCAAACCGCGCCATCTCCTGCTGGGCTGCTGCGCAGCTCTGGCCCGTCCATGCACCGGAGTCTATGAGGAAGGCGTCTTCTCCGATGTACGGCAGGGGAGCCTCTTCCTCGCCCGCGCCGACGATCACCCGCTTTACCGGCAACTCATACTTGGAGGCGAACTCGAAGTCGCGTTCATCGTGGGCCGGCACGCTCATAATCGCGCCGGTGCCGTAGTCGGCCAGAATATAGTTCGCAACCCAGACCGGCAGCGTCTCTCCGGTGAAGGGATTGATCGCCGTCCTTCCGGTGGCAACGCCATGCTTCTCGATGTTGCCGATATCGCCGGTCTCACGCGCGGCCTTCTGTTCGGCGACCATCGTGGCCACGGCGCCGGATAACGCCGCGTCGGCCTTCGCCCACTCCTTCACCAGGGCATGCTCAGGAGCCAACTGCATGGAGGTGGCCCCAAAGATCGTATCGATACGGGTGGTGAAGACCTTAATCCTGGCTGTTTCCTCCATTCCGTCCGCCGCCGCGGTCACGGCGAACTCCACCTCCGCGCCCTCGCTGCGCCCGATCCAGTTGCGCTGCATGGTGCGCACCTTCTCCGGCCAGCCGGGCATCTCGTCCAGGCCATCCAGCAGCTCATCGGCATAGCGGGTGATGCGCAGAAACCACTGTTCCAGCTCTCGCTGCTCGACGATCTGATCCTCATGGCGCCAGCAGCATCCGGCCACAACCTGCTCATTGGCCAGCACGGTGGCGCACTGCGGGCACCAGTTCACCTTGCTGGACTTGCGGTAGGCCAGGCCCCGCTCCACCATCTTCAGAAAGAACCACTGGTTCCAGCGGTAGTACTCCGGCAGGCAGGTGGTCACCTCGATCCCTGCCCAGTCATAGCTGAAGCCGATCCGGCGCATCTGCGCCTTCATCTGCGCAATGTTCTTCAGGGTCCACTCGCGGGGCGGAGTATTGTTCTTCTGCGCTGCATTCTCGGCCGGCAGCCCAAAGGCGTCCCACCCCATGGGATGCAGCACGTTGTAGCCGCGCATGCGCATGAACCGCGCCAGGGCATCGCCGATGGCATAGTTGCGCACGTGCCCCATATGCAACTGGCCGCTGGGATAGGGCAGCATCTCCAGGCAATAGAACTTCGGCTTGCCACTGGTATGGGGTTCGGCTGCATAGAGATCGGGCTGGGCATCCCATTGGGCCTGCCAGCGCGGTTCGATCTCGTCGGGGTTGTAACGCTGGGGTTCGTTCCGGTCTGCACCGCTCTTCGCGGCGTCCCATGTGCTTGCTTGGTCCATACCCCATTGTAAAGAAGTCTCTGGGGCCTGCTGCGAAAGGCTGGGGTTGCGGGGACGTCGCGGTTTCGGTGCAGTTCTCGGGTGGTAATGGCCAGTCACAAAAGTGAGCGCGCGTCCCTGTTCTGGAGTTAGGGGTCGGGAGAGATACACTCGCTTACCAGTAGGAAGTGGCGGCGACGTCGACAGACACGGGCTGATAGTCGACAACCTTCACGTGGAGTACGGCCTGCATGTTCTTTTTCTCCCATCCAGGCGGAGCGTCGCTGAGCAGTGTCTGCATGTGCTCCGGGTCGGCAAGAAACTCGGCCGCGGCCTGGGTGCCATACTCGCCGATGCCGGCAACAGTGATGGAGGGGCCACCTGTCTTCGATGAAAGCACGCGGGTGATCAAGGCGTAGTCATCCGTGTTGGCCCCTCGCGAGGTCGTTGGCGCGATCCAGGTCCGGAATGGCCGGTCGCGTTCCTGGATGCGGGTGCCTTCGCGAAAGGTAAAGGGGAGATCACGCGTCAACTCAATGGTCCAGGGGTTGTTGAACCCGCCAACCATGATGCTGGGCCGGCCGCGCAGATCACCCATCGCGATGTCCCGACCCTGGCGCAGAACGAAAGGTTTGTTCCAGGTATGCAATTGATTCGTCAACTGCACAACTGCCGTCAGATCAGCAGTGGTCACGAAGGTATCCAGGACAGGAACGACGTCTCGCACGGCAATTGTGCCATTTGCCGGTAGATCGGGAACAAACTCCGGGCCGGTGTTGGGCAGGTCATGACTGGCTCGGTAGCGGTCTAGAAACTCGTCGCTCAATATATAGGCAACGTTCGTTCCGAGGTAAATGAGAACAGGCTGTTTCGAGTTGAGGAAGGGCGCCCAGAAACGTTCCTCTGGGGTGGGAGGCAGAAAGTGCCGAGCACCGGCAGTACCTACAAGCACGAGAAGGATGGTCGTGACTGCGGTGAAGGCGTATCTCAGTGCCCTGTGAGTCCCTTTGAAAGTTTGCGCAACCGTTTGGGCGTCGGATGACTCCAGTCCTGCGGCCGATGGCTGCGATGGCGCAAGAGACGCGACGCCGACCGCGCCAGTCTCAGCAGTGGAAGACGCGCGTGCATCGTAGCGAAAGTGTGCCCGGTAAGAGCCCGGTTGCAACTCGATGTGCCACACGGCTTCCATATCCGGCGCCAGAGACTGGTAGAACTGCGCTAGGCGCTTGCGGACGTCGGAGGCTCGCATACGTACTACAGGGTCTTCATTCGTATCGTATGCAGGGTCGCGGCCAAACACTTCGCATCCGATTACCCGCTCGCGCAGAGCGGAATCTTCACCTCGAAGCGAGCGCTCAACGATGTAACGGAGCAGATTCCTGCATTGATTGCTCGTCCGGAAGGGTGGGCTTTCGAGAATTTGGTCAAGGATGCGCTCGATCTCGGAGCCCGGCGGCTGCATGTGGGCGTCGGTAGCCTCGTGTCTGCGAGTTGGCGATTCAACACTCATATTACTTCCAGATTCAACGACTGTAGCACGTAGCGTACCTCATGTTACGTCCTCCGCAACACGCTGATTAGCAGCCATTTCTCCGTTTGGCAAAGACATTACCATAGCGTACGTTGACCGGGGTTCTACGACCACAGCATAGTTGCGGACGTTCCAGCGTAGATCATTTCGTCGCCTTTGTCATCGACAAAAGGTTCTGCGACAACAGCATACTTTCGGACGCTCCAGGGAGCGGAGATGTTGAGCACTGTCCGCTTGGTTCTGTTGGAACGGGTAGTCGGTTCGGTACGGAGGAGAACAACTATGAGTCGTTATTTAGTAGCACGGGCCATCATCGCTCTGAGTATCCTCGCGGCTTTCGCGGTTTTGCCTGTAGGACGGCTCATCGCCCAGGATCTGACGACTTCGGCGTACCTGACCGGAACCGTCACCGACAGCACCGGAGCCGTCATCCCGAAGGCCACCGTGACCGTCAGCGGCGTGGATAACGGCGTAGTGCGCACGGTGAAGACCCTCCCAGACGGCAGTTACACGGTGCCCTTGCTGCCGCCGGCTACCTACCGATTGCAAGTGGTGATGGCTGGTTTTGAGACCTATCAGCAAACCGGCATCACCCTGATTCCAGACCAGACGGCGAAGCAGAACGTCAGGATGGCCATTGGCACAGAGACGCAAAATGTGGTGGTGACAGGCCAGGCGCCACTGATCAATACGGGCGATGCAAACCTGTCGGCTGAAATTACCGCCAAACAGGTTGTGGATCTTCCTCTCGATCTGCGCAACGTTATCTCTCTCGCCATGCTCAATTCGTCGGTTTCAAACACGACCGAGAGCCAGCAGTTGAACGAGGGAGGCACCTCGGGGAAGGCTGATCAGGACGTCTCGTTCCTCAACTTCGGTGGCGGCTTCTTCGGTACCTCGGCTTATATTCTGGACGGGATCTGGGACACCGACAGCACCTGGGGAGCGGTCGTCTACGTTCCTTCGGTCGAGTCTGTCTCGAGCTTCAAGATCCAGACGAACTCCTTTACGGCGCAGACCGGATTCAGCACCGGTAACGTAATCAACATCCAGACCAAGTCGGGCACGAGTCAATTTCACGGCGACCTCTTTGAATTTATCCGCAACGACAAGCTTGACGCCAATGAGTTTTTCAACGACTACAATCACACGCCGAAGCTCAACTTCCGGCGCAACCAGTTCGGCGCTTCCGCCGGCGGTCCGTTGTACATCCCGCACTTTTATAAACAGCGCAACAAGACGTTTATCTTCGGCGTGTATGAAGGACTGCGGCAGAGCTCTCCGGTGAACGCCACCTTTACCGTGCCTACGGCGCAGATGCTCAAGGGCGACTTTTCGCAGCTCCTGACGGGCGCCGTGGCGACAAACGCCGGCGTACCTGTTACGGATCCCTTCGGGAATGAAATCCAGGTCAATCAACTCTTCAACCCGTACACCGGACGCGTGTTGACGTCGGGAGTCTTGGACCCGGTGACGGGCAAGGTGCCCAACTGCCCGGACGGCGCCGCGACTTGCTACTACCGCGATCCATTCCCCAACAATAACGTTTCGAGCGAGATCAATCCGGTGGGAGCAAAGCTCATCACATATTATCCAGCACCAACGAACTCCGCTCTCGAGAATAACTTCTTCGGGTCCGCTTCAGCACCTGACACCTCGGACGAGATCCTGGTTCGAGTAGATCAGAACATCACCGATTCCACGCGCATGTACTTCCGTTACGCAAACAAACACGAACAGAAGACCAACTCCCCGGCTTACTACGGCGCCAACGATCCGGGCGGCCCGGGGAACATCCGCCCCAACAATCGCTACAGCCTGGTGACGGGCTTTAGCCATATCTTCACTCCGACGACGGCCATGAGCGCCAATGCCGGTTTCCACCGCTGGGTCCAGGGCGGTCTCTACCAGGGCTACCCTTTCAATGTGACCACTCTGGGTCTGCCCGCCGGAATGAATGCCCTCTCGAACGAGTTTCCAATTATCGATGTGGGTAACGGCGGAGCGTCGCTTGGTCCGGTTCAGGGAGGCTATGGCGCGGATATCGAAAACATCGGCAGCGTCAATGTGGATGTGACGAAAACACTCAATAAACATAACCTGTCGTTCGGGTTTATGGACGTAATCCTTCAAAACAATGGCAATGGAGTGCAAGCGAGCAGTTTCAGCTTTCAACCGGATTACACATCGCAGTTCTACGGCACCAACATCGTCAGCGACGCCGGTTATGGCCTTGCCTCGATGCTGATCGGAACGCCAGACGGCGGATCCGTCGAGAACGCCTTCTTCGCTGCATCCGAGGAGCGCTATACCGGGTTCTATGCGCAGGATAATTACATGCCCATCCCAACGCTAACCCTTAACCTCGGCTTGCGCTGGGAGTTTCAAACTCCGTGGACCGAACGGCATAATCGCCAGGCATATTTCGACTACACCGCTATAAACCCGATCGGCGGGGCAGACGGTTTGCAGTTGCCAGGAGAGGAGGTTTACAGTACGCCATCTCATCGGGACCTATACAACACGAACTACGCGAACTTTGCTCCCCGCGTCGGATTCAACTATCAACTCTTGCCCAAGGTGGTAGTACGCGGAGGCTTCGGTATCTTCTTTCCACCCCAGGAGTTCTCCGGCATCATAGCGAGCCCCGGCTATAGCCAAACCACCAACTATGACGCCAGCAACAACGGCGGGCTGACCCTGGCGACCACCTTGAGCAATCCTTACCCTGAAGGCATCCTGCAGCCTACCGGGGACTCTCTGGGAGCACTGACGGATGTAGGCAATGGCGCAAGCACCGGCGTTCCGTCAAGCAGGCACTCGCCTCTGCTCTATGAATACTCGCTTGGCACTGAGTATGCCTTTACCAACAACGATGTGCTGACCGCGACATATGTCGGCAACCGTGGTATTCACATGCTGACTGACAGTGTGAGTCAAACCGAGCTGAATCCCGGGCTGGTTACGGCGGCAAATCAAAACTATCTCGCTGGTCTGGTGCCGAATCCGTTTTACGGAATCATAAAGGCGAGCACCTGCGGGCTGGACCAGCCAACGATTGAGGAGGCTCATCTGCTGAGTCCGTTTCCCCAGTATTGCGGTGTCTCGCAGTCGATGGCCCCGGAGGGCGACTCGTACTACAACGCGCTGCTGGTGGACTATAACCATCGGTTCCACGACGGGTTGAATCTTCTGGTCTCGTATACCTTCTCCCGCTTCATCGACGACACGGGCGGTACGGCGGACTGGGCTTACCGCGGCCCTTCGAGCTATGGCTACCGCGATAACTACGATCTCGGCCTGGACCGCTCTGTGGATGGGACGGACCAGACTCACAGCCTGGTTGTGAACTACATTTATGCGCTGCCGATTGGACGCGGCCGTCGCTATCTCGGCCAGGCGAACCGGGTCACCGATGCGATCATCGGGGGCTGGCAGTTCACGGGTATCACCACGGCCAAGTCCGGGCTTCCGCTCGGCATCTCGGGCGGAGGCAACACGAACTATTATGGTGGCGGTCAGCACCCCGATCAGATCGCGAATCCAGTGCTGAGCCATCGCACAATCGGCAAATGGTTCAACACGGCGGCTTTTGCTCCGCCTGTGCCTTATACGTTCGGCAATACTTCGCGCTACCTTTCGTACCTGCGTTCACCGCGCTACGCGGATTGGGACATGGCTCTTGAAAAGACGTGGCAACTGCCATCGACCTTGCATCTGCAAGGCAGAGCCGAGTTCTACAACGCGTTCAACCATCCGAACTTCTTTACGCCGGATACCGGATTGACTGACACCGGTTTCGGACAGATTACGCAAGCATTCGACTCCAGGGAGATCCAATTCGCACTGAAGATGATCTGGTAGGCTTGGCCTAAATATGTCAGGCCCTATCCAACGCCGTTGCTATTTGCTTGCCGTCCTGTGCTGCCTCGCGCTGTCTCCCGCGAAGCGAGTGGCAGCACAGACTGCGCAAAGCGCCCTGGACACCATGCTGGACAGGGCGCAGGCAGCGCAAAATGCAAATGACTATAAATCCGCTGCGTTATGGTATGGACGCGCAACATCACTGGCCCCCGGCATGGCCGAGCTTTGGTCGAACCGTGGGGTCATGGAACTGCTCGCAGGCAAAGCAGGGGAGTCTATCGTCAGCATGCATCACGCCCTTAATCTGAACCCGGATCTTTTTACCCCGACGCTGTTTCTCGGCAAGGCGTATCTGGAGACCGGGCATCAGGACCAGGCATTGCTGTGGCTGCGTCGAGCGCATGCGGCGCGGCCAGATGATGTCGAAACGCTGCTAACCCTGGGACGTGCATGGATGGAAGACGGGCAAGGAGGAGAATCGGCCACAGCTTTTAGCGCCGTCACCCGGCTTGATCCGGACAATCCCAACGCATGGTTTGGTCTGGGTACGGCGGCGCTGCGTGTCATCCAAGAAGACGGGAGCCGGCTGGCTACCTCCTACGCCCACTCGGTATGGTCACAAGCACTGCTTGCGGACGACTTCCTCGAGCAGGGCAAACCCATACAGGCGGCCGCTGCGTACAAGGATGCCCTGCACCATGCGAGTGCGGCAGAGACAGCGGAACTGCTCACGAACGCACGCTGGATGCAATCCCAGGCTGAAACGCTGGCGCTGCCCGCGGATTCTATCCAGGTTCTGCAGAAACTGTCGGTGGCAAGAGCTTTACCGGCTGGCGTTTCCCTGCCGGATTTATGCACAACGACGAGCCCTCGCAGCCTCAATCAAGATAGCTTGCGGAAGGCAGCCTGTGCTTTCTGGGCCGGCGACCCTGAACGCTGTGCGAGTCTTGCGGCGGCAGCCCTGCCGCACACTCCAGACCCAGCCCAGGCTCTCTACTGGTTGGTGAAGTCGAATGAACGCCTGGCTGTGAACGCGCTCGGACAGTTTGAGGCGCTTTCGACTGATTCTGCGGCGAATCTCATCCTATTGGGCAACCTGTACCGCATGCAGCGACAGCCCGACAAAGCGCTCGCCGAATACAGTAAAGCCCTGGCCCTTGACCCGCGTAACCCGGCAGCGCTGACGGGAGCAGTGCTGGCATGCATCGACGCAGTCCGACTGGATGATGCCGCGGCGTTTGACCGTAGAGCGCTGAACTACCAACCGCTCGACCCTGAACTCAACCTGCTGATGGCTGAGGTGCTTGACACTGAGGATCAGCAGTCCAGCGAAGGTCCGTATCTAGAACGTGCACGGGGGGTACCGCCGCAACTACAGCCGCGTCTCCACTATTTGATGGCGCGCTTGGACGTTCACAACGGAAAGATCGTCGCGGCTATTAAAGAGTACGAACTTGCGTTGCCGGGTGATAAGGACGGCACCATGCATTACCAGTTAGCGCGCTTATACCGTCAAGTCGGAAACCTTGCCGCAGCCCAGGATGCGATGGCTAAGGCCAAGGCGCTGATTGCGAAGCGCGACGCCGCCGCGGTCGTCGTTCTCCAGCAGGCTACACCGTCCAACCCATAATCAATTCCTTACCCGGAGTGACCGATTTGCCCAAGCCTTCCGTTCGTGCCTTCATTCCCTGTTTTCTGTTAATGCTTGCAGTGCTTCTAACCGGTCGATCCTCGGCGTTGCCTGCAGCGGCCCAGGCAGCGGCGAGCGTTGCGAGCTTGCCGCGCATCGCGGCAGTTCCCGCTGAACTCGCCTCCCGGCATTTCATCGTCACGGTGGGGGCCGCGCATAGCCCGGTGTTTCATGCAGTAGCTGGATACTACCTACTGAACTTCGAAATCACAGGGCCGACCCGTATCACAGTCACGGCAGACGATCCTCATTACTGGGACCGCGGCGTCGAGGTGC
>JAJZDM010000105.1 GCA_021806005.1 Acidobacteriota bacterium | reverse complement strand
GCCCATGCGGTCTGCCGCGGCCCAGCACATGAGATTCGAGAAGGTCTGTGGCTTCCACTCCGTGCGGTACTCCCAGATGCCGGCGTCCGGCTTGCCGGCCACTGAGATCGCCTTGCGCGCCAGTCCCTCCATCAACTGCAACGCCGCGGGCGAGCGCTCCGCGCTCATGCGTTCGTCGAGGAAGATCGGCGATAACGCCATGACCATCTCACCGTAGATGTCGTTCTGGGAGTGCAGCGCTGCGCCGTTCCCGATACGTACCGGCTTGATGCCGTTGTAGCCGGCCCAGTGCTCGAGGATAGACTCCTGAAGGTTGCTGGAGCCATCGATCCGATAGAGAGGCGCGAGGTCAAGCCCTGGAGCGCCTCCGGCGACATTGAGAAGATACTGGACGAACTGCTCGCGCTCTTCAAACTGGCCCAGCAGGCCGAAGGCGCTGAGGACGTAGTATGAGTCGCGCAGCCAGCAATAACGGTAGTCCCAGGTGCGCCCACCCTCGGGCGATTCGGGGATGGAGGTTGTCATGGCCGCGATGATTGCTCCGGTGTCTTCAAAACAATGGAGTTTCAGCGCCAGTGCGGAGCGGATCACCTCTTTCTGAAACAAGGGGGGAATCTCGCATTGCTTCACCCATCGCTGCCAGTAGCGCGTGGTCTCATTCAGGAATCGTTCACATAGGGGCGCAAGCGGTTCCTCAATGGGCGATCCCCACGCGAGGACCATGTGTTGACGTCCGGTGAGCGTGAACGGCCGGCCGTTGAGGTAGGAGAGAGGAAGATCCGTGGTCAAGCGCAGTTCGCTGTCAAACCCTTCAAAGCGCAGATGATGCGAGCCTTCCACGGTTTTTGGCTGCTTCTTGGACCATCCGAGTTTTGGAGCGCAGACAATCTCGATGCGCGGCGCGCCAGAGATTGGCTCCAGGATGCGATATAGCTGCTTGGGTCGGAAGCCGCGATCGTAGTGCAGAAAGCGCGGAGCGAAGTCGATGATTTTGAAGGACCCTGTGTCGGTATGAAAGGTGGTCTCAAGGATGTTGGTGTTGGGCAGATAGGCCTGTGTGCCGTGCTCTCCGTTGGCAGGACCGATGCGGAAGCAGCCGCCATCCTGATGATCCAGGAGTGTAGAAAAGATTGGTTCGGAGTCGAAGCGGGGCAGGCAGCACCAGACGACTTCACCACTCTTGTGGACCAACGCGGAAAACTGACAGTTCCCGATCAATCCAAGGTCTTCAATTCGCATTTTCTCCGCGCGATTCGCCATTCCAGTTAATATAATCAGCGCATGACGCAATTGGCGAGGTTCATCCTCGGCTTGCTGGCTGCTCTTGCTCTGCTCACCTGGGCTGTATCCGGCGTGGTGCAGACGACAACGCATGAATGGTTCGAGCGCGATGTGAGCGCGCATGCGCAACTTGCGATGGTGAGCGCCACGCGATCGATGGCCGATGCCTGGTATGATCCCGATGGCCTGCAGAAGCGATTGGTGGCCATTGATCGCAACCAGCATGTGATTGGTGTGGCGGCATGCAACGCCGATCTGACGACGCGCTCGATGACACCGGATCTTCCTGAAGACTTCCACTGCCGGGCCGTGGGTGTATGGGTTCGTGCTGCGGGAACAGCTGCGGGAGATGAAAACCCGAAGCTACGGGAGTGGAGCACGATCGCGACGCTGCCAACGGGGCGCGTGTACGTTGCGGCCATGCCGGTGGTAAGCCAGGGGCAGGCTTTGGGCTTTGTGATTCTCGCCCATGACCTGAGTTACATCGAGCGTCGCGAGGCACGCGCGCAGACCTTTCTACTGGTGGTCTTTGGCGCCCTTGCCATTCTGGCGTTCGGTGTTCCGCTGCTGGTTGCCCGGCGGGTCCGTCACGACTGGAGCATGGAGGTTCGCAAGCTGTTGCGCAAGGGCGGCAAACAACCGCGTGAGTTCCAGCCCATTCTGGGGGATGTGCGCGAACTGATTGCACGCATGGCTGACGAGCGCGAGGATCTGCCGGGACAGTGGACGGCGGAGCGCCTGAGGCAGATTCTGAATCGCAATCTGCATGGCGAAAAGATTGTGATCCTGGCCAACCGCGAGCCCTACAGCCACATTCGCGGCGAGGATGGCCGTATCGAGGTGCAGCACCCGGCGAGCGGACTGGTAACGGCGCTGGAGCCGATCATGCGCGCATGTTCCGGGGTGTGGGTGGCGCACGGCAGTGGAAACGCCGACCGGGAGACGGTCGATCGCAACGATCATGTGCGTGTTCCGCCGGAGGAGGAGTCGTACCATATACGGCGGGTGTGGCTGTCAGAAGAAGAGCAACAGGGACATTACTACGGCTTCTCCAATGAGGGGCTATGGCCGCTGTGTCACATTGCACACACGCGTCCGACCTTCCGTGCCGAGGACTGGGCGTACTACCAGAAGGTGAATCAGAAGTTCTCTGATGCGGTGTGCGAGGAGGTGGACTCGGAAGACCCCATCATTCTGGTGGAGGACTACCACTTCGCCCTGGCGCCGGCGATGATTCGGAAGCGCCTGCCCTCCGCAACCATTATTGCTTTCTGGCACATACCATGGCCGAATGCCGAACGCATGGGCATCTGTCCCTGGCATAACGAACTGCTGGAGGGATTGCTGGGCAGCAGCATCATCGGCTTCCATACACAACTCCACTGCAACAACTTTCTGGACTCGGTGGATCGCTATCTGGAGACCCGGCGGGACAGGGAACAGAATGCGGTGATCATGCACGGGCAAAAGACACTCGTCCGCCCGTATCCCATCGCTCTGGAGTGGCCGGTGCGCTGGGCCGAGATGGCGCCGGACCCCGCAGCGTGCCGGGTGCAAGTGTGGAAGGACCTGGGGCTGAAACCCGATGCCCTGCTTGGACTTGGCGTTGACCGCCTGGATTACACCAAGGGTATCGAAGAACGACTGTTAGCCGTCGAGATGCTTCTGGAACGATACCCGAAGTACCGTGGACGCTTTACCTTCGTCCAACTGGCAGAGCCCAGCCGCACCAAGATCGAGCGGTACCGGGAGCTGAACGAGGCAGTTGAACGCCTGGCCAAGCGGATCAACGAGCGATTTGGCACGGCGGAGTATCAGCCCATCATCTTGTTGCGTTCTCACCACGAACCGCCCGAGGTGTTTCGCTACTATCGCGCTGCGGACCTTTGCTATGTAAGCAGCCTGCACGACGGCATGAACCTTGTAGCCAAGGAGTTTGTGGCCGCACGCATCGATCTGGAGGGTGTTCTGATTCTCAGCGAGTTTACAGGAGCGGCGCAGGAGTTGACCGAGGCGCTGATTGTGAATCCATACGATCTGGTGAAGAGCAGCGACGCCATGGCCGTTGCGCTTGGAATGCCGGAGGAAGAACGGCGAGATCGCATGCAGTCCATGCGCTCAATGATCGGCCGGTTCAACGTCTATCGCTGGGCAGGAAAGATGCTTGTGGATGCGGCGTACCTGCGCAATCAGGAACGTCTGTCCGGACGCCTGGCGGAACATCTGCCCGTGAGTACCAACCTCTGACGATGAAGTATCTTCTATCAAAAGCATCCCTCCCGATTGTGGAGCGGCTGGCGAAGGATCGCACGCTGTGCGCCTTCGATTTTGATGGCACGCTCGCCCCCATCGTGGACCACCCCCACCTGGCCAGGATGCGCGGGCCGACGCGAAGATTGCTCAAACGCGTGGCCTCGCTGTATCCCTGCATCGTGGTCTCGGGCAGAAACAGGGAAGATGTTGTGCGCAGAATGCACGGTGTCCCCCTGGCGGGGATCTTTGGCAATCATGGGGCCGAGGCGGACGGCAAGGAGCATGAAGACCGCCGCATCAAGCACTGGAAGGCCGCGCTGGAAGCCGAGATTGGAGGCCTCCCTGGAGTCTGGGTGGAAGACAAGGGCACCTCGCTGGCCGTGCACTACCGGCAGTCCTTGCGGCCCGCACAGTCAGTCCGCCGGATTACGGAAGCCGTTGCCAAATTGAACGAGGTTCGCACCTTCGGCGGGAAGAAGGTGGTGAATCTTGTCGTCGATGGAGCTCCAACCAAAGCCGATGCGGTGGTGGCGGAGCGGGACCGCCTGCGCTGCAATCGGGTGCTGTACCTTGGCGACGATGAGAACGACGAAGATGCCTTTGGCATGAAGGGCGACGTTGTAGCCGTCCGCATCGGCAGAAAGAAACATACGCGGGCCAGCTATTTCCTGCGGTCGCAGATGGAGATCGACCAGCTTCTGCTCTGGATGGCGCGTCTGCGAAGAGCAGAGCCGTCTGAATAGGCATCCAGAAGATCGATGATTTCACTGCAAGCCAAGCAGCGATCAGAGATACCGTGCAGAGTGTAGCTAATCTGATCGGATTGGGCGGGACAGGCCCGAATGGAAGGCGCGGTGTCGCCTTGCCGGCGGCGCTCAGCTCTTCCGAGGGAGAGCCGCGACTTGGTTCTGCCGGCAGTCTTTGCTTGAAGGCCGCGGCCTGAAGATCAGGATCCGAGCTGGATCGAGTGGGTAGTGAGGTTAGAGTATCCTTGCATGAGATCTTTCGATCTCCGCTCCTGACAACACAATGAGGCTACTTCATGAGGATGTTCGGTTCTTCCCCTGCTGGTTCGCTCGTCGTCTCTTTGCCTCGTTCAAAGAGGTTTGTCTCCAGGCTGATCGTTCTGGCGTCGCTGGTCTCGGTTGTAGGAGCGCAGACTCTCTCGCGCGGGCTCGTAAACAGCGTTGATCCGCTGATTGGCACCGGCGCCGGTCCGGGAGATGGCGTCAATACCTTTCCCGGCCCCGTCATGCCCTTCGGCATGGTGCAGCTTAGTCCAGATACGGAAGATCGCGGTTTCGGTTATCACTACAACGACACTACTATTGGCGGATTCAGCATGACGCACATGAGCGGCGTCGGCTGTCCCAACGAAGGAGATGTATTCTTTACCGCAACGACTGGGCCGATCCACACGACGAGAGATGACTTTGGCTCGCCCTACTCGCATTCGATGGAGACCGCCAAGCCGGGCTACTACCAGGTGCGCCTGCTGGAGTGGAATATCAACGCCGAGCTGAGCGCAACGGATCATACCGGTGTTGCCCGCTTTACCTTTCCCGCCGGACAGCCGGCCAACATCCTTCTTCCGTTGAGCCACACGCTGAACTACACGACCGGAGTGTCTGCTGAGATCGTCGGTGACCGCCAGATCCGGGGTTACGTCGAAGACCGCGCATTCTGCGGTACGAGGCAGAGCTATAAGGTCTACTTCGTGATGACTTTCAGCAAGCCATTTTCGACGTACGGAACATGGAACGGAGCAAAGTACGGCGGACCTGGGAAGGTTGACGCGGGTAGTCGCACGGTTCAGCAGTCTGCCCATGAGGGTTGGGTGGGCGCTTACGCGACCTGGCCCGCTGGGTCACAACCGCAGAGGATCACGGCGAAGATTGCCATCTCGTATGTGGATCCTGCGGGCGCAGACAATAACCTGAAGACAGAAGCCGCGGGCAGAGATTTTGCGGCCATCCGCAGCCAGGCTGAGGCGGCATGGAACAAGGAGTTGGGGACGATTGACGTCACTGGCGGCACAGCGGCGCAACGCACCGTCTTCTATACGGCGCTATATCACTCGCTGCTGATGCCCAGTATCTTCAGCGACGCAGACGGCCGTTACCTTGGCTTCGATGGCCAGACGCACTCCGTGCCCCCGGGCCACACCCTCTATGCTAACTACTCGGGCTGGGATATCTACCGCAGCCAGATTCCACTGCTGGCCATGATCGAGCCCCGGCGCATGGAAGATATGGCGCAGTCCGTGGTGCTGATGTACCAACAGGGCGGCTGGGTGGGGCGCTGGCCGCAGGCCAATTTGTATACGAATGTGATGGCGGGCAGTCCGCTGAGCGTGGTGCTGGCTACCGCGTGGCTGGATGGCCTGCACGGCTTTGACATGAAGGCCGGTTGGGAGGGCATGTTGAAGGATGCCACCGAGGCGCCTGCGCCGGACCGTCCCTACAAGGGCGAGGACGGCATCGACTGGATCAACAAGATCCACTACGTGCCTGACGACAAGATTGATTACGGCTCGGTATCGCAGATCCAGGAGGATGCGATTGCCTATGCTTCGCTGTATCGGGTTGCCGCGAATCTGGGAAAAACCGCTGACGCAAAGCGCCTCTACGACCGCGCCCTGTACTACCGCAATGTCTTCGACCCCGCCGATCGCTTCTTCCGCCCGCGCAACGCTGACGGAGAGTGGGTTGCGAACTTCGATCCAACCCAGGAAGGCCACGGATTCATCGAAGGCACCGGCTGGCATTACCAGTGGCTGGAGCCAGCAGATACGGCGTGGGTGGTGAAGGCTATGGGCCGCGAGCTCTTCAATCAGCGCCTCAAGGAGTTCTTCAACTATCCCGTACCCGGCTGGTACGGCGAGTACTACAACCCGTACAACGAAACCGACCTCGAGGCTCCGTTTCTTTTCAACTTCTCCGGCCAGCCATGGGAGACGCAGCGCGTGGTGCGTCGGGTTCTGAATGAGAACTACACGACCGATCCTAACGGCGTCCCCGGCAACGACGACTGTGGCGAGATGTCTTCCTGGGCGGTGCTGAGCATGATGGGCATCTACAGCGTTGACCCCGCGAGCCTGGCCTATGAACTGTCCGGCCCGGTGTTTTCCAGGGCGGTGATCCACCTCCAGCAGCCGTACGCCGGAAAGACCTTCACCATTGAGGGCAGCGGGGCGGTACCCGACGCTCCGTTCATCCAGAAGGTCGAGTTGAATGGCCAGACGCACACGCAGAACTGGATCTCTTTCAAGACGATCTCGTCCGGCGGGACGTTGCGCTTGGTTCTGGGGGCCACCCCGAATCACGGGTGGGGCGCGACGCCAGCCGATGCGCCGCCTTCGTTGAGTGATGTTCAGCCGTAGGTGGGGGTGGGGTTGCGGACCCTGTGATGAGAGTGCGGGATAGGCATTGTGCAAACCCACATCTCAAAAAACCGAGATGTGGGGCACCCGATGTTGCCGGGGAGTCGGAGGTTGTTGGGCACCCGTTGGTGTTGGGACCGGAGGGCGTGGGGGGGGCGCGCTGTTGTAGTTTGAAAAATTATTGATAATATGTAGTTCTGGAAGGTCCGGCGTCGTTCGGAATGGCGTGCGCCCGATATCGGAACTCTTCCCCTGAGTCCGCAGATTCTTGCACTTGCCGCACCGGCCGTTTTTGCCGTATAACTTTGGGCAAGCGCAGGGTTGGATGTATCGTCACCGCCATCTGCCACTCCTGTCTGGCACTCCTGTTGGGAGGATTGAAGATGTCTGAAGCAAAGTTACCCGCAGACCAGAAAGATCCCGCTGCAGATCCGCTGCACTCCGATAGGGATCACCCCGTAGAGAACAAGGCCGCAAAAGGAATGACGCGGCGCGGCTTTCTGAAAGGCGCCGGTGTGACAGCCGCTGGAACGGCGCTGCTGGAAGGAGCGCAGGTCTTCAGCCGCGAGGCTCTGGCTGCTACCCGCGGCGAAGTGAGCGGTGTCAAGGAGTACGGTCCGGGTCCCGTCCAGGTTTCGCTGCAGGTGAATGGCAAAGAGCAGAACGTTCTCATCGAGCCGCGCAGCACGCTGGCTGATGCCCTGCGCCTGGATCTGGGGCTGACCGGAACCAAGGTGGTCTGCGATCGCGGCGCCTGTTCGGCCTGTACGGTATTGCTGGACAATGTGCCCATCAACAGTTGCATGACCCTGGCGATGGACGCCGTGGGGCACCGGGTGACGACCATTGAGGGCCTGGCGAAGGATGGTGAGATGCATCCGGTTCAGGCTGCATTTGTGAAGCATGATGCTTTGCAGTGCGGCTTTTGCACTCCGGGGATGGTGATGACGTGTTCGGCGCTGCTGGAGAAGAATCCCAAGCCCACCGAGGAGGATGTGCGTACCGCCATCGCAGGCAATCTTTGCCGGTGTGGCACCTATCCGAAGATCTTTGCCGCCACGCTGGAGGTTGCCGGCGTGTCCAGTCCAGAGGTAACCCCCAAGGCGTAGGAGAAGAGCGATGGCGACGACAAAGGTACCGATCTCTACAGATGTTGTGTCGGACGTGGTGGCCGAGGCCATCCCGGCGGGGATGGAAATGGTGATGATGCCGGTGGGTATACCGGGGTATACCTTGCGGCAGGAGCAGCGCACGATACCCGCAACCGAGCCGCCGGTTCTGCCCATCAATGCGGATCTGAAGTTTATCGGCAGGTCGCCCGAGCGCTGGGATGGCCACGCCAAGGTGAGCGGCCAGGCGCGGTATACGGCCGATGTTCAACTGCCGGGGATGCTCTACGCCAAGTTTGCGAACTCGAATGTTCCCCATGCCAAGGTTGTGGCTGTGGACACCTCCGCGGCGGAGAAGGTTCCTGGTGTGAAGGGCGTGTTCGTCATCGAGAATCTGCTGGGCTCGGCGAAGTTGTTGAACCCCGCTCTGGATGTCTCGAAGTATCCCATCATCCGCTATGCGGGCCAGCCGATCGCCGCGGTGGCCGCTACCAGCCCGCAGATTGCGGAGGATGCAGCCAGGCGGATCAAGATCCAGTATGAGGCGAGGCCGTTTGTTGTCGCGATGGAGCAGGCGCGTCAGGCGGATGCTCCCATGGTCTTCCCCGGGCCGGCCAATGAGGAAGGGACGGCAGGCGGGGGTGGGGGAGCAGCAGATGTTCCGCAGACCGGCAACATCCACGGGCCCTCAGTGAACACGCATGGCGATGTGGAGCAGGGCTTCAAAGAAGCCGATGTGGTGGTGGAGAGCCATTACACGACGCAGGTGCAGGTGCATAACGCCCTGGAGAGTCATGGTGTGGTGGCCGACTGGAAGCCCGGACTGTTGACCGTGTGGGCCTCGACCCAAGGCACGGCCAGCGTGCGGGAGGGGTTGGCCGGCTTCTTCAGACTGCCCAAGTCCCAGGTGCGCGTGATTACGGAGTTCATGGGCGGAGGGTTTGGCGCGAAGTTCGGCCCCGGAAATCCGGGCGTGGTGGCTGCGGCTCTGTCGAAGCAGACAGGCCTGCCCGTGCGCCTGATGCTGGATCGCAAGGAAGAACAGCTCTCGGTGGGCAATCGTCCCAGCTCTGACCAGACGCTGAAGATTGGAGCCAGGAAGGACGGAACGCTCACCGCCGTCCAGTTGGTGAGTTATGGAACGGCGGGTTGCGGGACGGGTGCAGGTTGCGCTGGACCGGCGACAAACATGTACCAGTATGACTCGCTTCGGACCGAGGAGAATGACGTCTTTACGAATGCGGGACCAGGGACGGCGTTTCGCGCTCCTGGACATCCGCAGGGAGCCTTTGCGCTGGAGCAGACGATCGACGAGTTGGCCGAACGTCTGAAGATGGATCCGCTGGACCTGCGGGACAAGATCGACCGGAACTCGGCGCGGAGGGTAGAGCGTCAGGTGATTCGCGAGAGTGCGATCTGGAAGACGCGCAACGCGAAGCCGAATGTGGACAGCGGGCACATCAAGCGCGGGGTCGGCGTGGCCCAGGGAGTCTGGTATCGCAACATCAGCATGGACTCTGCGGCCGAGGTCCGTGTGCATCAGGATGGATCCGTGGAGGTGCTCTCTGCGGTGCAGGATATCGGCGGCGGTATCAAGACGGTGATGGCGCAGATTCTCTCCGAGCAGTTTGGTGTGCCTCCGCAGCAGGTATCGGTGAAGATCGGCGATACGAACTATCCGGTGGGGCCGAACTCCGGCGGCAGCGTGACGACGGCGTCGCTGACGCCGGCGGTGCGCGATGCGGCGTGGCAGGCGGCGCAGAAGTTTCTGGCCGGCGTGGCTCCGGCGCTGGGCGCAACCCCGGAGGATCTGGTACTGGTGGATGGTGAGGTGAGAAGCCGATCCGGCAAGATGGCGCCGATCACGTTTCGCCGCGCGGCTGCAAAGATGAACACCAGTGAGGTCTCCGCACAGGCGAGGCGCATCCCCGACTACGACCGAAAGGCGTATGAGACCTATGGAGGCGTCGATGTTGCCGAGATCGAGGTGGACGTTGAGGTCGGGCTGATCCGGGTGAAGCGCATCCTGGCGGCCCACGACTGTGGCCGCCCCATGAATCCACAGCAGACGAAGAGCCAGATTAATGGCGGCGTCATCCAGGGTATGTCCTATGCGCTGTATGAAGATCGCCTGCTGGATCCCAACTATGGACTGATGGTGAACCCGAATCTGGATCGCTACCAGATTGCCGGCTCGCGGGAGATTCCGCAGATCGAGGTTCATCTGGTCCAGTCCTATATTGGCCAGAGTTCGACCGACGCATCCGGCATCGGCGAGCCGGGCGGCATTATTGCGACGCCGGCGGCCATCGCCAATGCCTTTTACAACGCCACCGGGGTCCGCATGCGGAGCCTGCCGATGACACCAGCGGCGGTGTTGACTGCGTTGGCCCATAGCCAACAGAAGAAGGAGACGGCATGAACCAGTTCTCGCTTGTGGACTGCACGACGGTGGACGGCGCGCTGTCGCAGTTGAACGATAGCTCGGTGGTGAAGGCGGCCGGCGTGGATCTGCTGGACCGGATGAAGAATGGCACGGCGACACCTTCCAGGCTGGTGAATATCCGCAACATCGCCGAGTTACGCGGGATTCATCCGTCGCCGCAGGGTGTGACGATCGGAGCCCTGACGACGCTCACCGAGATCAGTGAGCACCCGTTGATCCGGTCCGAGTATACGATTCTCTCCGACGCCTGCGGCAGCGTGGCGACACCGCATATTCGCAATATGGCGACTCTGGGCGGGAATCTGCTGCAACAGTTGCAGTGCTGGTACTTCCGGTCCGAGGAGTTCCAGTGCCTGCGCAAGGGCAAGGAGATCTGCTTCGCCTTTGAAGGATTGAACCAGTATCACGCCATCATGGACTACGGTAGCTGCCCGTCGGTGGCGCCGTCTTCGTCGGCGGTGGCGCTGCTGGGGCTGAACGCGAGCGTCGAGTTGAGCTCTGCCGGGCGCGGCAAGCGGATGGTGGCAATCAAGGATCTGTACGTCCATCCGGACGCGAACCCGACGAAGTTCAATGTGGTTGAGCCGGATGAACTGCTGACCGCGGTAGTGATCCCGCGACCTGCCAAGGGCACGCGCTCGGCATATCAGAAGTATGGAGAGAAGCAGAGCAACGACTGGGCGATCGCTGATGCCGGCGTGGTGCTGGAGATGGACGGCAACGTCTGCCGGAAGGCCGCGATTGTGATGGGCGCGGCCTCGCCCGTGGTGCGCCACTCGGCGGAGGCAGAGGCCGTACTGGCGGGAAAGCCGATTTCAGAAGAGACGGCGCGCGCGGCGGGGAAGGCGGCCATGCAGGGCGGTCCGCTGCAGACCGCGATGCAGGGCGCACAGCCGCTCTCCATGAATGCGTACAAGGTACAACTGTTCCCGGTGGCGATCTATCGCACCATTCTGCTGGCTGCGGGACAGATGGGCCGCGATCCCAGCGCGGCGGGTTGAAGGAGAGAGGACAGCTATGAGCGCAGCAGAGATGGCCGCTGGAGTAAAGAGGGAGCCTTGCCGTTGCTTGTGCACCAAGAATATGTATGGCACCAGTCCACGGTTCTCCGAGACGTGGCAGCCGGGTACGCATGCGGCCGCGTCGTACTGGTGCCTGCTGACGCAGGGACCTGCCGGGCCGGATGAGCATTACGTGCATCTGGCGCGGTGCGTTCCGGGACGGGTCTGCTACGACGCTCCGGAAGAGTAGGACGTGGCGGGTGCAGTTGGTTCCTGTTTGTGCCGGATTGGGAGGATGAAAGAGTCCTTGATGACGGCGCGGGCAGGTGTGCAGGGGACGGTGGTATCGGCAGGGGAAGGAAGGCAATTTGGTCGCTTCGCCTGCGGCTATGCTCCGGCCTGCGGCAGCGCGGAAGGGCCTGCGGCCCCGGGGGGGCTGGTGGCCGGCCCTTAAGTTCGTGGCGATGGTTGCGTGGTGGGCGGAGCCGAAGAGGGTTCTGGCGGCGTGGTGGGTGAGCGGAAGAGGGCTGTCGTTGACGGGGTGGGTTCCGGCGGCGCGATCAGTGTGCAGAGATAGAGACGCCAGAGGGGGCTGCGGTTGCGGCCCCCTCTGAGCTTGATGCGCGTTCTTTGGTGCAGTTTCTGCGGTTACTTCACGGTGACGGTGAGTGGAACCAACTGAATGGTTCCGGCGGTAATCTGCACCTCGATGGTGTAGGTCCCCGCAGGAGTGCCAGATGTTCCAGAGGAGCCGCAGCCGCTGAGAGCCGCCATTCCGGCGAGGGTGGCTATCGAGAGCACGGCCAGAACGACGCTGCGTGGCCAGCTCTTTCTGCGCCGGGCAAAGCCGATCAGACCGGCGAAGGCCGCGGGGAAGAAGAGGCCGGCGGCGAGGGTGGTATTCCGTCGTCCGCTGTGGCCCGGCGCTGGTGGCAGAGCCAGCCGCGAAGAGGTCGTCTCCGCAGTGCTGTTGCCGCCGGTGGTGGAGATGGTCAGCGTGGTGGTGGCTGTGGGGGCCGAGGCGCTGAAGGTGGAGCTGGCCGGTGAGAAGCTGCAGGACATCTCGGCGGGCAGCGAGGTGCAGCTATAGGTCCCCGTCCCCGTATATCCTCCCTGCGCGGTCAGGTTGAGCGTGACCGTGCTCGTCGAGCCCGTCGAGAGGGAGACACTGGGTGAGGAGAGCGTCCCGGTGACGATCGGCTGCGAGATGGTCTCGCTGACCGGGGTTGACGTGGAGGTTGCGTAGTCTGTGGCTCCGTTGTAGGTTGCGGTGAGGGCGAGTGAACCAGTGGGAAGGCTGGTGGAGTTGTAGGTGGCGATACCGCCGGAGAGCCCCTCGGTGGCCAGCGCGGTGGTTCCCGAGTAGAAGGTGACTGTGCCGGTGGGCGTGCCGACCGTGCTGGACGTGACCGTCGCGGTGAGAGTCACGGAGGTATCAACGTTGGTGGCGTTGTTGGAGGTGGTCAGGCTGGTGGTGGTGGTGGCCGGGGTGATGGTGTACATGCCGTTAGTGAGGGTGACGGAGTAGTTGTTGGCTGCGCTGCCGTTCAGCGTGACCGTGACGGGATAGGTCCCTGCCGCCGCGGTGGAGGATGCCTCCGTGGAGAAGAGAGGCGTGACGTTGGCAGCGTCCTGCGGAAGGACGCCGGTGAGAGCGCCCGCGAGGGGAGCGATCGCCTGGCCGTACATCGAGGAGGTAGCCGAGGTGACGGTGGCTGTGATGGCCAGCGTGCTGACGTTGATGGTGAGAATCGAGGTGGTGGTGGAGGGCGAGAAGTTGTTGGTGCTGGTGTAGCCCGCAGAAAGGGTGTGCGAGCCTGCGGTGAGCGTGGGAAGCGTGAGCGTGTAGGCTCCATTGACCAGCGTGGCCGGCGGCTGCGCTACGTTGTCCACATAGAAGGTGACCGTGCCGGCCGGAGTAGT
>JAJZDM010000007.1 GCA_021806005.1 Acidobacteriota bacterium | reverse complement strand
CCAGGTTCTTGCTTAGACGGCGGTTTTTTACCGCTGCAACTGGAAGAAGCTGATACACATCCACCGGAATCCCGAACTCCTGGCGTAAAAAGACAGCGTAGGGCGCTGCGGCAGCGGCCTCCGGGGTGAAGTCCGAGAAGTAAAGGATCCTGTCCATGGGAAGCGAGAGATCGACGCCGGACAACACATGAGCGCCCACCGTCAGCGTGGGGCACTCCGCACTGAGCAGCAGCTTCTCCGTGTTCGAACCGATGAGAAGGTGCCCTAATCCACGGTAGACGCCATGCACCCCAAGGACGAGAAGATCGGCCTGCGTCTGTTTAGCGACCTGAAGGATGACGTCGGAGGGAATTCCATTCTCGACCAGTGTGGTGACGTTGACCCCGAGGCGCCGCACGCTGTCCGCAAGCGCCGCCAGGCGTTGATAAGCCGTCTGCCGCGTCTGGCTGTACCGTTTGGTGATCATCTCCGCCTCTACGGCGGCCGGCATCAGCTCCACCACGTGGAGCATGACGATGGAAGCCTTGAAGTGACTCGCAATGGCCACGGCGTAGTCCAGGGCCAGGCGAGAGCTCTCCAGAAAGTCCGTTGCGAACAGGATTTGCTTGAATCGAATCTCTTTATGCATACCAAACGGTTCTCCAGTAGAAGCTGCCGCCGAGCGGTTCGACGACGTGGGAATCTATACCTTGGCCGATCATGATCGCTGCAGCCGCCGGAAGCCGGAGTTGAGAGCCAGTTGCAGCCTGAGACATACGCCCCGCTGCCGGCGATGCCCTGTTTCCTGTCTGCCGGCGCTGCGGGTTCGTCTTGTTTCATTCCAGCGCCGCTGCGATCGACGGCTCCGGCCTCATCCGGAACCGCCGATCGCACGCGTCTTCAACCTTCCGAGGACGTTTCACTGGCCTATCTCATAGCGAACAACCGCCATCGCAGACTGATAAGCGTAGCGGGCATTTGCGTTGTCGATAGCAGCCTGGGTCGCATTGAGCTGAGACTGGCTGATCTCGACGATGCCGCTCAGCCCCAGCTTGTAACGGGCAGAGGCCAGGGCAAGAGCGAAGTTGGCCTGGTTGAGCATCTGTTCCGTAACGTTGATGCGCTGATAGGCGGTCTGTGCGTTCAGAACGGCGGTGCGCACATCGCGGGCGATGGTATCCCGCATACTCCGTACCTGCTCCTGCGCCGCTCTGGCCTGAAGCTTGGCCTGGTTCTCTTCGGCGTTGAAGAGAAAGCCGTTGAAGATGGGGACATTGACGTTCACCCCGGCTACACCATACCAGGACCGCTGGATCGTGTCGGAGCGTACGGGTTCGCCGCCCGCGGCGCCAAGCGCGTTGATGCTGGGCATCCAAAGGTCGCGTTCGGCTTTACTGTAATGCTCGTCCGCCATGTATCTTTCGTTCAGGGCGGCAAGGTCCGGCCGTTGGGTGAAGGCCACCTTTACCATGGCCTCCGGGTCATCCGGAGCAGGCTCCGGGTTATTATTCGTCTCATCGACAAGCGAGTACTCCGCGCTCTTTTCAGAGCCAAGAACATCGTCCAGCGCGGCCATCGTCGCTTGCTGGTTGTTCTGGGCGTTGAGCAGAAGCAGCCTGGCCTGCGAGAGTTGAACGTCGGCGAAGCTCAGGTCCAGATCGGAACGGATCTTCGCCGTGGTCAGGGCCTTGACCTGCTGGTCCGTGGATTCGCGCTGCTTCACCGTCTCCTGCGCTACTTTGAGTACGGCCTGCGCCGTCAAAGCCGAGTAGAAGGCCTGGTCGGTGACAAGCGTGATATCCAGCTCCGTGGCCTTTTCGCTCTCAGCCTGAGCTTTGGCGTTGAACTGCGCGCTGCGCACCAGATTGCCGGTGTGCCCGAAGTCGGTGATCAGTTGATCAACCATGACGCCGCCCGCGGCACGATTAAGGATCCTGGCGTTGGGAAGGCCGCCGGCCGCAATTCGCCCGTTCAGGTTGGCGTCCACAGCGGTGAGCGAGCCGGTGAGGGTAGGAAGCTCCATGGAGCGGACCTCGCGCGTTACCTGTATCTGGGCGAGCGCAAGCAGTTGGGCCACACTGATGTTCGGATTGTTCTTGAGCGCTAGCTGCTCCGCCTGGGCGATCGTCAGCCGGGGAGCGCTGCTCCCCGGGCTGGCGGGGGGGGCGCTCATGGACTGATCCGGCAGCCCGGCGGCCTGAACGGGATCCGGCGGGTTTTGAGCGGCACTGGAGAGCAGGCTCACCGTTGGTGCGTCGGGCAGCGCCTTGTTCTGAGCCTGCAGGCTGCAACCGGGCAGAACGCCGCAGGCGATTGCGATGGCCAAGACGGCGCCAAAGCCAATGGTCTTGCGATGATTATGCATGTTCAACTCCCTCTACGCCGGTGGCATTTGACTTACGGAGACCGTGGATGACCAGGTAGACCGCAGGGACCAAAAACACAGTGACGGCCACGGAAAGCCCCAGGCCGCCGATGATGGCGCGCGCCAGCGGAGCGTACTGTTGGCTTCCGGCCTCGAGTCCCAGGGCCAGCGGAATCATACCCAGAAGCGTGGCCATCGAGGTCATCAGAATGGGACGCAGGCGAATCTTGCAGGAACTCACCACGGCATCCAACAACGACTTGCCCTGCTCATGGAGAAGTCCCGCAAACTCCACGATCAGAATGCTGTTGGAGACGACAATTCCGGTCATCATGATCACGCCCATCAGGGACATGATGTTGAGCGTTGATCCGGTAAGCAGCAGGAACAGAAGCACTCCAACGAGTCCCGGTGGAACCGCCATGAGAATGATGAACGGATCGATGAAGGAACGGAACTGCGCCATGAGCACCAGGTAGACCATCAGAATCGCGACGATCAGGCCAAGGCCAAACTCCTTGAATGCCAGGATCATGTTGATCGGGGCGCCACGCACCATCAGAACTGTATTGCGACCGTGCTCGGTGTGGTCCAGCAACGTTTGGATTCTCGCAATGACGCCGTTGAGAGCCTCCGTCTTCGTCGAGACATAAATGTCCATCACCCGCTGGATCTGATAGTGATCCACCTCAGTTGGCGTATTCATCTGAACGAGGTCTGCCACGGAGCTGAGCGGCGTGTAGCCGGAACTATGATCGGTACGCAGGAAGTTGGTAGGCATATCGGCTGCCATGCGTCCGATGTTGGTCGGGCTGTATCCCGGGGGCTGGGTGCCGCGAAGAGGTATGTTCCCGAGATCCTGCATCGACATGTTGTTGATCCAGCGATTCGCGTATTGAACCGTGACAAAGTAGTTGTTACCGCTGACCGGGTCAATCCAGTAACTCGGAGCGATCATGCCATCGGAGGTGAGCGCCGTGACAACATCGTCGACCACATCCTGCGCCGAGAGTCCGATCAGACTGGCTCGTTGGCGGTCTACATCGAGCGCAATACCTGGATAATTCAGATCCTGCGGAACAAATGCGGCGCTCACATTCGGGATCGTCTTGATCTCTGAGGCAAGTTTTTGCGCTAAATTGAATGCTCCGCGCATGTTCATGGATGTCACCTGAACATCGATGGGAGCAATCAATCCCTCGTTGATGACGCTGTCAATCAAGCCTCCCGCATAGTAATAAGCTGTAACTTCGGGCATCTGCTTGGACAGTGCCTTTTGGACAAGATCCATATACTCATAACTGCCCTTGCTACTGTCTTCCTTAAGGCTGGTTTGGATAAATGCAGTATCCATCGCTGAGTTCGTCGTAAAGAGTGACGAGAGATCTGGATATACGCCAATGTTGGAGACGATCATGCCCAGGTCTTTTGGCTTGACCACGCTGCGAATAATATTCTCTACCTTAGCAGCATATTCATTGCTGACCTCGATACGGGTTCCGCTCGGCAGGTGCAGGTCAACTACGAATTGACCTGGATCCGTGCGAGGGAAGTAGGCTCGTCCCAGGAAGGGAAAGAGGCTGAAGAAGGTAATTGCCAAGCCTCCCAGGATCACCATCGCTGTGATCGCCGGCCGATTCAAAACGCGATAGGCAAGCTTCTCATAGACGTCGAGAAACCGCTGAAAGTATTGATTAAAGCGGGCTATGAACCTTTGGAAGAAAGATGCCTTGGCATGATGGAGTCCAGCGCTGCCGTAATCTCCGTCGCCCTCATGTCCCTCCGCGTTATGCGATAGCCGGACAAACTTGGCGCAGAAAAGCGGCACCACGGTCATGGCGAAGAAGTAGGAGGCAAAGATCGAGATCACCACACCCAACGCCAGCGGTGTGAAGATGTATTTGCTGATTCCGGTAAGAAACGCGACAGGGAAGAACACAATTGCCGTAGTGGATGTTGCGGCAAGAACGGCAAGGGCCACTTCCATTCCGCCCTTCTCTGCGGCCTCCTCCGGTGGGCTTCCCATCTCCATATATCGGAAGATGTTTTCCAGCACGACGACCGAGTCGTCGATAAGCCGGGAAAAGGCCAACGCCAGCCCGCCAAGCAGCATGGTATTGATCGTCCCGCCGAGGAGATTGGAGACCAGCAGGCAAACCAGGGCCGAGAGCGGGATGGACAGCATGACCGCAAAGGTGGCTCGCGGACTGCCGAGGAAGATCAGGATCATGATCCCGGTGAGCACCAGGCCGATACTGGCTTCCTTGATCAGGTTTCGGATGGCGAGTTTCACAAAGATCGACTGGTCGAATGCGACAGCGACTTTCAAGGCCTTCGGAACATCGACCAGGTGCTTGATATCCTCTTTCATGCCATCGACGATATTGATCGTGTTCGCATTGCCACCTTGCGAGAAGATCGGTACGTACACAGATCGTTGCCCGTTGATACGCACGATGTTGTATTGCAGCGCGCCTGAATCTTCGGCTCGACCGATATCACGGACAAGGACTGAGGAGTTCCCCTCCGTCTTGACCGGCATCTCATTCATCATCTTCGCGTTTGGAAACTGGCTGTTGGCGTAGATGTTGTAGTCTTTGCTGCCGATACGGACGTCGCCCGCGGGCAGGATCAGGTTCGACGCATTCACGGATTTGACCACGTCGTTGACGCTCATATTGTGAGCCATCATCTTGAGCGGATCCACGTAGATCTGGATCTGACGGTACGTTCCTCCAAAGGGCTGGATTACAGAGGCTCCTTGGACGTTGGCAACCTGATCGCGCACCTCATACTGCGCCAGATCTTTGAGTTGAGTCTCATTCAGCCCCTTACCGTCCAGAGTAATCAGACAGACGGGCTGGCTGGACGCCGTCAAGGCCAACACCACTGGGGGCAGAGTACCGGGGGGCAGACGGCGCAGGTCAGCCATGGCAAGATTGGCTACGTCGCTGGCAGCCGCGTTGGGGTCGGTGCCCGGCTTGAAGTAGATCTTGATGATGCTTACCCCAGTCATCGATCGCGATTCGCTGTGATCTACATTGGTGGCCAGGGTGAAAAACCGTTCAAAGGTATTGGTGATATCTGCTTCGATCTGCTGCGGAGGCATGCCGTTGTAGAACGTAGCCACCACCACCACTGGCATATCGATTTCGGGGAACAGATCCACCGGCATCCTGGAGACCGTGACCGTGCCAACCAGGGTTACCATGAGGCAGAGCATGATGATAAAGAACGGAAACTTCAATGCAAACTTTGGCATGGAACAAATACTCCTAGTATGGGTAGCCGAAGTGAAGAGTAGGCTCGCCCGCCAGGGACTGGCGGGTTACTGCGCAGAGGCACGGGCTTTAGCTGGGCGCCAAGGACGCATCGGTGACTGCCTCTTCTTTTTTCATGTCAATCATGCCGCCGGTCTGCTGGGAGGTTTCGGATGCCAGCGTGGAGACAATCCGCGGGTCCACAACTTCACCCTCCCGATATTTTTCCTGACCCCCATCGATCACACGATCGCCAACAGCCAACCCGCTGTTAACTTGAGCAAGCTTCTGCCCAATGATCCCAAGCGTCACATTCCGGATATGCACGTGATTGGTGCTGTCAAGCGCATAGACCGTCTCCTGGCTTCCATTCAGCGCCAGGGCTTCTACGGGGACCGTGACTACATTCTCAGCCGTCGACAGCGGCAGGTTTGCCACCGCGTACATTCCAGGTGTGAGGGTGAGTTTCGGATTCTCAATGTCGATCTCCGTCTCCATGGTCCGTGTCTCGAAGTTCACGCTGCGCGTAAAGCGAACGATCTTTCCCTGGTAGGAACGATGGACGGCATCGACACGCACCGAGACGGTATCGCCCAGATGGATGGTCCGCACGTCATTCTCCGGTACCGGAAAGCGCAGACGCAAAAGGTTGCTCTGCGACAGGCGGACGATGGGCAGCGCCGCGTCGTTGGTGGTGGTTCCACCCTGGATCAGCGCTCCGGTATCCGCGTAGCGCCAGATCACCACACCATCGAACGGAGCAACCACATCCGTGTAGTTCTCCAGCGCCGTGAAGCGCTCGTTGTCGGATTGGGCTGCCGCCTCCTGCTGCTGGGCGGCGGCCATCGCCGCGGTTGCCGCTTCAATCTGCGCCTTGGAGTCCAGGTCCTTGGCCCGCGCGTCATCCAGCTCCTGCTGCGCGATCAGGCCGGGCTGCGTCGCGGCAGCCTTGTCCAGCCGGGTGGACTCCGCATGCAGCGCGTAGTTCAAGGCAACGGCGCGATTGATCTCCTGCTGCGCGCGCTGTACCGCCTGCTTGCTCTGCTGCAGCTCAAAGGCCGACTGCCGCAACTGGGCCCGCAGTTCGGGAACGTCAAGAATCGCCAGGGTCTCTCCCTTGTGCACGATGTCGCCGATGTCGACGTTGATCTTTTCCATGTATCCGCTGACCTTGGGGTGGACATCGACTACCTGGTAGGGCTGAAACTGTCCGACCAGCGTGACCGAGTAGGCCATATTGCCGCGCTGAGCCACGGCAACCAGGGCCGAGGGAGCCGAAGCGGCTTTTGGAGCAGGAGCGGCGTCGCCGCTATGGCAGGATGTGATCCCGAAGACAGCGCAAAGGGAAGCCGTGACGGATAGTACTGAGTGCGGATAGCGCATTGGGTAGAGCTCCTGTTGATCAATAAAGGTGCACGGGATGCCGGATTAGCAAAGAGAAGGGTCAACTCTCGGAGGCTCCTCCAGGGAGGAGCGCCTGACAAAACGCCTTGCGGCGCCTCCGCCAGGGAAGGGAAGAGTTGGGGCGTAGAGGGAGAAGTGCGGGACACCGGGCGGCAGAGCTGCCAGACCGTTCCCCGCATCACGCCGGACGGCCACTCGAGAGGGGAGTGAGATCGTCCAGTCAACGACAGGGAAAAGAAGGTGAGCGGGGCTGTGTGGGCTCCGGGCATAGCCTTGGGACCCAGCCGGGAGCACCCGGGGGTTTGCGGTGGGAGAGGGAGAGATACCTTGAGCTTCGAATCGGATCCGTCCGTGGCTCATCGTTCCGGAGTTCGTTTCGTGACGCTCTTGTGGAGACAAAAGCCCGGCTGCAGCGGATCCAGGAGCCGCTGGTCCTGATGCGTCGCGAGAAGAGCGCCGGGACGGCAACTCCATCCGGAAGCATCCCACGCCTGCGAGCACCGCACCTTGCCCCAGAACGCTGGAGATCTTGAACCCACCGCGTATTTTGCCATCTAAGACCCGCACGTTCCTGAGCCCTCACCCGGCGATCGCTGGTTGCCTCAGCGATCCCAGGAAAAACTTTGGAAACAATCCCCGGCATGCATCCTCATCAGCATCAAACGCGGTGAGAAGATTGCACCGCCAGCGCGAAGAACCATCGCGAGAACCTGCTGATGAGTTATGTATATCGTACTCAGAATCATCTGCCTTCAAGGCAGGCTCGAGAGCAATTCAGCCTTTAATGACGGATGATCCTTGATACGCGGGACGAAGAATCCAGAACCAGATCAGGAGAGAACGGGCGGAGGGCGTCGCATACAATTTTGGCCGTAGATGTGATTTTGCTGCTCATCAACACGCCTGTCTCTCATCTGCCGAATCACGGATGCAGAGAACCGAGCCTCCGGCAGATGAAAATGAACGCTGGCCAGAATGACCGAATCCGAAGTCACACGCGGTCTAGACCGCTGCGGCGCCGAAAGGAGCACAGGGGTGGAGCGAGTCTCCGCAGAGAGTTTGGCCGTCGAATCGGTTGTGGGGAGTTGGTGCTTGCCGGCGTGGTAGAGATCGAGCTTCGCGCCCAGGCCCCAGCCGATGACCAGAATCGAAAGCAGCAAAAGGGCGCACTTCGAGAGGCCACCCAGCAGCTTTCTGGCATTCCATTGCACCGACACTCTCCTCCTCAACATCCAGACTAGCTCAGGTTACCAGACTTTCCGGTCTGAGAACATCAACGCGTCTGATCCTTAGACGCATCCAAAGTTGAAACAAGACGCTCTTGGTTAGATGGGGACAAAGCGCCAGGAGTTGTTTGCGTCTGGCATTAAAGAAGTGGGCCAGTTCAGCAACGGAACGGATGAGACTGTGGCGTTCGACGCTTCCCGGAGCCAGCTTCAGAGCTTCGAGCAGCGGAACTTCCCTGGTTCCGCATGGGAGATGCAGCCATCGCTATTCCTGCAGCAATCTGTAGAACCTGTCTGGATTCCGCGCCAGCGAGGCCGAGTAATGCGAGGCCTGTTTCCACTGAAAGAGCATCTGATCCTTCGCTCGCAGACCGAACAGCGGCTGCGATGCCGCGGCCGAGTCGGCAAAACGGCCCACACTCCAGGCGTCGGTGAGAGCCTGGGTGAGAGCTTCGTCCCGGGTGGCGATCGCCTCCATGAGCAACGCCGCGCGGTCCTGTTTCAGTGGGCGCTGCGTCGCCAGTTCCAGTACGACAGTCTGGCGCCAGTACATCCTCTCCAGATATTGGACGCAAAGAGCAAACGCCTGGAAGTCAGGGAGATTGTCCATTACACCAGGCTCCAGCAGAACCAGCAGGCTGGCCAGCCGTGTAAACGGGTTCTGTGCCGGGGCGCCGGACGCCAGAAGGGCGGTGAGTTGAGCGTCACTGCTCCACGGAACCGGCAACTCGATCCCCTCCCAGGAGGTGGTGGAAGCTCCAGGCCAGTAAGGCGCGGCGTTGTACAGGCTCTCGAAGACCTCTCTCCATTCCTCGTTCCATGTGGCCTGGTAGTGCTTCTCTACGAAGCGGCGGAGTCCCGAGGTCTGCGCGGTTGCCGTTCCTTTGCTTAAGGCAACGGCGGCATAGGCAAAGCTGTCCCAGATGGAGTTTTGCAGATACCTGCTGGGGACCCAGTTGGTGACGACAACTCCGAGAGATGCGGGGTTGCTCGAGGCCAGATACGCGTTCGCATACGCGTCGACGTTGCGCAGTTGCTCGCCGCCCACCCTGGGACCCCATCGGTAGCAGGAGAGCGCGGGCGCTCCGATCGCCCGCGCACCGTGCGCTGCAACCTGATCGAGCGAGCGCCGGAGGGGAACCGCATCGTTGGCCGCATAGTCCCAGTCCATGATGATGATCTGCTTGTCGAGCAAGGGGAGCACCTGGGGCAGCTTGTGCAGCACATAGTCCCCCCACACAATGAACTCCTTGCTGAGCTCAGCCGCTACCTGGTGGAGGGCGTTGAGGTAATCCGCCCAGACCTGGGCTCGGCTCCGGCTGTGCAGAGCCTGACGGGAGAGCGCGGAGCCTCCCCAGTTCACCTCGTCACAGCCGCCGTGCAGATAGATCGAAGGAAAGATAGAGGCAACTTCGCCATAGAGCCTGGTCATCAGGGCCAGCGTCTCCGGATGGACCGGACAAAGGCCGGTAAAATCCGCCGTGCCGTTGGGGTCGCGATCCAGCAGGTGCGCATAAACAGGGGATCGCGTGATGTAGCCGGTGTGCCCGAAGGATTCAATCTCGGGCAGCAGATCCACGCCCCGTCGTTGACCGTAGTCGGCAAGATCCTTGAGTTGTTCTGGCGCAAAGGCATTCTTATGCGTGACCAGACCGGGAACGGAGGCAAAGCGCAATGCGCTGCCCTGGTCGTCGGCGATGCGGAACTGAAGCGTGTTGCATTCCCACTCCGCGCAGAAATCGATCACCCTGCGGTAGTAGTCGAGCTTCTCTGGAACTCGCCCGGCATCCACCATCAGTCCAAGTATGGGGCGCGGAACTGGTCCGGAGTGGGCAACAGGGGATGCCGCCCCATCCCGAGCACGCTGCGCTGGTCTTCCCAGCCAGGATGGAACTGCGACAGAGCCAGCCACGGTCATTCCGGCTTCACGGAGAAAATCACGTCGGTTCGGGTTGAGCGTCTTCAGAGGGGAGCCTCCTCAAGGGATGGTCGCCGCTGCTTCCGGCACGCCTTCAGCGTGAGTGATTTAACGCTATAGCATCTTCGCGCTTGAAACGCGATACTTCGATCTTTTGAGGCGCATTCGAGGGGTACACACCGCCGCTGGAAGGCCTGTCTGGGAATCGCCCGAAAGGATGTCCAATTGGATGCCAGAAAGGATGGTAGACTTGGCGCGAACCGAGATGGCTTCAAAGACGCTTCAGGGACGCGATCCGATCAGCGGCAAGTCCGTCGAGATCCTCATCGAGAAGGGAATCATCCGGGAGATTACTCCCGCGCCTCCAGGTGAAGATCTGTGGATCTCGCCCGGGTTCATTGACCTGCAGGTGAATGGTTACGCCGGCTGCGATCTGAATGCCGAATTCATCACTCCCGATCTGGTAATGGAGCTCACACAGCGCCTCTTCGCCGTCGGGGTGACCACGTTCCTCCCAACCGTGATTACGGCCCCGGAAGACCGGATCATCGCCGCTCTTCGCGCGATCGCCGAGGCGCGGCATCGATCCCCACTGGTAAGGCATGTAGCCCCCTATGTGCATGTGGAGGGTCCACACATCTCGGCTACGGATGGCCCGCGGGGCGCCCACACGCGCGACCACGTGAGGCCTCCTGAGATCGCGGAGTTTGAGCGCTGGCAGGCGGCCTGCGGCGACCTGGTAGGCATGGTGACGGTCTCTCCGCACCATGCCCAGGCGTTGCCTTACATCGCTCATCTTGTGCGCAGGGGCTGCATGGTGGCGATCGGCCACAGCGATGCCGATCCAACCCGCATCCATGCGGCGGCTGAGGCGGGCGCCACTCTGTCCACCCACCTTGGGAACGGCGTGGCGGCCGAACTTCCGCGGCATCCCAACCTGCTATGGGCACAGCTCGCCGACGATCGCCTCTCGGCCTCATTCATCGGCGACGGGCATCATCTCTCCCCGGATACGCTCAAGGCGATGCTGCGCGCGAAGGGGGTCGATCGAAGCATCCTTGTCTCCGATACGGTCGCCCTCGCGGGGTCGGCTCCGGGCTGCTATCGCACAGCGGTCGGAGGAGCCGTGGAGTTGACCGCTGACGGCCAAATCTACATCGAAGGGACGGAGACGTTGGCCGGCGCAGCCCTGCCTCTGATCTCGGGCATCGCCAATGTGGCGCGTCTGCCGGGGTTTTCGCTGCAGGACGCGATCCGCATGGCCACCGCGAATCCGGGGCGCTTTGTTAGGCAACGTGGGGTCCTGCAGGTCGGTGCTTCTGCCGACCTGGTCCAGTTCCGATGGGCACCCGGCGGGGAGATCGAAGTGGTCAGCCTGGTTGTGGCTGGTGCAACCCCTTGAGTGCCTCTCCGGACAAGGTTGGGCTAAAGGGATAGTCGTCCAGGACCTAAAGCTGGGTAACTGGCCCTGGGATGAGGTTGCGGGTGGTACCTGGAAGAGCGAACCGGGCGCAAGGTTCCATCGGGGACCAGCAGAAGGATTTGCGAGGAGGATGGCTTATGAAGCTTGAAGTGTATCCAACGGCCAAGGCTGCGGGTGAGGCCGCGGCCGCCTCCGTGGCAGAGGCGTTGCGGGAGCTGGGCGCCAGGAGGGACTCGGTTGGCGTGATCTTTGCCACCGGCTCGTCCCAGTTCGAGATGCTGCTCGCCCTGACCTCCACTGCCGGGCTTCCATGGGCAAAGGTGCATGGCTTCCACCTGGATGAGTACATTGGCCTCGATCGGGATCATCCAGGCTCCTTTCGTCGCTATCTGCGAGACCGGCTGACCAGCCGGGTCCGGATGGGGGCCTTTGCGGAGATCGACGGGAACGCCGCGAACGTCGATGAGATTTGCCTGGAGTACAGCGAGAGACTCCGCGCTGCCGATCCGCAGATCTGCCTGCTGGGAATCGGCGAGAACGGGCACCTCGCCTTCAATGAGCCTCATGAGGCAGACTTTGCGGATCCGAAGCCGATGAAGGTGGTGACACTCGACGCTGCCTGCCGTGAGCAGCAGCTTGCAGAGGGCTGGTTCGGCAGCCTCGAAGAGGTTCCGAGGCAGGCCCTGACGCTGACCATTCCAACGCTGCTCCAGGTGCCGGAGTTGATCCTCTCGGTCCCCGGGAAGAGAAAGGCGGCGATCGTACGGCGAGCACTCTACGACCCGATCTCGACCCATTGCCCGGCAAGCATTCTCCGAACCCACCCGAACGCCACGATGTACCTGGATGAGGATTCGGCAGCGGAGCTTGAGCGGGGCGAGACACCCTAAGACAGTTTCGAAGTGGATGGGTTCTATAAAAGGGGATGTACCCCGAAGTGGGCTTGCAGCGGCGTTTTGATTGGAGGAAACGCCCATCGAAGTCGAGTCGACATCTACATCTATACCGAAACTGCCTTAAGGAGCCTTGGATAGGAATGGGTTGGGGCGAAAGAAGGGTTGAGGGGCAGGCAAGCCAGAGACAAGGAACGTCCGATAACGCATATTCTGTATAGTGGCTCGACGATATGTTCCGCAGCGTGCTTCCCGGCCTCTGAGCGGTCGCTGGCAGGGTTTTGGGGTCGGCTCCTGATTCGGCATTCCAGCCCGGATGGCGGCACCCTCAGTCCCACCCGTTTCCGCCAGATGATACTCTTCCGTCAGGATGAGGTTCAGGCTGTGAGGGTCGTGATTGCCACTGGACGCCAGGCGCATTACAGCCTGCCTGCCAACGCGTTCGCGCGGCGTGGTCATAAGGTCTGCATCTATACAGCGACTCCCCGCAGCCGGATGCGGAAGTTTGATCCAGCGGTTCGCACCCGGTGGATTCCTGCTCCGGTTGCCATCTTCAGCGGGCTCACCCACTGGAAGACACCCCTGGCTCTGGAGGAGTTGGACTCCACCCTGTTTGACCGCTGCGCTGCAGCAGCGCTGAGGGACTGTGACCTGCTGCTCGGTGCATCCACCTCCAGTCTGGCTACCGGTATGGCCGCTCAGCGTTCCGGGGGTATCTTTGTTCTGGACCGCGCCTGCCCGGATATCCGGGTGCAACAGCGGATGATGGTGGAGGAGGCGCGCAAGGCAGGCGGCGTTTTCCGGCCCAACTCCCCCTGGTTCATCGAACGCCAGGTAGAGGAGTATGAGCGCGCGGACTTCATCCTTTCCCCGTCAGAGTACAGCCGGAGCAGCTACCCGGAGCACCTGCGCCGGAAGATGGTGCTGGCTCCCCTGTATGGCCGCTCCCAGGTCTCGCCGCGATCTCCCAGAGTTGCCGGCTCCCCCTTTGTGCTGGGGGTGGTGGGCGGACAGCCCTTGCGGAAGGGGTATCTGTATCTGCTGCAGGCCTGGAAGGAACTGGCGCTGCCGGACGCCCTGTTGCGGATTCGCTCCGGCGACGCGATCCTTCGCTATCCCGTGCTCAAAGACCTGCTCGGCCAATTGCCCAACGTCGAGATGGTCGGCTACGTCCCCGACATCAGCGAGTTCTATGCCAGTTGCGATGCGTTCATCCTGCCCAGCGTGGATGACGGCTTTGGAATGGCCCTGTTCGAGGCTCTGGCCAACGGTGTACCCTCCATTGCCACGCGCAACTGCGGAGCCTCTGAGCTCCTGGTTCCAGAGCGCGATTTTCTTTTGATTGAACCGTTTAGCGTAGAACAGATTAAAGAGTCCGTGCAGCGCCTGTACGCATCCAGGGAGCTTCGGGAGACGCTTGAAACCCGTGGACCAGCGGCGGTGCAGGCGCTGGAGGCGGGAGGCTGGCCCCGGCCCTATGAGAATGGGATGGATCAGCTTCTCCGGACAGTTCAGCAGGCGGAATCAACGATCTGAGTTGAGGTGCTAACCGCTTTATTTACTTCAAGAATATTCATTTTATTAAACTTCCACCTCCAACAAAATGAACGATCTCCAGACGGTCAGCGTTGGAGACCTGGACCTGCTCCCAACTCTCCCGGGAGATGATTTGACCGTTGAGTTCCACGGCGACCCGGTCGCCTTTAAGTGCCAAGGCAAGGACGACGGTCTTCAAGGTTGCAGGTGAAGAGAGATCTTCGAAGCTCCGGTGTTGTCCATTAATCTGTAGCGTCAGTGGTGATGCCATACAGAATCAGCGTAGCAGAAGCGAACCCGGGAGGCGGCACTCGATGCCGGGAGCAGACGCCGGAGCTAGAGCAGGTGCCAGAAGAGGTTGAGAGGACCCTTTCCATGGCCCAGATTGGGAGCATGGCGGATAGCCTCGGTGACAAAGTGTTTGGCCCCTCGGACGGCCTCCAATGGGGAGTCTCGAAGGACCAGGTGGCAGAGCAGCGAGGAGGAAAAGGCACAACCTGTGCCGTGGGTGGCGTTGGATTCGATGTGTTCTCCAGCGTACCGGTGCACCTCTCCCGAGGGCAAGAGGAGAAGATCGGTGGGCTGAGAGTGTTCGCCGGCGGTGGTGACGATGTGCAGATGAGAGTGCCGTTGAGCCAGCGCGTGGGTAGCAGCCTCGGCCTGGGCGAGAGTCTCGACTGGAAGAGCGGTCAACTGTGAGAGTTCCTTCCAGTTGGGTGTGATCCAGTTGACCAGCGGCAGGAGGACTCTGTGAAGGGACTCGATGGCGTCGGGAGGGAGCAGATCGGCTCCGGAGGTGGAGCGGAGGATGGGGTCGAGTACGATCGGTGGAAGGGGCGAGTCGGCGGTGCGCTGATTCCCTTTTGCGGTCCTATTGGCGAGTGCGCGGAACGTTGCCAGAAACTCCGCGATGGAGGCGGCAGCCGTGGCTGAGCCCAGCATGCCAATCTTGATGCCGGCGGGTGGGAGATCGGCCACCAGGTAGTCGAGAGAGCGGCGCAGAAAGCCAGGGTCGATGGGTAAAACCTCAGCCACCCCGAGCGTGGACTGCACGGTTAGAGCCGTTGGAATAGAGGTTCCGAAGAACCGATGCGCCGAGAAGGTCTTCAGATCGGCGGTGATCCCTGCACCGCTGGAGGGATCATGACCCGCAATGGTCAGAAGCGTGCGTGAAGCGGCTGGGGCTGAAGGCGAAAAATCGGACACGTTGAGGCAACCCGGCTGTGAGAAAACCCTATCACACTCATCCAGAATTTGCAATGGAAAATGGAGCCTAAATGCCTTTTATTTGTTTGACTTAGGTCATCCAGGAGGCGACAATAACTGTATGAGTGATCCTACGATGAATGGCGTGGAAGAGCTACAGGGAAGGAGAGACCGCAGGCGCTCCCGCGTCGGTGTGCTCGCCGTGACTCTGGGTTTGACGGCCTCCCTCGCTGCAAGTCCTACGGTGAAACGAGACAACGCAGTCCTGTCGAACAGTTCACCGTCCGAGAAGACGATAGCGAAACGTCACTGGTTTCAGATAGGCAAGGCGTCCTGGTATGGAGGAGACTTCAACGGACGAAAGACAGCGAACGGGGAGACGTACGACATGTACGCCATGACCTGTGCGCACCGAACGCTGCCGCTGGGTAGCTGGGTTCGGGTAACGAATCTCAACAACAGAAGGTCGACCATCCTCCGGGTAAACGACAGGGGGCCCATGCCCATGAACCGGATTGTGGATCTCTCCTACGCGGCAGCGAAGAGACTCGGCGTGGAGGGATTGGCCAAGGTACGAATCGAGGAGGTGACTCCGGATGACCAACGACTCGCTGGGAGCGCGGTTGCGCAGTTGCACATGGACGACCCCTCCAGGCTGCACCCGGAGGGAAGACCACCCGCGGATAGCCTGCTGGAGCCGGAGCTGGTTGCCCGTGTGGACCGCTGAGACAGGAGAGCGGTGAGACGGAGATTGAAGACTCTCAGCTTTTCTTCACTCAAAAGGCCCGGCGAATGCCGGGCCTTTTGAGTTCCTTATCCAAATGATTCTAAAGTGCTTTATAGATGTTCGATCTCTAGGAGACAGCGAGCTGGCCGAGGCGGCCGTGGGTGATGGGCATATCGCTGAGACGCAGCGCGAGGGATTTGGCGCCTCCGCCTCCCTTGATGAACTCGCTGAGTTCGAGCTGGACCACGTCAAAGCCGGCATCGAAGAGCCGAGTCGCCAACTCCCGGGTGATCTCACCGGTGAAGATCGTGCGGCCCAGATTGAGGGCGCAGCAAGCCATGTGGGTCGCGTCGAGTTCGGAGACAGCGAAGCGGTGGTCGGCGGGGTAGGCGCTTTCGATGGCAGCGATGGAGGCGGCGTCAAAAGCGCCGGGATAGTAGAGGATGTAGCCGCCGCCTGCACCGGTGGGGTTCGCCAGCGGGGTGAAGCAGGTATCCAGGTGGTAGAAGCGGGGATCGGAGAGGTGTAGCGAGGTGATGGGGACCTGCCATGCATCCGCCAGATGCCGGTGCGCTGCGCGGCAGGTACGCACGCCATGTGCCGCCCAGAGAGCGGTTCCCTCTTCGTTGAAGGCGACATCGCCCTCGCCCTCAAAGGGGGTCTCACGCGGAGTCTCCCAGAGGAGAAATCCCTCGCTGATGAGCCAGCGGCGCAGATGGGCGGTTTCAGCACGACGCTGCTGCGGGTTGAAGCTGGAGATGGCAGCGACGCCGTGATGGATGAGGGCCCCATGGGCGAGGAAGACCATGTCCGGACAGCCCGGCTCGGGACGCAGGAGCCGAACATCGGCGACGCTGCGTAGGACGTTGTGCATGCTCTTCCACTGGGCGAAGGCGAGATCGCGGGAGGAGCGATGGACGTTGCCCGCCATCCAGGGGTTCAGGACATAATCCACGCCGTACCACTCTGGCGGACACATCAGAAAGGTCGGACGGGTGAACTGTGGCGTGGAGGCGAAGACCTTTGAAACGTCGGGTGAAACGGCAGTGCTGATGACCATAATGAAAAAATTCCTAATACCGTGAAGGAGTTTCCTCCCCCAAGACGACAGTCGTCAAGTGGGAAAGGTTACTCGCGGGGATACATCCCCCTAATCGCACAGTTGGTGAGACGCTACTACAAGCAAAAAGGTCCGCCGGGCGGCGAACCTTTTGATGGAACGTTGACGATATCTCTGCTGAACGTGCTCAGAGGCAACCCAACCAGACCAGCGGAACATCCTCTGGTTCACCTGCGTATGCCCGGGCCAGCGTTGATTCCCTGCTCCGGTTTCCTCTTCGTGATCGGCTCAGGTGCTGGTTGAGGACACTCCTCGCCACCACCGGGCAGGCACCGCGGATGTTTTAGCTGGGACCTGGTCCATATGCAACCGATGGACAGTGGATGGGAAAAGCATTTAGCCGAAGCCCTGCATCCAGGAAAAAGATTAAAGCTTCTCGAAGAAGTCGCAGGCCGAGCAGGAGATATAGACTCCCCCCGGAATGCCGCGCTCGCGGTCCTTGACCCGCTTGACGATGCGGGTGGGCTTGGAGCACTTGGGGCAGTCCGTGCTCTTCTGTGTATCCATGACCTTTTTGCGGTCGCCGGTCTTGGCAATCTTTGCCATCGTGATGATCTCCTGATAAGAAGGTGCGGCCTGCGGTGCGCGCGGCGACCGTGCTTGATCCGTGGCAGGCTGGGCTGGTGGGCTGGGCCGAACAGGAGGGTCGCAAGGGCGCAGGGCCGATTGAACTTCTCCTGCGATTTTACACGAAGCGAGGGGTTTTCCCCCTTGTCCGAAGGAGGTGATTGCAGCATTTTCAGTGTGGACAAGTTCCCCAGCGAGGGCGTGCACGGACATCTTCTGTCCAACGCCGCAGGCGAGCCCACTGGGGATCGCGACGTTGCAGAACATCCTCGTGAATACTCTCAGCGAATGGTCTTACAGGCTGCGTAGCACGTCAGGGTTGGGAGGATGGATCCTCTTGCGGAGATACCGGCGGTGCAAGGTTTGTGACGGGCGCTGGAATGGATGGTGTGGAGCCGAGAATCTGGACCAGCGGAGCCGGCGCTGCACTGGGGGTGGCCGGCTCCGCGCCCTCCATGGGGTAGCCGCCAGGTACCGGGGCGACATAGGTGTACTCCCACGCGTAATGGCGGGTGACGCGCAGGACTACCACGATGGAAAGGAGCAACACGATGGAGGTGAGCATCGCTGCGTTCGGACCATAGGCGTCACCGGTTAGCCAAGGTGAGCCGGAGGTGGAGGTAAAGACGATGTTGCTGTAGCTGGCGTCCCCAGCCAGCGGAAGCCCGAAGAGAACGGCCAATATGGTGTTCCAGGCGAAGTGGATTCCCCACCCGATCCAGAGCGCCCGGGTGCGCAGATAGCAGGTGCTCAGGAGGATGCCAAACAGGAAGGCATTGAGGATGCTGAACAGGGTGGCGTCCGGCTGGAGGCTCCCCAGGCTGGCATAGAAAAACGAGAGGAAGAAGGTGGCGAAGCCTGGGCTGGTGGCTTCCAGAAACTCCGTGAAGAGGAAGCCGCGGAAGGTTACTTCCATCGTGAGCGTGAGGACAGCAAGGGTGATCACGCTGAGCAGCGTCAAGCCGAGGTTGTTGAAGGAAAAGTTGAACTGAGGGTGGAGAGACCCAGCCAGCACCATAGGTAACAGCGCAGCCAGCACCATGCCCCATCCGATGGCGACACCGCGCAGCCACTCCTCTCGGCTGGTGGCACGGCTGGGTAGAGCGTTGGCGGTGCGAAACCCATTGATCCGATTATGGCGATCCGGGGCGGGAGAGTGAGAGGTGATCCAGCGCAGGGTGGTGAAACCCCAAAGCAGAAGGAAGAGAAGGAATGCCTGCTGGAACAGATCGTTGAAGATCGAGAGGTTAAAGCGGATCGTAAGCCCGTTGGCGGCACGCAGCGCCAGACCGCGGGCGGCGATGACCCACACTCCCCCACCAAGGAAGAGGAGCATGTGCAAGGGGCGCAGAAGAGCAGAGGGACGTGAGGGTTGCAAAGGTATAAAGACTCCTTTGGTTCAGACGGTCCTGTAGCGGATTGGAGAGATGAAGCAGGCCAGGCCGAGTTGTATCTGGCCGCAGAGATTGGATGCCGATCCCCCTCCTGTCGGGTTCATCGCGCTGAAGCGGCGACGTCTGCGACGCAGTTGACTGCTCGGAAGACCCAACTGGTGAACCTCAGCGTCAGCCTGCGCAACTGTGCTCAAGCGACGGTATAAAGCTGCGCAATATTGCGAAACTTCTGGTAGCGCGCGGCGAGCATGTCGTCCGTTGGGAGGCGCTGCAAGGCGTCCAGGTGCGCCACCAGCCGCTCGTCGAGCAGCTTAGCAGCCAGAATCGGGTCATTCTGCGTGCCGCCTTCCGGCTCGGAGATGATCTCATCCACGCAACCCAGGCGCTTGACGTCATCTGCCGTGTAGCGGAGCGCCACAGCGGCGTCCTGTCTTCGGGAGGCATCTTTCCACATGATGGAGGCGCAGCCTTCCGGGGAGATGACAGAGTAGATTGCATTCTCCAGGATCAGGACCCGGTCGGCCACGGCGAGCGCGAGAGCTCCGCCCGAGCCGCCTTCGCCGGTGATCGTGGCGATGGTGGGGACGCGAAGGCGGGACATTTCCAGCAGGTTACGGGCGATGGCTTCGGCCTGGCCGCGTTCCTCTGCACCCAGACCGGGGTTGGCCCCGGCACAGTCGATGAAGGTAAAGATCGGGCGATGAAACTTCTCCGCGATCTTCATGGCCCGTAGAGCCTTGCGGTACCCCTCCGGATCGGGCGAGCCGAACTTGCGGGCAACGCGCTCCTTCACGGTACGGCCCTTCAGATTGGCGATGACCATCACCGGCTGACCGTGAAAGCGTGCCATCCCAGCCGTCATCGCCGGATCGTCGGCAAAGTGGCGATCGCCGTGAATTTCGCTGAAGCCAGTAAAGAGAGCCTGAATGAAGTCCATCGGATAGCAACGTTGCGGATGTCGGGCCAGCTCTGTTTTGACCCAGGCTTCCGGAACCGGGGTTGCGGGCTTAGGAGCGTTCTTTGCGGATATGTTCTCTGCCATCTCTTTTACCAAGATGATTGTACGGGAGAAATGGATCCTGCGGCGGCCGGCCAGGCTGGGCCTCCGGCACAGGCGGAAGAGCCATCCGCGTCCCCAGAAACCCACCCGATCCCCAGGAAGCAGATGGAGATCGAAGGGGGGCACACTGGAGGGGCGCTGGCCCCGGCCATTGCGATCAGTGGATAATCTGGACGGCGCCGCGGCCCACCAGCGACTCTACCTGCTCGATGAAGGCTACGTCCGCAGCCACGTTCAGCCCCTTCGGCTCCAGGTCTACGGCGAACTGGCTGGGCTCTTCCAGGCGCAGCATCAGTTTGCCGTCTCCGGGGGCGGAGCGAAAGATCGCCTCCAGTTTGCCCAGAAGCTGTGTGTCAGGGTTATGCATTGGAACCCGGATACGCAGCGCCCCCGGAAGCTTGAGCTGAACGTCCTCCAGCGCCGTGATCCCTGTGATGGCCAGCTTGGGGGCGGCATCCTCGTCGCCGCGCAGGGTGCCCCGGACCAGGACCGGCACATCGATCTTCAGCTTCTCGGAGAGCTTTTCGTAGGCGGAGGAGAAGGCGATCAGTTCAATTCTGCCTACCGTATCCTCCAGGGCAGCCTGGGCGTACATCTCTCCGGTACGCTTGGACTTGGCGACCTTGAGGCCGGTGATGACACCGGCGATCTGAATCTCATGGGAGGTATCCTCCCCTCGCCCGCGGCGGAACTGCTGCGGCTCAGGCTTCATCTCGCAGGCCGTCACCGTGTCGACAACCTTGAGGTTGCGCAACTTCTCCCGATACCGATCCAGGGGATGGCCGCTGACGAAGAAGCCCAGAACCTCTTTCTCGTTCTGCAGGCGAACGTGCTCATCCCACTCCGGCCCCGCCGGAAGTTCGTCCTCGCTGCGGGCCGGGCCGGGTTCGTCGAACATGCCAAAGAGGCCGTGCTGGCCAGAGGCGGAGTCGCGCTGCGACTTCTGGGCGCGCTCGATCGCCTTGTCCAGGGCGGCAAAGACACGGGCACGGGGGCCGAAGGAGTCCAGAGCGCCCGCCTTGCATAGGCTCTCCAGCACGCGCTTGTTCATGAGGCGAAGGTCTACCTTCTCACAGAACTCCCAAAGCGTGCTGAAGCCCTGCTTCCCTGCCGCCTGTAGTTCGCTGCGGGCGCTGAGGATGGAGTCAATGGCGTTATGCCCCACATTTTTAATGGCGGCCAGTCCGAAGAGAATGGAGTCGCCGGTGGGGGTGAAGTTAGCCGCCGAGACCTGGACGTCGGGCGGAATCACCGCAATCCCCAACTCGCGGCACTCCCCGATATATTTGACGACGTTCTCCGGCTTGCTGGTTTCGGAGGTGAGCAGCGCCGCCATGAACTCTACCGGATAGTGTGTCTTGAGCCAGGCGGTGTGATAGGCCAGCAGAGAGTAGGCGGCCGAGTGCGACTTGTTGAAGCCGTATCCTGCAAACTTGGCCATCTGATCGAAGATCTCCCCGGCTGCGGCCTTGGGGTAGTTGCGTTGTGCCGCACCGGCCAGAAAGACCTCGCGCTGCCTCTCCATCTCAGCGACGTCTTTCTTTCCCATGGCGCGGCGCAGCAGGTCTGCGCCGCCCAGGGAGTAGCCGCCTATCAGGTTGGAGATCTGCATCACCTGTTCCTGATAGACCATCACCCCCAGGGTCTCGCGGAGCAGCGGTTCCAGGTCGGGGAGGATATACTCCACCTCGCGGCGTCCCCACTTGCGCTCGATGAAGTCGTCGATCATGGACATCGGTCCGGGACGATAGAGCGCATTGAGCGCGGTGAGATGTTCGATGGAGTTGGGCTTGTAACGGCGCAGGACGTCCTGCATCCCGCCGGACTCAAACTGGAAGACGCCGGAGGTGAGGGCGCGGTGAAAGACCCGCTCAAAGGTAGCCTCATCCTCCAGGTCGATGGTGGCCAGATCGACCGTCTCCCCGCGGTTCGACCGGATCAGCTTCAGGCAGTCGTCGATCACCGTCAGCGTGGTCAGGCCCAGGAAGTCCATCTTGAGAAGCCCCATCTTCTCCACGGCCTTCATATCGTAGCTGGTAACTATAGCCTCATCTTTTGTGCGTGTTACTGGAACAAGCTCAGTAAGAGGTTGAGGTGCGATGACCACTCCGGCGGCGTGTACGCCGGCGCCGCGCACAAGTCCCTCCAGGCGCTGAGCGGTATCGATCAACTCCTTGACCTTGGGGTCCGCCTCGTAGGCTGCCGAGAGCATCGGGTTCTCCTGGAGGGCCTGTTCGATGGTGATGCCGATGGTCGTCGGGATGAGTTTGGCGATGCGGTCTACCTCGCCGTAGGGCATATCGAAGGCCCGTCCGACATCCTTGATCGCCGCCTTGGCAGCCATGGTGTTGAAGGTGATGATCTGAGCCACCTGGTCGTTCCCGTACTTCTGACGGACGTACTCGATTACCTCCCCACGGCGGTTCATGTCAAAGTCAATGTCGATATCCGGCATCGAGATGCGTTCTGGATTCAGGAATCGCTCAAAGAGCAGATCATTCTGCAAGGGATCAATATCGGTGATCTCCATGACGTAGGCCACCAGCGAGCCGGCGGCCGATCCACGGCCCGGCCCCACGGGGATGCCCTGTTCTCGTGCATAGCGAATGAAGTCCCATACAATCATGAAATAGCCAGGAAACTTCATCTGTTTGATGCACTCTATCTCGCGCTGCAGGCGGGCCTCATAGTCCGCTATAGACTTACGTAGCTTGCCGGTGTCCTCCAGGTGTTTGATGGCCGTCTCACGGCGGTGACGCCAACCGGCCCGGCAGACCTGCTCAAAGTAGGTATCGATATCCATTCCTTCGGGACAATCGAACCGGGGAAAGGGATTCTTGACCTTGGAGAGCTCAAGCTGGCAGCGCTCCGGAAACTGCATGGTGCGGGTGCAGACCTCGGGTGCGTGGGCGAAGAGACGATGCATCTCCTCCGCGCTTTTGATGTAGAACTCCTGGGTATCAAATTTGAAGCGCTTGGGGTCATTCATGCTGCCGGCGGTCTGCACGCAGAGCAGGACCTCGTGAGCGCGGGAGTCCTGGTCTTCGATGTAGTGGGAGTCGTTGGTGGCGATCAGGGGAATGTCGAGGTCCTTCTCCAGGCGGAACATGGCCTCGGTTACGGCCTTGTCCGGCTCGAGGTGGTGATCCTGAATCTCCAGGAAGAAGTTCCCGCGGCCAAAGAGGGTCTCCAGTTCGCCGGCGGATTGTTTTGCCCGATCGTAGTTGCCGGCCATGATGTGCTGGCTGACTTCGCCGGCAAGACAGCCGGAGAAGCAGATGAGGCCCTCCGTGTGTCGGGCCAGGAAGGACTTGGAGACGCGAGGCTTCTTATAGAAGCCGTGCAAGGCTGCCTCACTGGTAAGGCGCACCAGATTTCTGTACCCGGCCTCGTTTTCGGCCAGAACCAGCAGATGGTTGTACTTGGAGTCAGGGTCGGCGTGTTCGCGCAGGTGGGACTCTTCCTTGCAGATGTAGAGTTCGCATCCGAGGATCGGTTTAAGGTTCTTCTTCTTCATGGCGTCGAAGAAGTGCACGGCGCCATAAATGTTGCCATGGTCGGTGATCGCGGCGGAGGTCTGGCCCAGTTTGGTCAGGTGTTTTGCCAGCTTGTCGACGTCGCAGGCCCCGTCCAGCAGGGAGTAATCGGTATGCAGATGGAGGTGGGTGAACTCGGCGGCCATAGCGCTAGTGTACGATCCCCTGCTTAGGACAAAAGAGCTTGATGCGGCAACCTCCAAGGCTACGTCCACGCCTGGGTCGCGCTACGGGGACCCTCTCCAGAATCAGTGTGTGGAGTCAGTCCGTGGGGGCAGTCTCTGGAGTCCATCTCCGGAATCAACGGGACGCGAGAGTCTCAGCGGAGAGAGGCCGTCTCTGCCCGGGTGAGAGGGATATGGTGGATCTGCTTCAGGAGGCTGACCAGGTTCCTGTCTACGGTGGCCAGGCTGTGGTTCAGGCCGAGTCGGGGATCGTCGATGGCCCAGAGGATCACTGTACTGTGGGGCAGGGTGACGGTGATCGAGACGCCATTGTATGGATCGCTGTTCAGGTGGAAGACGACGTCCGCGGCCTCCGGGGTGGATACCAGATGGTAGTAACCCCAGGCCGCAAGGTCAGATTGAAGGTGTTTGAGGTCAACATTCCGGGTTGAACCTCCATCCCTGGCTGGCGGGCCGGCCTCCAGGTAGACACTCCGGGCATTGAGAAACTGGGGTGGAACGGGAGCTACGGATCGAAGCAGTGTCTCAAAGGAGGGGCGCAGGGCGGTGTTGGGATTCAGCCCGGAGGATCGCGCGGGCGGGAGCGCGACCCGGGTGCTGAGCTGATACGTGAGCCACTCGACGGAGTGCGCCAGCGCAATGCGGCCATTGGCAAGATTGCCTGCACGGCCGGCGAGCACTGAGATCCTATCGATCCGGGCAGGCTGGTTGGGGTTGTTGCCGGGATCGAGGATGGTGAGTTGGAGATAAGGCTGGTGCTGCCGTCCGGTGGCGTCTCCGAAGGAGTCTGTGACGATCTGAGGCGCGGCCTCGGTGCCGCATATCTGGAAGATCAGGTCAGCGTGGGCAGGCGAATCCGCCAGATGAAAGTAGCCCCACTGCCGGATGGCGGCATAGAGCTCGTTGTACACCACGTTGGGGGCGCCGGGGATCTCGCTGTTGAAGTAATCGTTGGCGCCGGCGTTGGAGAGGAAGACGTTCCGGGCCCGGGTGATGCGCTGGATGACGGCGTTGGAGGGCGGCTGCGGAACGGGAGAAGGCAGCCTGTGGGCGCAGCCCGGGACAGAGGCCAGAACACAGGCCAGAGATCCGGTTCGGATCCGTATGCTCGATCGCGAGCGACCGGGGAAGATCATCTCGATGGCACGGGACTTATGGAACCATCTCACCAGAATCACCTCCTGGAAAGCATTAGAATGGCGATTGCTACCAACGATACACGACCCGGGGTCTCTCATTGCTGAGCAGGCGACCTTCCGGATCGCGTTCTTCGCACATTTCAGGCAGAGCTCCGCAGGCTGTCCTCCTTTCCCGTGGCGAGGAGCGTGTAGCAGGCTGCGAGACGGCCATGACCCCTGGCGGTCGGTTCCACGGCCAGCGACTTGCCTGTTGCGGCAGGCAAGGGTGACGCCAAGGCATCCATTTATCGGTTCAAAACCTTGTTAGAATCCATGGGCATGAGAGACTCGATCCTCTTTGGCTGGATCTTTCGATACTTCCGACGGCGCTCCCGGCAGCGGGATCTGCAGGCTGCCTCCGGGTGGCCGACGGCAACCGCGAAGCTGCTGGAGGGGAAGATTGTTCCCTGCGATGAACTCGTCCAGGGAACGGCGGCACAGACGGTCCAGGTGGAGTATCCCTATTACTTTGCCCTGAAGGAGGAGTTCTTCGGCGGATATCTGCGCAGTGTTCCCTGCTCTGACTCGGAGGGCAGCCGCTGGATGCGGGAGATGGGAGAGGCCAAAGCCATCGTGGTGCGCTATGACCCGGCCAATCCGGACCGGACGCACACGCTGGAACGCGACAATCCAGGGGTGTTTCCGTTCAGGGTCTGGGAGAGTTAGAGATTGGTCCAGGCAAACCCTGCGGATGAGCGCATCACGCTGGCAGAGCGCTGAAGTTACCGCAGGGCTGCGGGGAGCTTCTCATAGATATTGCCAAAGCCGCCGTTGGAGAGGATAGCTACCACATCGTTGGGAGCCAGCCTTGGAGTGATTGCAGCGACGATCTCATCCGCATTGGCGCATAGCACGGCGGGGACGTTTCGTGCGCCGAGCGCTGCGACCACGTTCTCCGGCTCCAACCGCTCCGGAGCCGGAATGGCTTCGCTCTTGAAGACGGCCGAGAAAACCACCTGATCGGCCAGGGCCAGAGCGTCTACCATCTCGCGCTCAAAGACGTTGCGACGGAGGGTGTTGGAGCGGGGTTCGAGGACGGCCCACAGACGGCGGCCTGGGTAGGCCGAGCGGAGGGCGCGCAGCGTCTCCCGGATCGCCGTGGGGTGGTGGGCAAAGTCGTCGATGATGGTGATGCCGCCGACCTCGGCACGGACCTCCAGGCGACGCTTGACCGAGCGGAAGGTGGCCAGGGCCTGGGTGATGGCCTCAGCCGGCACGCCCTGCCCGGCGGCCAGAGCCGCCGCTGCGGTAGCGTTCAGGGCGTTGTGTTCCCCAGCCATGGGTAGCGTAAGGCGGGCAAACTCTTCTCCACCGCGGAGGAGGGTCCAACTGGTCGTAGCGCCCAACTGCTGCAGGTTCGTGGCCTGCCAGTACGATGCGGACTGGAAGCCGTAGCGCTCGATGTTGCAGAAGGCCCTGGCGCAGCATTCGGTGACGTTGGGGTTGGCGTCAAAGGCGATCAATCGGCCGCGGCGAGGGATCAGGTTGACCATGCGCTTGAAGGCGGTCTTCACCGCGCCCAGATCGACGTAGATATCGGCGTGGTCGAACTCCACGTGGGTGAGGATGGCTGCGTCGGGAAAGTAGTGCAAAAACTTGGGCCCTTTGTCGAAGAAGGCGGTATCGTACTCGTCGCCCTCCAGGATGAAGGAGCGGGAGTCAGCGTGCACGCGGAAGCTGGCACCGAAGTTCTCTGCCACGCCACCGATCAGAAATGATGGGATGAAGACGGGGTCGGAAGCGCTGGCGACCTCGTAGATCCAGGCAAGCATGCTGGTGGTGGTCGTCTTGCCGTGGGTTCCGCATACGATGAGTCGCTCACGCCGGGCGAGGAACTCGTCGTGGATCAGCGCCGCCATTGAGGTGAAGGGGATGCGGTCGTTGGCCGGCCGATCCAGAAGGTACTCAAGTTCGGCGTTGCCGCGGGAGATGGCGTTGCCCACCACGACGAGATCTGGAGCCGGGGTGAGGTTCGCAGCGCTGTACGGTTCCAGGATGGGTATACCCATGGCGCGGAGCTGGTCGCTCATGGGCGGGTAGGCGGCTGTGTCTGAACCGGTGACGCGGTGACCCTGAGCGCGGAGCATCCCGGCCAGCGAAGCCATGGCCGTTCCGCAGATGCCGATCAGGTGGATGTGCTTGCCTGTGGCCGGCCCGTGGGACCCCTGGCTGTCCGGTCCCATGGACCCTTCTGTCTTCTTCTTCACGCTGCCATCTCGCTTATCGTGTCGTACTTCCATCTTACCCATGTACCCAAGGGGATGGAGCGGTTCTGGCGGTCCACGTGGCCGCAGCGGAGACCGATGGCAATGGGACCTTGAAACTCTCCGGGAGACTGATCAAGGGCGTGGAGGCAGGCGGCCTCCAGGAGAGCAAGATCAGGCGACGGAGAGGACTGGATGCTGGACGACGGGTCACCCAGGAGGATGCCGCGGACGTGGCGAAGCTGGCCGGCCAGACGCAGATGGCTAATCATGCGGTCCCACTGATACGGCCGGGTGTTGATGTCTTCCAGAAAGAGGATGGTTGGTTCGGTGAGGTTCAGCGCGTAGGGCGTGCCCAGGGATTCGGCAAGCAGGGAGAGACACCCGCCGAGGATGCGGCCTTCAACGACGCTGGATTCCGGCACGCTGGAGTTGGCCGAGCCAGCGGTGCGCAGCAACCGGATTCCATCGGCCGGCCCCACGGACCAGAGCGATTCGGCATGCAGGGCGGCGCGCCAGGTGCGTTCATCCACCCCGCTGGGGTTGGACCAGTCGGCCGCGACCATGGGGGCATAGAAGGTGGTGAGGCGGCAGTGGTTCCAGAGATAGATGTGGAGTGAGGTGTGGTCGCTGTAGCCGGCGAAGACCTTGGGGTTGGCACGGATCCGATCGGGATCCAGGAGGGGAAGAATCTCGGCGGAGCCCCATCCGCCGCGGGTACAGAGGATGCCGTCGATCTCCGGATCGGAGAACGCGGCATGGAGATCCGCCGCGCGGTCCGCCGCTGAGCCGGCCAGGTAGAGTGGTCCGCGGTCCAGGGCATGCGGCATGATGACAGGGTGATAGCCGAAGGCCTCCAGAGCAGCCCGCCCCTGCTCCACCAGCTCCGGTTGTGCAGCGGAGGCGGGAGAGACGATGGCGATGCGGCTTCCTTCCCTGATGCTGGGACGCAGGGGTGCGAACTCAGGCAAAGTCAACCTCGCCGGTGCAGATGATCTCTGCCGGACCGGTCAGCAGCATCTCACTGGAGTCCGTGGGCCAGGCGACCTGCTGCGTACCTCCCTGGGTAGTTGCGGAGAGCCGGCGCGCGGAGCCGCGCAGGGCCATGGACGCCGCCGCGGCTGCACAGGTCCCGGTTCCGCTGGAGGTAGTGGGGCCACAGCCACGCTCATAGATGCGGAAGGCGATGTGGCTGGGAGCCAGAGGGTGGACAAACTCTACGTTGGTTCCCTTGGGAAAGGCGGCATCGACGGCGATCTTGGCACCCAAAGCCTGCCAGGACAGGTTGTGGGAGGAGAATGCTTCACTCTCCGGAAAGAGGACGAAGTGGGGGTTGCCGACGTTGACCACTGCGCCGTGGATGGGACCTTCTACGCCCGGGATCTCGATCGTCTTTGGCGTCACCTGTGGGATTCCCATGTTGCTCTCAATCCAGTAGTCCACCCCGTCCCGGCGGATGAGCCGGCAGGTGCGCAGGCCGCCGTGCGTGCCCAGTGCCGTCTCCTGCCGGCCTTCGCTGGCCGCCAGCCAGGCAGCCACGCAGCGAGTGCCGTTGCCGCTGAGCTCAGCCTCAGAGCCGTCTGCGTTGAAGAGGCGGAGAAAGAACTCGCCGTTGGGCCGGCGCTCCAGGAACTCGATACCGTCGGCGCCGATGCCCGTATTGCGGCTGCACAGCTTGTGCGCCAGAACGGCATGCCGGCCGTGGGCGTGCTCCTCGTCGAGGATCAGAAAATCATTGCCACAGGCGTGGGCTTTGACGAAAGGGATACGACTCATACTGCCTCCAGTGCGTGCAGTGGGAGAGCCGACCCGTACTGGCCGGTCTCCCGAACTTGTGGAGTATGTGCTTGATGGCAATCATCTTTCTCAGCCTCAAGCTCATCCTGCGCTCAGCATACTCCTGTTCGGCGTGGAGGAAGGTGCGGGCAGAGAGGAAGCGGTGACTGCCGGTGGTGCAACAGCCGCTAGACCGTGGCTTGGATAGAGCGGGCTCGCACCAGGTCCGCCTCCGTGTCCACATCCAGCCCCAGAGCCTCATCCGCTACGGATGCAGCCCCTCGCAACAGATCGCGGGCGCCTACGTCGCCCTGCAACTCCAGCAGAGATGGAAAACAGGACGCCGGAAAGTAAGCCGGAATCCCAATCTTCCCCGCATATCCCGAGCCAGTGACCCGATCCGTCTGCGCACAGATCTGACGCAGGTGCTCCGGCCGCAGCGCCACCTGGTCGCAGCTCATCAGCGCTGCACCCACCGCACCAAGGGTTCGAGCCCGCTCCACGCCGCAGCGGATTGACGACGCGACACCTTCTTTGGCGAACGGATTGAGCACGACTTCGCAGTCGCCCAGACCCTGCGCCATCCAGCTTTCGCGTACTACCACCAGGATGGGTGAGAGTCCGGCCTGCCGCGCCACGCGCACGGCTCGTTGCAGCAGCGTCTCTGCTCCCAGAATCGCTGTCTGCTTGGGCCACCCCAGCCGCTGTGAAGCTCCGGCAGCCAGCAGCACGGCGGCAACGCTCACAGCGCGCACCGGGGCTGCAGACTCCCCTGACTGCTTCCCTTTTGAGCGCCTTGCTTCATCTGCGCGGCTACCATCGCCGCGGTCATCCGGCGCGAGACGCCAATCCTTCCATTCAGGAATCCCTGCATTTCGGCGATCGCCGCCAAGGCAATCGCATCGGCACCGTCGCCCCCCAGGTCCAGACCGACCGGGGCAAACAACTGCTCGCAGACCTGGTCTACGCTCCACTCCAAAGCTGCCGCCGTTTCGCTGACCAGCAGTGCGCTTCTGTGCCGCGCCCCGAGCAGGCCAAGGTATCGTGGCCTGCATTTCAAGGCTCCAGCAAGCCAGGCTTTGTCCTGCTCATAACTGTGCGTCATGATTACCAGAGCGTCCTGGGCCCCGATGCCCAAACCCTCCAACTCTGCAAACTCTCTGGCCACCAGCACCAGACGTGCTTGCGGGAATCGCTGGGCTTTCGCCAACTGCGCTCTTCCATCCACTACGACCACCCGCCAACCCAGGAGAGCGGCCGCCTCCACCATGGACCGGGCATCGTCCCCTGCTCCAAAGACGATGAGCCGCTGCGGAGGAAGGATGGTCTCCGCGAAGACGCCTGGAACTTCCGCTGTCGCTGGTGGATTGATCACCCGCTGCAACCGCTGTCCAGCCTCTGGCAGCCATGTGACCACACGGCTGCCGATCCCGTCCAGCGAAGCCTCCAGCGCCTCCATCAAGGATTGAAACTCGGGTGTGCCTGCCGGCTCGAGGAGCAGATCGACTGTTCCGCCACAGCCCAGGCCGTAGGGGATCTCCGCGGTATCGTCGAAGAGGGTGGAGTACCTCACGATCACCGCTCCGGAGCGCACCATCCAGGGAGCCTTGTGTACTACCTCGGCCTCCAGACACCCGCCGGAGATCGACCCGGCGTACTGCCCATCGGCTCCCACGAGCAGGCGAGCGCCCACCTTGCGGTAACTGGATCCCTCCAACCGCACTAACGTGATCAGGGCTACGGATTCGCCCCGACGCCACATCTCGACCATCCTGCGCCGGTCACGCATAAAAACTAAGTATAAAGGAACGGGGCGAGAGTTGCCTCTCGGGGATTTACAGAGCCCTGCACTTCCGGGGCGTCTGCAAACCGCGTTGCGATCTCACGCGGGGAGATGGCCGTCACGCTTTTTCACTGAAGGTGTGGATGCCGCATTCCTGCTTTTTGCCACCCCAGCGGCCGCTGCGCGGGTCGGCTCCGACCTCTGGAATCGCCGTGCAGGGCTCGCACCCGATACTGCGATAGCCGCGGTCATAGAGCGAGAGCCGAGGAATCCCATGCTTTTGCGCATAACTCTCCACGCGCTCCCAATCCCAGTCTGCCAGCACGCTCACCTTTTTCAAAGAAGTTCCGGTGGGCAGACGATGGTCCTCGATCTTCTTCAGTCCGGCGCGGGTGGGTGACTGCTGACGGCGAAGCCCTGTGAACCACCAGGAGAAGGGCTCCAGCGAGCGCATCAGAGGTTCGACCTTGCGTATGGCACAACATCTGGAGGGGTCCACAATATGCAGCAGGCCGAACTCCCGCTCATGTTGCTCGAGGGTGGTTGCGGGCAGCGCGTTCACAAGGTTCAGGTTCCACTCCCGTACCATCCGGTCGCGATAGGCGATGAGTTCCGCAAAGTGATAACCGGTCTCCAGAAAGACCACCGCAACCTGCGGAAGATGTCTGCGCAGCATGTGCAGGACGACCATATCCTCGGTCTGGAAGCTGCTGGTAAGGCAGACGCTTCCTGTCCCTGTTCCGGAGACTGTTTCGGAGCCCGCCCCGCTCCGGGGGCTGGGCCGGGACTGCGCCTCTCTCACCACCGCTGCGACCAGATCCTCCGCCGAGAGGGCCTCGGCCTGATCCAGGACAGAGTGCGGCATCTGCTCCTCGTGCTGACTCATCCCTGCTCCTCCATGCTTCTCCAGGTTGGCGCCAACCCAGCGGCGTCTTCGGCGGTGGTGTAGAACCTGTCTCCGGCTACCTCGCGAAGCTGGGCGAGGGTGGTCTCGGTGAGATCGGTCCGGGAGGAAATACCGGTGACATTGGCGAGTTGCAGAGCCCGCATGGCCGCCGGGAGGGATGCTTCGGGAATCCATGGATCATCCAGGATGACAGCGGCATGACCGGCGTGCCGGATATCGTCGTGCAGCCGCACGGCATCATCTCTACGGCCCTGCAGCCAGACCATGGCGGCAGCCTGCTCGTGACGTCCGTACTCTGCCAGGGCGGAGTCTTCCTCTGTGTCTTCCACGGGGCCCAGAATCATCGCGGCGCCAACCGTTGCATTGGTCACCGGATCGATAAGGATCAGAGCTCCCATCTCGCGGTTGTCGGCGTAGGTGTCGAAGAACAGGGGTAGGCTGGCAGCAAACTCCACCTCCGCAATGTCATTCATCTGCAACTGACTGGCGGGATGATGGCCGAGGCTCTGGATGTCCACCCGGTAGCGGATCCTGCGCACCGAAGCCCGGACGGTGCGGGTGGTGTGCTTGGCCAGATAGCAACGGCCTTCACTCATTGGTTGTTCATGCATCCAGACGACCATCGCCCGGAAGCAGGGACTCGCATGGGGCGCCATCTGTGTCTCGGCGACCAGCATCTCGCCACGGCTCAGGTCGATCTCATCCTCCAGTTCCAGGGTAACGCTGAGCGGAAAGCTCGCGGCAGGCAACTCACCATCATAGGTCACGATGCTCTTGACTGTGGTGACCCGGCCGCTGGGCAGGGCTCTGACGCGCATTCCGGGCCGCACCTCGCCGCGCTCGATCCGCCCGGCAAAACCGCGGAACTCCGCATTGGGACGAACTACCAGTTGCACGGGAAAGCGCAAGGGCCCGTCGGCAGCCTCGCGCAGGGCCAGCGGCGCCGTCTCCAGATACTCCAGCAGGGTTGGCCCGTTATACCAATCCATTTTCTGGCTGCGCTCCACCACGTTGTCCCCGGCGAGCGCGCTGACCGGGATCACCTCAATGCTGCTCAACCCCAGGCGCTTGGCCAGTTCGCTGAACTCCGCACTGACCTCGTCGAAGACCTCGGCGCGATAGTCCACCAGGTCCATCTTGTTGATGGCCGCCACCACGTGCGGAATCCGCAGGAGGCTGGCGATGTAGGTGTGACGCCGAGACTGCGGCAGCAGTTCTCCGGCGCGCTGAAAGGCTTTGGCGTCGATCAGGACGATGGCGACGTCGGCGGTGGAAGCTCCGGTGGCCATGTTACGCGTGTACTGCTCGTGTCCCGGTGTATCTGCAATGATGAACTTGCGCCGGGCCGTGGAGAAGTAGCGATAGGCGACGTCGATCGTAATGCCTTGCTCGCGCTCTGCCTTGAGGCCGTCGGTCAGCAGCGAAAGATCCACTGCGCCGCCGGACCGATTGACCCGGCTGGCACGGATCGATGCCAGCTGATCCTCATAGACGCTTCGGGTGTCGTGAAGCAGTCGTCCGATCAGCGTGCTCTTTCCATCGTCGACGCTGCCCGCCGTGGTGAAACGTAGCATCTCCTGCTCCAGATGACCGTCCAGGAACTGGCGAAACCGTTGCGACTGGAGGTCCTCCTGCTGCATCTCCCTGCTCTGGTTTGGTGAACTCATCAGAAGTAGCCCTCCCTCTTCTTCAACTCCATCGACCCCTCCTCATCGTGGTCGATCGCTCTTCCCTCGCGCTCACTGCGCCGGAAGCCAATCAGCTCTTCGATAATCTGCGGCAGTGTCTCCGCCTGGCTGCGGATCGCCCCGGTGCACGGCATGCAGCCCAGCGAGCGCATGCGCAGCATCATTTTCTGCGGCCTTTCGCCGGGCAGCAACTGCATCCCCGGATGCACCAGCGTAATCATGCCGCCGCGAATGACCGCCTCCCGCTCCTCGGCGTAGTAGAGCGGCACGATGGGGATCTGCTCAGCGTAGAGATAGAGCCAGATGTCCAACTCCGTCCAGTTGGAGAGCGGAAAGACGCGGATGCTCTCGCCCTTGCGCAGCCGGGAGTTATACAGGCTCCAGAGTTCCGGCCGCTGATTCTTCGGATCCCACTGCCCGGCTGCGTCACGAAAGCTGTAAACACGCTCTTTGGCGCGGCTCTTCTCTTCGTCCCGCCGTGCACCGCCAAAGGCCGCATCAAAGCCGCCCTGCTCCAGCGCATCCAGCAGCGAGCGCGTCTTGAGCGCCGCGCAGCAGTTCTGGGTACCCAGCTTCCAGGGGCTGGCGCCACCTGCGATGGCAGCCTCATTGCGGTGTACGATCAGTTCCGCTCCGATCGCTCGGGCATACTCGTCGCGGAAGGTGATCATCTCTGGAAACTTGTAGCTGGTGTCGATGTGCAGCAGTGGAAACGGAATCTTGCCCGGATAAAAGGCCTTCTGCGCCAGACGCAACATCACGCTGGAGTCCTTGCCGATGGAGTAGAGCATCACCGGGCGGGCAAACTCCGCCACCGCTTCACGCAGGATGTAGAGGCTCTCCGCCTCCAGCGCCTGCAAGTGATTCAGTCTCTCCTGGTGAAGTTGTTTCGCGGGTACTTCGCTGGCAATCCTGTCAGTAGTCAAACACCCTCCCTTTGCGGACCACAATGGTCCGGGTTGTCACAGATAAAGTGCCCCGCAAAGGCTTGAAGGATTAGGATGAACAGACGGAATTTTGGATGAAAGCCGTTCACGGGAGCAACACACGAACTCGTTCAGCACATTTCAATGTGCTGCGAACATCGCGCGACTCGGAAACTGGTATCTTTCATCAAGGTTGATTTTATTCGTTTCCGCCACCTGCATCAAGTTTGCCGGAGAGGGATGAGCCCGGTTTTCAACAGCCCAGGTAGATTCTTGTCTAAATGCTTTTATAGTGAAGAAGGTGCACTGCTCTGATTCCAGACAGCTTTTGGGATTGTGTGCGCCATGGGAACACTCATCAACCGGAATGGGATACCTGGAGGTCAGCCCACAATGCATCGCTTGACGACCCGGATGGTTCTGGTTCTTCTCGCTCTGAGTGCCGCCTCAGGATTTGGAGGGCGCTGCCACGCCCAGGCCACGAAGGCAGGTGAGGAGATTGTGGACTCACGAGTTGACATCTACGGGGGCTACGGTTACTTCCATCCCGACCATAGCAGCATCGACGGCTACCAGTTCCAGAGCGTGTATAACCCGAACGCGACAGTGAGCGTGTCGGCGTACTTCAACCGCTACTTCGGTGTCCAGATCGAGGGTGGTTACTTCTCCGGCAGCAACGAGCACAAGCCGTATGTGCCATCCTGCACGGGTGAAACATGCAGCCAACTGGTCTATACCGCGGAAGGCGGGCCCGTCTTTCGTCTTCCTCTGGGACGATTTATTCCCTTCATTCATACGCTGGGAGGCGGTGAGCGCACCAATGGCCCTGCCGGACAGAGCCTGATGTGGGGTTGGGGAGTTACCGGCGGTGGCGGGGTGGACTACATTCTGCCCTTCTTTCATCAACACCTGGCGCTTCGACCCATTCAGGCCGACTATCAGTACTCGCAGGTGGTATACGGTCCCCTGCTGCTACCTTCGGGAACGGAGGGCGGCTTCAGCTCTCTGACGAATATGAAGCTATCCGCGGGCCTGGTGCTCCGGCTGGGCAGCGTGGAGCCGGCGTATCCGGTGATGCTGGGCTGCGGTGCTCAACCTACCAGCGTCTATCCAGGCGAGCCGATCAAGGTGGAGGCGAATGCGCTGCACCTGAACCCGAAGAAGACTCCGGTTTACACCTGGAACTCCAATGGGGGCAAGATCAACGCGTCCGGCCCGGAGGCGACGGTGGATACGACGGGTATGGCCCCGGGCGACTATACCATCACCGGCCACGTGCAACAGGGCTTCCGCGCACGGCAGCAGGCTTCCTGCGATGCTCCGTTCAGCATTCTGAAGTTCCAGCCACCCAGCCTCACCTGCAGCGCCAATCCCGGCACCGCAGTTTCAGGGACGGACATCGCCATCAGCACGGTTGGAGTGAGCCCGCAGAATCGTCCCTTGACCTACTCCTACTCCGCAACCGCCGGTGTAGTTGCCAGTTCGGGGCCCACGGCGATTCTTACCACCGCCGGCCTGAGTCCCCAGACCATTACGGTTACCTGTAATGCAGTGGACGATCTTGGCCAAACCGCCACAGCCACCACTCAGGTGAACCTCACCGCTCCCATCATCCCTGTAGTTCCGCAGACCCAGCCGCTCTGCAGTCTGAGCTTCACCCGCGATCGCCGCCGTCCGGTACGCGTGGATAACGAGGCGAAGGGCTGCCTGGACGATATCGCCCTGACACTGAAGCAGCAGGCGGGAGCGCGTCTGGTGATAGTGGGCAACTCGGCTCCCCCTGAGAAGCCCGATGCCGCGGCGGAACGCGCCATGAACGCCCGCCAGTATCTGGTGAAAGAGAAAGGCATCGACTCCTCCCGCATCGAGGTTCGAATTGGCGAGCCCTCCGGCAAGACGGTCACCAACACATTGGTTCCGCCGGGTGCTGCCTTCAAGGACTCCAATACGCAGACCTTTGACGAGAAGACAATCGTTCGTCATGGCGAGGCTTACGGTGTTCCCCGCGCGAGGAAGGTTGCGGACAAGAAGCCTGCGGGCAAGAGTGCAGCAGGAAAGAGTGCCGTGAAGAAGACGACGAAGAAGACGACGAAGAAGGCGAAGAGCGGAGCAGCGGGTAAGAAGAAGACCAGCCAGCCCGCAGCGCCTGCAGCCACAGGCAGCGCAACGCCCGCTTGAGATCTTTCGGGCATCTTCCAAGGCGAGGCTGATGGTGCAACGCCCGGAGGGAGTTTAGCCAAGAGGCAAGATCGACACAGGCAGGACAGACGCCGAACCGCGTAGGCTGGGATGAACTCCGGTGGTGGATGGCCGGCTGCGACGATGGATGTGGTGCACCGAGTGATCCACGGCAGTGCTGCCCAACTTCTGCTACTATCAAAAGGTTGGCATCTGGCCTTTGCTGTTCAGCAGTATCCGCAAGGCTCGGCACCATCAGTTGAAGATCGGCAAACCCTTGGTGGTTTTCCCAAGGGTCATGTTCGGGGCGTAGCGCAGTCTGGTAGCGCACCTGGTTCGGGACCAGGGGGTCGGAGGTTCAAATCCTCTCGCCCCGACCATCAATCCGCATCTTCCGCCTCGCAATCTTCCCTTCTCCGCTGCTTCCGCACAACGACAATCGACATGGGTAGTCTAGCCGTTCCGGTCTTGATCCTCTGCTATGATGAGGGTCGTAGACTCGAAGCGGATTCGCAGCACCAGGATCCTGTTCGGGTTGGCTCAATAGCGCCCTGCGAACGATGGGGATGCAAACGATGGGTAAGCAAAGGACGCAGAGCGTTTGAGGTGGCAGGAACGTCCCGCTGCTTGACTCGCATCACTGGCCGCCGGACGGCAGCCCCATAGGATCCAGCGTGAGCGTATTCGCCTTCAGTTCCCTTCTGTTCTTTGCCTCGATTGCGGCAGGCTTGCTGGGAGCCATGACCGGCCTGGGTGGCGGCGTGGTGATCGTTCCTGTCCTGGCCCTGCTCTTCAAGGTAGATATCCGTTATGCGATTGGAGCGTCCCTGGTCTCCGTCATCGCAACATCCTCAGGAGCGGCTATTGCTTACGTGCGTGAGGGGCTCTCCAACATTCGCGTCGGCATGTTTCTGGAGGTAGCGACGACGCTGGGCGCGCTGCTGGGCGCTTATCTGACCGCAAAGATCTCCGGCCACTGGATCGCCGTGATCTTCGGGGTTGTCCTGCTCTACTCGGCTGTCTCCTCCTTCCGCAGCAACGTCGATCACCTGGTGGCGGTGCAGCCGGGTACGCTGGCCAGCAAACTGGAACTCACCGGCAGGTACACCTCGGCCGATGGAACACGGATCTATTCTGCCGAGCGTGTGCCGCTCGGATTCGGGATTATGTTCATCGCCGGTACACTCTCCGGACTACTCGGAATCGGCTCGGGCGCGGTGAAGGTGCTGGCGATGGATCAGGTGATGAAGCTGCCGTTCAAGGTCTCAACCACCACCAGCAACTTCATGATCGGGGTAACAGCCGCCGCCAGTGCGGGCATCTATCTGTCCCGTGGCTACATTGATCCAACCATCGCGCTGTCGGTGATGCTGGGAGTTCTGTGCGGCTCACTGCTAGGCACCCGAGTGCTGGTGAAGGCCCGGGTATCCATGTTGAAGCAGATCTTCGCTGTGGTGGTCGTCGTGCTAGGCTGCGAGATGATTTATAGCGGAATCACGGGGAGGATCTGATGCGCAGACCCACCGATCATGAACTGGAACTTTCGGTCGCGGGAATGCTCCGTTTTGGGGTGACGGCCGCGGCTATCGTTTCCATATTCGGCGGGCTGCTCTACCTTCGCCAGCCTCACCTCCCCATCACCCGGTATGAGACCTTCCGTGCGGGCGGTCCGGGGTTGAGGACTCTGGCCGGCATCTGGCATGGCATGGTTCATCTGGATCCCAAATCCATCATTCAGTTTGGCCTGGTTCTGCTTATCGCGACGCCCGTGGCCCGGGTTGTCTTCTGCGTGATTGGGTTTGCCCGGCAAAAGGACCGCTTGTATGTCGTCGTCAGTTGCATGGTTCTGATGGTGCTGCTCTATAGCCTGAGCAGCGGCGTGCGATAGAGTGCTTTTCCAGTGCCCTGCCGTGGCGTCTTCCTCGCCGGGCGTCGCTCTAAGACGCCGTTCTAAGACGCCGTTCTAAAGGGAGATCCAGCCTGCCCGTATGGCCAGCAGTGAGAGGACAGCTACGATCGCCCAAAGGGATATGCCCTGAACAAAGGGACGTATGCCTACCTTCATGATCATCTCTTTGGACAGCCCCGTGCCAATTAGAAACAGAACCACGGTAAGCCCCACGCCGCCGAGTTTGCTGAGCACGGGATAAAGCGCAGCGCCGGCTGGGATATAGGTATAGGCAACCGCGGCCAGGCAGAAGAACAGGATGAACCAGGGCAACTCGATTCTGGCTTTGCTCTTGGTCGTATAGGCGGTAAGCATCGCTACCGGAACAATCCACAGCGCGCGGGTCAGCTTGACGGTGGTAGCAATCTGCAGGGACGCGTGTCCGTACCTTGCGGCGGCCCCCACCACCGAACTTGTATCGTGAATTGCAAGGGCCGACCATAGGCCGAACTGGGACTGAGTCAGATGTAATGCGAACCCAATCATCGGAAAGATCAGCAAAGCCACCGAGTTCAAGGCAAAGACCGTCCCGAGAGACATGGCCATCTCTTCATCCGTTGGCGCCGTGATGGGTGCGATGGCTGCAATGGCGCTTCCACCACAGATCGCCGTTCCTACGGTGATGAGATAGGAGGCCTTTTTGCTGACCTTGAGAGCGTGCCCGATGCCCCATCCCAATAGCAAGACGAGAGAGATGCTGATCGCTGTGTAGAAGAAGCCTGCCTTGCCTGCCTGGACGACATGGCGCAGATTCATTCCGAATCCAAGCGCAACCACAGCAAGCTTGAGCAGAAGGCGGGAGAGATTTCTGCTCTCCAGGTGATAGGGGTGACTGAAGGTCAAACCGTAGCCAAGCCCGATGAGGAGTGCCACTGCCGGGGAGAGGATCCCCGAAGCAACGACGATGAGTGCAATGAAAAAGACTGTTCTTGAGTTAGCCCTGGCGAAGAGTTGTTGCACTGAACCTCCCTGTCAGTGAAGTTTCCCAGCAATAGGGCGCCTGAGTCCAAGTGTTAGTTCTTATGACGCTCCATTAGAATGGATAATCGTCTGCGTCCGCGGAGCACAGGTTCGCACCTCACTGATTCAAAAGGGGGAGTGCGCGCCACCGGAACCGCTTGCCCGGCTGACGATGGACAGAAACAGATCGGTGGCGGAGATACATGGAGAACTTTCGTATCAAGGTCTTTCGCGTGGTGGCCCGGCATCTCAATTTCACTCGGGCCGCAGAAGAACTTCTTCTGACCCAGCCTGCGGTTACACAGCAGATCAAGGCGCTGGAGGAGGAGTTCGGTGTTCCGCTTTTTGACCGGAGCGGTGGCCGGGTGGTGCTGACTCCGGCGGGTGAGGCTCTAATCCCCTTTGCCGACCAGATGAACACACTCTCCGCAGCGGCCTTTGAATCAGTGAACAACGCGGCCGGACGCAACGACGGAAGCCTGGCGCTGGGAGCCTCACAGACCATTGGCCAGTATCTTCTGCCCAGATTTGTGGCGCTGTTCCTGCGCGAGTATCCGCGGATCAACGTGACGGCAATCAGTGGAAACACCGACGAGATGCTGGAGGCGGTGGTGGAGCATCGGGTTCAGATCGCTCTGATTGAAGGGCCGGGCTTGAGGAAAGATCTGCACACCGAGCCCTTCATGGAGGACGAGATGGTTATGGTGGTTCCCGCCGATCATCCCTGGGCCGGACAGCATATCGCAGCCGCAGACCTGGAGACGGCGCCCTTGCTGATGCGAGAGGTTGGCTCAGGGTCCCGCCGTGTGGTGGAGAATGCGCTGGCGCAGATCGGGCTCAAGAAGAAAAACCTGAAGGTCGTCATGGATCTGGACTCAACTGAAGGACTGCTGAGCGGGGTTGAAGCTGGTCTGGGATTCACCTTTGTCTCACGCTGGGCGATGCGTAACCAGATCGCCTTGCACACACTGAGCATTGCGCATGTGAAGGGGCTCAAGCTCTCGCGAAAGTTCTCTCTTGCCTACGTCGCCGGTCCCGAGCCACGGGGAAATACGGGAGCATTCCGCCGCTTTATCCTCGGTTACTCCAAGCAGATGCCCTCCTGAACGAAGCGCGTCGCGCATAGAAGCCTTCGCGGCGCGCTTCGTTTCATCTCCTGCTTGTGATAAAGTCAAAAGGTTGCCGGGTGCTTGAGCGGAGAGATGGCCGAGTGGCTTAAGGCGCACGCTTGGAAAGCGTGTATACCGCAAGGTATCCAGGGTTCGAATCCCTGTCTCTCCGCCACTAACTTCTCTTCCCATGCGTTTTGACCGGAGGCATCCCGCCCGTCGAAGCCAGGCGACCCAAACGAATCCAACAAATCCATCGAGACCAACATCCTTACCAGATCTTTCGGCCAGTGGCAGGCGGAAGAGCGAGGTTTGTGCCAGACCCATGGGGCTGAGCCAGTTGCGGCATCCGGCACCCTGACGGAGTTTATCGCGGGGTTCAAGCGATTGCCGGTTGTGCCGTGCAAGAGCGCTCGACCATTGAGTATGGCTGGTCCCTGCCTTTATTCTGGGCAAGGATCAGTTGAGAGTTGTGCGGGAGAAGCATGATGAGCGAATCGGAGATGCAAGCGGAGTTGGAGCGGTTGCGGGCGGAGAATGTCCGGCTCAAGGGCAAAGAGAAGGGTGGTCTCACGCTGAAGGTGAGCGAGAAGGGCGCGGTCTCCGTGTATGGCATGGGCCGCTTCCCCGTCACCCTCTATAAAGAGCAGTGGCTGCGCCTGCTGGCCGCCGCACAGGAGATTGAAACCTTCATCCGCGAGAATGAAGCACACCTGAAGACCAAGGAATGACTTCGCCGGCCGCGCAACAGGACTGAAGGCGTCGCAGTGCCGGCGGTTCCAGAGCGACAGCCTTCGCTCTGGAACTCCGTCGGGGACGATCTGCCCGCGCAACGGCGGTTGCGGCTGGAACCGGCAGAGGCTTGGAACCGACGGACGTTGGGAGCCGACAGGGAGTTGCATGGAGAAGCTTCTTGCTATCGCAACCGGCCTCGGCTGTCTTCCCGATTCTGTTGATCCAGCGTGAAGAGAAGTTGTTGTACCCTGCCTTCGATCGGATAGGGTACATTGCAAAAGGCGCATCCGTAGAAGTGCGTGGATCGTCCTCGCATCTCGACTTTGCGGTGTGTCCTGATCTTCAGCGTGATCTCAAACCTTCCCAGTTCGGCAAAGTCCAGACTCGCATCCACCACACTCTCCAGCGGCAGCATCGAGGGTTGTATCTTGAGCGAGGAGAGACCTACTCCGCTGATCGAGATGTCCGTCAGATCAAGAGCCATCGGCTCGCTCTCCGGCACCTTCACCGTGGCCTGAAATGATCTTTTGATGGGCACCCGGAAGTGCTCCCGCCGCTGCAGATAGTCGAGCGCCTCCGGCATCGGAGAGCGCAGCGCAGGATGCCCTTCAAAGGTGATCGCCGCCACGGATCTAACGGAGAAACGAACGCCTGCACCTCGCAGGGTGGAGTGGAAGAAGATTCTTGGGCTGGAAAGGAGCGTCTCTACCTGGTCCTTTTGCCCTGCATCGTAGAGGAACTGCCGATTCTTTCCATCCACTTCGAGGATCATCGAGCCCATCTTCCAGCCATCGTTCACACCCACGGTTACAAAGCTCCGCGTCTTCTGCAGACCTCGGATGATGTTCTCGATCTCGAAGGAAGAGAGGATGGTACCAGGGTTCTTCTCGTCTTCCTGACTCCTCTTCTCCTTCTGCTCTTTCTGCGCTTCCACCGAATCGACCGCCTTCCCATGCCACTCCCCTGGAATGGCATCTCAGGGTGACCGCTCCCACCCGTAGCCGCCTCCCCTGGAGGAGGTGGCGACGGCAGAAGAGCGTATCGCTTACGGCTATCGGCAGAATCGTGACCGGAATCCAGACTGCGGCGCCATAATTTTGGCCTCCGTTCACGCATCGGCTCTGGATGCGGCCGCCGGCGGCCCCCGTTCACTCATCCCACGTCTCCGCGTCCAGCGCACGATCTTCGGATCGAGAACCGCAATCCTGGCTAAGGCAGTTTCGGTGTTGGTGTAGAGGGCGACTCGACTTCGATGGGCGTTTTCCCCCAATGAAAACGCCACTGCAAGCCCGCTTCGGGATGCCCATCCACACCGAAAATGTCATAGAGCCTGGACCGGCAGCATTGTAAGGAGGGTGACGGCGATGCGGGGCTGAAAGATTGCCGGATGCGGCTGTCTCCAGGCACTCGACCCCGCCCTGTTTTGAGATGGTTGCCGTTCAGCTACCGGTCAGGGCCTGAAGGTGTTCCGGATAGCGTGCGCCTTCCCCAGGTGAACTGCGAGTTGAGGCTGCGCTCCGTCGCGCGGCTGGAGGCACGAAGCGGTCCAGATTGCAGCGTTTCCGAGATGGGCTGGTCTGCTCGGAACTACCCGGCAGGCGTCATGCTACAGATCAGAGTTCAGTCGATCGCGCGGTCCAGGTGAACGTAGCCGCCATCGACGAAGAGATGCTGGCCGGTGATGTGGCTGGCTCTCTCGGAGAGCAGAAAGAGCGCCATGCTGGCGATCTCGTCCGGTTCGGTCATGCGCCGCCCCAGAGGAATTTTGGCTGTGATCGAGCGGAGTTTGGCGTCCGGCTCCGGAAAGGTAGCAATCCAGTTGGTATAGGCGGGCGTCATCACCTCTGACGGAACAATCGCGTTGACGCGGATGCCGAACGGAAGGAGTTCCACGGCCCACTCCCGGGCAAGAGCGAGTTGACCGCCTTTGGCCGCCGCATAGCCGGAGGTCCCGCCCTGCCCGGTGATCGCTGTCTTCGAGGCGATGTTTACGATCGAACCGTGTGCTGCCTTGAGCGACGGCAGCGCGTAGTGCGCCATGGAGTAGTAGTGCCAGAGATTGCGCTGGATTGAGGCTAGAAATTCCTCTGGAGAACCAGACTCCAGACCCACCTTGTCATTGATGCCGGCGTTGTTCACCAGAGCGTCGATACGGTGACAACGCTGCAGGGCCACTTCGACGGCCTGCCTGCAACTCCGCGGCGAGTCCAACTCCAGGATGATGAGCTCGAACCGCTGCTGCCGGGCACGCAGGGATGCGGCAAAGCCCTGTACAGCCGCAGAGTCGCGCGTGACAATGCACGGAATGGCGCCCTCCGCCATGCAGGCCTGCGAGATGGCCGCTCCGATGCCCTCTGCTCCACCAGTGATCAAAATGACTTTGTCTTTCAGTCCAAGGTCCAAAGGAATCAGCCTTTCCGGTTGGGAAGACCGCCGGAATGCGGTCTTGAGGTGGACAGGAGGATGACGTTGCTGTGTGTGCCGCCTGACTGGTTCAGAGAGAAGGCAAGAGATCCCGCACGGAGGGTGGAGTCTCTTCGCTGGATGGCCGGGAGGTCGAGGTTGAAGAGAGTCGTCATAACGAGACGCCTCTCTTCCAGGGAATGAAGTCAAACTGGCCAAGCTGCTCCGCGCAGGTGTGCACCTTTCCGCTGGCGACATCCAAGACCCGGTCCAGAATCTGCTCTCCCATCTGCTCGATGGTGGCTTCGCCGGCGATGACCGGGCCGGTATCGATGTCGATGATATCCGGCATGCGCTGCTGGAGCGGTGTGTTGGTTGCGATCTTCACCACCGGCGCGATGGGATTGCCGGTGGGTGTGCCGAGCCCGGTAGTAAACAGGACGATGCTGGCCCCGGCGCCGACCTCGCCGGTAACGCATTCGACGTCGTTGCCGGGCGTGCAGAGAAGGTTCAGGCCGGGCGTGACCGCGTACTCCGGATAGTCCAGAACAGCGTTCACCGCAGAGGTTCCACCTTTACGGGCCGCACCAGCGGACTTCATGGCGTCGGTGATGAGCCCATCCTGAATGTTGCCGGGTGAGGGGTTCATCTCCAGCCCGGAGCGGACCGCCCGGGCACGCGCGGCGTAGTCGCGCATCAGGGCTACGAATCTGTCTGCCGACTCCTGCGTGGCGCAGCGGTCGACGATGCTCTGCTCCACGCCACAGAGTTCGGGAAACTCTGCCAGGATGGTCTTGCCGCCAAGGGCTACCAGAAGATCGGAGGTGTAACCGATGGAAGGGTTGGCGGAGATACCGGAGAAGCCGTCCGAGCCGCCGCACTTGAGCCCGAGCGTGAGGCGGCTGAGCGGCGCGGGCGCGCGATGGCACTGGTCTGCCCGGACCAGGCCGTCGAAGGTCTCACGGATGGCGCGGTCCATGAGAACCGATTCCGTCCCAAGAGACTGCTGATCCAGCAGAACCAGCGGCTTGTGGAACGCCGGGTCGCGCCGCTGCAGCTCCTCCATGAGAATGGCCGCTTGCGAGTGCTGGCAACCGAGGCTGAGCACGGTAGCTCCTGCAACGTTCGGGTGGTGCAGATAGCCGGCCAGCAGGGCGCACAGATTCCGTGCATCCTCGCGCGTGCCGCCGCATCCGCCTTCATGCATCAGGAAGCGAAGACCATCGACGTGCTCGAAGAGGCGCTGGGGCGCATCCTCCAGAGTTGACGGCAGGCCTGCAGATCCCGCGGATGCCGGCCAATCCGTTCGGCCCTGACGATAAAGACGGGCAAGATGCGCCACCTGACGGCGATACCGGGAGGGCGCAGCAAATCCCAGTTCTTCCTCAAAGGCCTGACGCAAGGTGGCGATGTTCCGGTTCTCGCAGAAGACCAGGGGGATGACGAGCCAGTAGTTGCGTGTGCCCACCTGACCATCGGCGCGGTGATAGCCCTGAAACTCTCTCTGACGCCATGCTTCCAGGCCGGAGGAGACTCCGGCCGGCTGCGGATGAGGATGACGGGTGGAGGAGAAGTCACTGATATCGTGCTGAAGGTTCGCAGTCGTGAGAACAGCGCCTGCGGGGATGGGTTCCCGAGCGCGGCCGACCAGAACGCCGTACATCAGAACCGGGTCTCCGGGCTGGCGGGCTTCGCTGAGGAACTTGTGCTTGCGCGGAACCGAGGTTGCGAGCGTCCATCTCTTGCCATCCAGCGCGACCGTCTCACCGGCCTGCAGGTCTTCGAGCGCAATCAGTACGTTATCGCGTGGATCCACTTGCATCAGCTTGGGCATAGGGATGTTCCTGAGGGTCTGTTGGGGGAGGAAAGCGGGCAGGGACGAAGATCTTTGGCTCTTTTCATGGCAATCTGAATTTCTTTCATCGGGACCGTCCGGCTGAAGGATGCGAATGCTTCCAGCGGTCGGGGAGACTCCTCAGGGTACGCGGGTGGAGTCACGGACAACCAGAGATGGCTCCAGAATGATGCTCACCGGCTGCAGCTCCTTCCGGGATCCGATCATGCGCAGGAGAACCTCGGCGGTGCGTTCGCCAATGAGGGTGCTGCGCTGGTCAATGCTGGAGAGCGGGACACGCAGAAGGGCGTCGTAGTGAAGATTACCGCAGCCGATGACAGCGATGTCCTGAGGGATGCGAAGGCCGGCCTCAAGGATGGCGTTGATGGCGCCGATGGCCAGCGGATCGTTGTAGGCGAAGAGAGCATCCGGAAGCGGCCGGCGATCCAGCAGGAGGCGCATGGCTTCAGCGCCCTTCCGGGTACTGTCCACATCCACGGTTGAACGCGCGACGACCCTATCTTCGCAGAACTCCAGGCCGGCTTTGGCCAGTGCCTTGCGGTATCCTTCAAAGCGCCGGATGCCCGTGCTGTCCTCGCGTCCGCGTATGTGTGCGATGCGACGGCGGCCAAGCTCAATCAGATGTTCAGTGGCAAGACGGCCGGCAGCTTCATCGTCGATGCCGACAAAGTTTGCCGAGAGGCCCGGGATCTCACGGTCGATAAGAACATACGGCGTATGATTGTTGCCCAGCCGTTCAAAGATGGATCTCTCTGCCCCCGCCGTGGCGATGACCAGAGCATCGAGCCGTCGTGCGGTGAGTTGCTGAATCTCGCGGGTCTCAAGGGATGGATCTTCTTCCGAGGAGGAGAGAAGGATCGAGTATCCCTGCATGCCCACGGCCGCCGAGATCGCCCTGGAGACCTCGGCAAAGAAGGGATGCAGCAGGCTGGGGACAACCAGCCCGATGAGATAGCTGCGCCCGGTGACCAGGCTGCGCGCCAGCAGATTGGGCTGATAGTCGAGTTCGATCACTCGCTTCATCACCCGTTCCCGGGTCTCCTCCGCAATATCGGGGTGGTTGCGGAGCACTTTGGAGATCGTCACCACGGAGAGGCCGAGGTCCTGCGCGATGTCTTTCATCCGAACAGCCATGGTGAGGCGCCTTTCACAACGCCGGATAGAGATGCAGTGCGTCCCGACGTTCCAGGAGAAGTCTATTGCCTCGACTTTATCGTTTCCTGTAAGGTGTTTCAAGGCTGGATGGTGGCAAATCCTTACCGGGTTGAGTCACCACCGCACGGCAGCAGGCTCCGGCACGCGCCTCGCATGAGGCCGGTTCGAGATTGCGCCTCCGGGCCGAGGGCGTCCGCAGACGATCTCCCCTGGGCCAGCGCTGTGGCTGTTGAGCGGAACGGTCGTGACCAGAGGTTTGCCGGGAGGTCCCTGCCGCCAGACGGGATCTGGTCTCTGGCTGGGAGACGGTGGAGATGAATCGATTGAGGATGGAAGCATGAAGGCTGTGGTTCTTGCCGGGCCGGGAGCGGCCCAACTCGCAGAGAGAAACAGGCCCTGCGCTGCACCGGGTGAGGCTCTGTTGAAGGTGCGCAGGATTGGACTGTGCGGGAGCGACCTGAACTCCTACCGGGGCCGAAATCCGCTGATCTCTTTTCCGCGTGTTCCCGGGCATGAGGTTGCAGCGACCATCGTCGAGATGAACGGCACGCATCCCTCGCTCAAGGTGGGGATGAATGTAACCCTCTCCCCGTATACGAGCTGCGGCGTCTGCGCGTCCTGCCTCCGGGGCCGGCACAACGCCTGCGAATCGAACCAGACCCTGGGAGTTCAGCGCGACGGAGCGCTGACCGAGTACATCGCTGTTCCGTTCGATCGGCTCTTCCCCGCGCGGCGCGACCCGATGGATCCCAACTCCCGGGAGTTGAGTCTGGAGGAGTTGTGCCTGGTGGAACCGCTGACGGTGGGGGCTCACGCCGTTGCTCGCGGCCGAGTATCCGTGGGCGAGACGGTGGTGGTGGTGGGTTGTGGCGGCGTAGGCCTGGGAGCCATCGCGGCGTCGGCCTTCCGGGGAGCGGTTACCGTCGCAGTGGACGTGGACGATACCAAGCTGGCCATCGCCCGAAAAGCAGGCGCGGCGCACACCATCCATACGGGAAGAGATCCGCTGGGTAAGACTCTTCGCGACCTCACCGGAGGCCGGGGGCCGGACGTCATCATCGAAGCTGTCGGCATGCCGGAGACGTTTCGAGCGGCGGTGGAAGAGGTAGCTTACACGGGACGTGTGGTCTACATCGGATATGCCAAGGAGCCAGTCTGTTACGAGACGCGGCTCTTTGTACAGAAGGAGTTGGATGTGCTGGGAACCCGCAACGCGCAGCCGGAGGACTTCCGCCAGGTGATCGCCATGCTGGAGGCCGGACGCTTCCCGGTGAACGATGTGATCAGCAGAACGGTTCGCATGGAGGAGGCTCCCGAGATCTTCGCCGCCTGGAGTGCGGAACCTGCACGCTTTACCAAGATCATGTTTGACCTGGATGAGCTTTCGCCTCAGCCATAAACGCGTCTTCCTGTCGGTGCCACGCTCGGCCATCCACACCGATGGGCGTCCTGCCAACCCAAAACACCCTGCATGCCCGCTCCGGGACACTCATCCACGGGAAGACTGCTCCGGAAGATCGCTCGAAGGACTTACGCCTTTGATGAACGTCACGCCCTCCCCTGTAAAAGACCGCGATCTTGACGTCGCGTTGCTCGCGCCGGCCACGTTGATTCCGTTCCTTCTGATCGCCACGCTTTTCTTTCTGTGGGGTATTCCGAACAACCTGAATGATGTGCTCATCCGGCAGTTCATGAAGTCGTTTGTGATGACACGGCTGCAGGCCGGGCTGGTGCAATCGGCTTTTTACATGGGGTACTTTCTGCTGGCGATGCCGGCGGCCCTGGTGATGCGCCGTTTTGGCTACAAGTCCGGCTTCCTGATCGGGCTGGGACTATACAGCGTGGGAGCTTTTCTCTTCTGGCCCGCAGCCCTGGCGAATCGATACGCCTACTTCCTGGCCGCTTTGTTTGTCATCGCCAGCGGATTGTCCTTTCTGGAGACCGCCTCCAACCCCTTTATCGCGCAGTTGGGTGATCCACGGAGTGCTGCGCGCCGGCTGAATATGGCCCAGGCGTTCAATCCTCTGGGTGCCATTACCGGGGTGTTGATTGGTACGATCTTTATCTTCTCCGGGGTCAATCTCGACGCGTCTCAGGTAGCGGCCCTCAAGGCGCGGCACGCCTATGGAGCGTATCTGCACGTAGAGACGATGCGCGTGACGGGGCCCTACCTGGCGCTGGGCGTGGCCACGCTGGCCATGCTGGCCCTGATTGCGGCAACCCGCTTTCCGGAGTCCCTTACCCGCAGTGAAGCGATGGAGGAGCACAGCGGCAATCTTGGATCGCTGCTGCGGCATCCCGGCTTCCTGCTGGCCGTGGCAGCCCAGTTTGCCTATGTTGGCGCGCAGGTAGGCACCTGGAGCTACTTCATTCCCTACGTTCTGTCCTACACCCACGACCAGGACAAGGCGGCTGGATTTCTGCTGACCACCTCGCTGATCGCATTCCTGGTCGGTCGTTTTGTCTCCGCCTGGCTGATGCGTTTTGTGCATCCGAGCCGGCTGATGGCGCTCTATTGCATTGCGAATCTCTTCCTGGTGCTGGTAGGCGTCGCATTTCCCGGATGGCTGGGTGTGTGGTCCCTGTTGCTGACCAGCTTCTTCATGTCTCTCATGTATCCCACCATCTTTGCCCAGGGCATTCGCGGGCTGGGCGCCAACACCAAGCTGGGTGGTTCGATGATCGTGATGGCGATTGTGGGCGGCGCCGTGCTGACGCCCTTGATGGGCCTGATCACGGAGCGCACCGGGAGCCAGGCCCTGGCCTACCTTGTGCCTCTGGCGGCCTACATCTTCATCGCCTTTTATGCGTTCATGGATCTGCGGATCGGCGCCGCCGGTGACCTCCAGGAGTGACGCCGCAGAACCGCTGGAAAGTTCCGCGGCGCGGTTCCCTGCTCCATACTGAACCGCCGCGGTCCACCCCGACCGCGGCGGTTGGGGATCAGGCCAGGCTGACCCTTAATGCCGCGGCGTAATCTGCCGCGGGGCGCGCCTGCGCCGGCAGAGAGAGGCGCAGAGCGGTGTCGGACTGCTTCCAGTGCACCTTGGCCGTGCTTCCGACCAACTCAACGTTCCTGATCTTGCCGGGCTGCGTCGGGCTGTTCAAACCAAGGGATTGGATAACCACCTCGCTGGAGGGCCATCCCAGAGCGATGGCGAAGATCGTCTTGCCATCCTTGCTGCGGGTGAAGCGAATGTCCTTCTCGCCCAGTCTGGAGATGCTGTCGCCCTGGAAGCTGCCCGCCTTGATCATATTCGGCCCCTCGCCGAAGACCTTCCAGGGACGAGTTGCATAGATGGCCTCTCCGTTGATCTGCATCCAGGCTGTGATGCCATCCAGCACGGCGATCTCCTTAGAGTCGATGGTGCCGTCGGGCTTGCCGGGGACGTTGAGGATGAAGGTGCCGTTCTTGCTCACCGTGTCGATCATCCAGTGGATGACGCCACTCGGCGGCAGGTAGCCCCCGTACTCACCGGGCTTGTTGTACAGCGCCCGGTTATAGTGCCACTCGCCGATGCAGGTCTCCGATTGCCAGGGATAGTCCATGATCTTGCTGGTGATGCCGCGCTCGACATCGGCCACCACGGACTTGAGCCACTTGTCCGGAACCTCCTTGACGGTGACTACAGCCTCCATCTTGCCTCCGTGGGTCTGGAGGTTGTGGTTGTAGAAGTAAGCGCCAAGGTTCATGCCGCCCCAGCCCAGAGGAAACAGCGCGTTGTCGAAGTAAAGCAGGTCCGGGTCGTGCTGGTCGATCAGGTCACGGGTGCGGTCGTAGAAGTCCTTGACGTAAGAGGGGTCGGGCAGCGCGTTGATCGGGTGTTTGACGCCGTAAAGGAGTTGCGGATCGTATCCCTCCCACCATTGCTCCTGGCCCTGAGCCTTGGTCAGGCGGCCGTCGTAGGGAACGCCGGCCAGCGGGCCGGTCTTGTCGGCGTCATGGGAGGGCTGGAACCACCACCAGTTGCGGGCCTGGTGCACGGTGACGCCGAGCCGCAGGCCCTGGGCCCGGGCAGCCTTGGCCCAGCGGCCGACGACATCGCAGTGAGGACCGAGGTTGACTGAGTTCCAGGGGTGGTGCTTCGAGTTCCAGGCATCGAATCCATCATGGTGGTTGGCCAGCGTGATGAAGAACTTTGCGCCGGCTTTCTTGTAGCGCTCCATCAAGGCTTCAGGTTCCCAGTTGAGCAGCGTCCATTGAGGGCAGAGATCCTTGTAGCCGAAGCGCGAGGTTGGGCCGTAGTGCTGCTTTTGATACTCGTACTGGCCCTTTGGATCGTCGCTCTGGATATACATCTTGCGTGCGTACCAGTCGCCGTCTTCCGGAACACACTGCGGGCTCCAGTGAGCCCAGATGCCGAACTTGGCGTCGCGGTACCACTCCGGGGCATCGTATTGGAGCAGCGAGTCCCAGGTTGGCTGGTAGGGGCCACTGCCAGCCAGGTCAGGGATCGGCGAGTTCATCGGAACTCCGTCCCAGGAGCCGCCGGGAACCGGAAGAGCCGGAGCATCACCCCAGCCGGCGGGCTTCCAGGTGCTTTCATCGAGCTTTTCGCTGACGATTTTACCGTCCACCAGAGAGTAGAAGACGCGCTGGTCCGCAGGGGTGGCGCAGAACTGGGCGTAGTCCTGGGTGTATTGGTCAAACCCCGGAGCCTCTGCGGCGGAGACGCCGTTCGCAGAGGCCTGGTGGGGAGTTGGGACAGGAGTCTGTGCCGCGAGTGTGGCAGCTTCGGGAGTCGCGGCGGAGGCAGCCGCAGCCGCCACCAGTTTGCAAAAGTCACGACGTCGCATGTATCACCTCAGGTGGAACTGCCCCACTATAAATGCTGAAAGATGATAGAGGCAACGCTACAGGTAACGATTTTTTCGGCTAAAGGTCAGGGAGACGTTGTCTCTGAGGCGGTCGCCAGCCTGGTTTTGCAACCACAGGCTGCCTTGGGAAGGCCTGCTCTGTGCCATTTCGGCTGGAGACTGAAGACGTTGCGCGGAGTCATCGAGCGGGAGCGGATCTCAGGACGATGCCAATCGGCATGACGGCATAACTCTGCCTGCCGCTGGTCTGAAAGCAACCGGGAGCACGACCAGCGGCCGTCTTGTGATGAGACGATAGGTGTCGATTCTGGACGTTCGTGGGCGTTGCTGGAAGGGAAACTGGCGGAGAGTGAGGGATTCGAACCCCCGATAGCCTTGCGACTATGTCTGATTTCGAGTCAGGTGCATTCAACCGGGCTCTGCCAACTCTCCGCTTTAAGCCGCGGCGGCTGGATCATTCGCTGATCCTCGACAGGGTTTTAAAGCCTCCCTTGCCGACGGATCCCCGGTGCCCGGATACCTGCCGTTTTGCCAGGAATCCACGATGCAAAGGATCACGGATTGAGCAGTTCTCCCAAAGTTCCGGGCTCTCCGCTCGCTCACCTTCGAGTGTACCGGCAAAGCGACGCCCTGCGCAATCGGCCTCACCGGACTGTTTCCCCTGCAGCTTGCACTACAGCAGAATCCCCCGAAGCTTGAACCACTCACCTCTGCAGGGAACATTCAAGCTCAGAGCGAAGGGTGCGGAAGAGGACAGCCGGTTATCGCCGCGCCGGAGGCAGGAATAGGTTGGGTGGAGAGGCGCAACCACTATCATGAGGACTATAAATCTCAAGTGAGTTAATGACACACAGATGCAAACCTATCTGAGCATTCATTGGGCACTGGAGGAAGATCATGGCAACTATTCCTGACGCGGTCACTGGGCAACACCCCATATCGACACGTGTCCTGTCTACAAACATTCATCTCATTCGCTGGGTAGAGAAGATGGCGAATCTTACCCAACCGGCGGCGATTCACTGGGTCGACGGATCCGCCGAAGAGAATGAGTACCTTTGCCAGCAACTTGTTGACTCTGGCACCTTCATTCGCCTGAATCAGGAGCTTTGGCCGGGTTGCTACCTGGCACGCTCGTCGCCCAAGGATGTAGCCCGGGTGGAGGACCGGACCTTCATCTGCTCGTTCTCCAAGGATGACGCCGGGCCGACCAACAACTGGGAGGCTCCCTTTGCGATGCGCAAGAGGCTGAAGGACCTTTTCCGGGGATGCATGCGTGGCCGGACTATGTACGTGCTTCCCTTCTCCATGGGGCCGGTCGGATCGCCCATGTCCCGCATCGGCGTGCAACTGACGGATTCAGCCTACGTTGTGGTGAATATGCGCATCATGACCCGCATCGGGCTGCCGGTATTCGCCGAGATCGACAAGGACATCCACCGCGTGGTGCCGTGCATGCACTCGGTGGGAGCGCCCCTGGAGCCGGGCCAGCAGGATGTTCCCTGGCCGCAGAATGACACCAAGTACATCGTGCACTTCCCGGAGACGCGGGAGATCTGGAGTTACGGCTCCGGTTATGGGGGAAATGCGCTGCTTGGCAAGAAATGCTTCGCCCTGCGTATCGCCGCGAACATCGCCCGCGATGAGGGATGGATGGCCGAGCACATGCTCATTCTGGGACTGGAGTCTCCCGTGGGCGAAAAGACCTATCTGGCCGCTGCGTTTCCCTCCGCATGCGGCAAGACGAACCTGGCGATGCTTATACCTCCCAAGGGGTTTGAAGGCTGGAAGACCTGGACGGTGGGCGATGACATCGCCTGGCTACGGCCAGACGAGACCGGCCGCATTCGGGGCATCAACCCGGAGACTGGCTTCTTTGGTGTCGCTCCCGGCACCAGCGTCAAAACCAATCCCAACGCCATGGCGACCCTGAGCCGCAATACCATCTTCACCAATGTAGCTCTGACCCCGGAGGGAGGCGTCTGGTGGGAGGGTATGACCGATGAGCCGCCCGCGGAGTGCATCGACTGGAAGGGAGAGCACTGGACGCCGGAGATCGGCCGCCAGACCGGACGCCCCGCAGCCCATCCCAACGGCCGCTTCACAGCCCCCGCCTCGCAGTGCCCGTCCTTTGACATGGCTGCGTCGGAGTCTCCCGACGGCGTGCCCATCGCCGCCTTTGTCTTCGGCGGGAGACGCGCTACGTCGATCCCCCTGGTGGTTCAGGCCTTCAACTGGTCCTCTGGCGTCTATCTGGGCGCAACGATGGGCTCGGAGACCACCGCGGCCGCGGAGGGCGCGGTTGGCAAAGTGCGTCGCGATCCTATGGCCATGCTTCCCTTCTGCGGATACCACATGGGGGACTACTTCAGGCACTGGCTTACCATGCAGCGGCAACTCACCATTACGCCCCGCGTCTTCCAGGTCAACTGGTTCCTCAAAGACAAGGATGGCAAGTTCCTGTGGCCAGGCTACAGCGAGAACATGCGGGTGCTGAAGTGGATCGTCGACAGGGCCCGCGGGCGCGCGCAAGGCCGCGAGACACCCATTGGCTGGGTCCCGCGCTATCAGGACATCACCTGGGAGGGTCTCAATATCTCACCCGAAACCTTTGCCGAGTTGGAGAAGGTGGATCACAAAGCCTGGTTGCGGGAGGTCATGGACCATGAGGAACTCTTCCTCGCGCTGCATGACCATCTGCCGGCGGAGATGATCTACGAGCGCGAGTTGCTCATCTGTCGTCTATGAGTGGGTCCCGGCGCGATGAAAGATCTGCGCCATCAACTGCGGAACGATTGCCTGAATGCTCGCTTCGTCCAGCACCTTCGGACTGAAGCGGGCATTCAGTGCAAACCCCTCCAGCAGCGCTTCAATCTCCAGGGTGCTGCAGCGCATCTCTGCGAGCTTGTTACTCTTCTCCGGAAATAGATCCGATAGCTCCTGGCGATTGACCGAGGTGCTGGCCTCCAGGTGCATCTCCGCCAACTTCGCCTGCATCGCCGGGTGGCGCAGGGTGAAGAGCTTGAACTCAATCTGCAGCAGTTGGGTCTGGGTGTCGTAGATCTGCTCTACGATGTAGTCGATCAGGGCCTGATAGCGGGCATCCTGCTCCTGGATACTCTGCACACGTTCACGCACCGCCCGGGCATGCCGCTGGGTTGCCAGCGTGCGAAGCGCCAGAAAGACCTCAGTCTTGCTGGCAAAGTTTGCATAGAAGGCTCCGCGGCTCCGGCCGGCTGCGGCGGCGATGTCCTCGATCCGAGAGGCCTCAAAGCCGTCACGAGCAAAGATCCGCTCGGCGGCCTGCAACAACTCCGCTCTGGTCTTCTCTGACTTCATCGTCTGTCCCGGGCCGGGCCGGGCTCCCTGCTTCGCCATGACAAGCCCCCGCTCCTGTGCCTTCCGCCGCCCGGACATTATTTTGAATCCTTTCTCCCCCCTCGAGCATAATATACATACGTGTATATTTTCGGAACTTACCTCCGAAGGTACCCATCCATCTTCACCCGAGAGGTTTTCATCCTATGATGCCCTACCCTTCTTTGCGGAGATTCCCTGCGCTTGCCGCCACACTGATCGTTGCAGGGTTTTCTCTGGGATGCCAGAGCGGTGGGCCTCCTCCGGGGATGCAGGCGGCCTACGGTCCGCTGCCGGTGATGGTTACCACGGCTGCCCAGCAGAACGTCCCTGTGATTGGGCACTGGGTGGCTACGACGGACGGCTATGTAAATGCTCAGATTCAACCCCAGGTCTCCGGATATCTGATCCGTCAGGATTACACCGAGGGCAGCGAGGTCCACAAGGGCCAGGTGCTCTTCGAGATCGACCCGCGGCCGTTCCAGGCTGTGCTTGACCAAGCGAACGCGTCGTTGGCGCAGGCGCAGGCGCAGTTGCGGTTGGCTGAGATCAACGTGCACCGCGACACGCCGCTGGCGGGGGCTCATGCCATTGCCCAGAGCCAACTGGACACCGAAGTTCAGACCGAGGCAGCCGACAAGGCTGCCGTCGCCAGCGCACAGGCCAATGTTGAATCCGCCGCGCTCAATGTGGGTTTCACCCAGGTACGCTCCCTGATTGAGGGCGTTGCCGGCCAGGCGATGCTTCAGGTCGGCAATCTGGTCAGTCCCAGCTCGGTGCTCACCTCCGTATCGCAGGTCAACCCTATCAAGGTTTATTTCTACATCAGTGAGCAAGAGTATCTGTCCCTCTCGGCACGGGCCAGGTCGCGCGGCAAGAATGACCTGCTGCAGAGCGGCAATCTGATTCCTATCCACCTGACCCTGGCCAACAACCAGTCCTTTCCTCAAACCGGCCATATCGTCTTTGTGGACCGGGCGGTGACGGCTCAAACCGGAAGTATTCGTCTGGCGGCGGCGTTCCCCAACCCGGGCAATCTGCTTCGCCCGGGCCAGTTCGGACGGGTCTCGGCGGAGACCTCGATTCTGCAGAACGCGGTGGTGGCGCCGCAGCGCTCCATCTCCGACTTCCAGGGCATGCATCAGCTTTTTGTGGTCGGGGAGGATCATGTCGCACACCTTCGCACCGTACAACTGGGACCGCAACTGGGTTCGAACATCGTCATCACCAGTGGACTGAACGCGGGTGAGCAGGTGATTACGCAAGGCAATGACAAGGTGCGGGACGGAATGAAGGTTGTACCCCAACCGGATACCACGCCCCAACCGACCATCGATTCCATCCCCGGCGCGGCGGGCCAGAGCGCAGACCAGCAGGGAAACTGACCATATGATCTCAAAGTTTTTCATACGCCGGCCCATTGTGGCCATGGTGATCGCTATTCTCATGGTGATCGGCGGCATCATATCGCTGTTCAGCCTGCCGACGGCGCAGTACCCCGACATTGCTCCTCCGGAGATCATGGTCCAGGCCACGTATCCGGGCGCCGATGCCGATACGATGGTCAATTCAGTGGCTACGCCGCTCGAGCAGCAGATGAACGGCGTGGACAACATGAACTACATGCAGTCCATCAACGCGAGCAACGGCTTGACGCAGCTCACCGTGGACTTCGGCATTGACACCAACCCTGACACGGATCAGATTCTCTCCCAGTTGCGTGTCTCCCAGGCGCAGAGCCAACTACCATCCGAGGTGAATACCGCCGGCATCACGGTTCAGAAGTCGCTGATGTCTCCGCTGATGCTGCTGGCGGTCACCTCGCCCCACGCCACCTATAACGGCATCTTTCTGGCCAACTACGCGTACATCCACATGGCCGACGACCTGACGCGGGTCAAGGGCGTCTCCCGTATCCAGATCTTCGGCGCCGGCCAGTATGCCATGCGCATCTGGGTGAAGCCGGACAAGCTGGCCCGACTGGGTGTGACGATTCCGCAGATTGAAGCGGCGCTGCTGGCGCAGAACACGGTTAATCCGGCCGGCCAGATCGGCGGAGAACCGGTTCCCAACGGACAGGAGTTTACCTATACTGTTCGCACCCAGGGGCGTCTGCTTACCTCTGCGCAATTTGGCGACATCATTCTGCGCAGCAACCCGGACGGCTCCGTTCTGCACCTGCGGGATGTGGCCCGCATCGAACTGGGTGACCAGACGTACAATCTGAACGGTCTATTCAATGGCAAGCCGGCGGCCGTCATGGCTGTCTATCAACTCCCGGGAACCAACGCGGTTGAGACGGCCAAAAACGTCCGCCTGGAGCTGGCCAGGCTCTCCACCAACTTCCCGTCAGACATGACCTCGGCTGTGCCGCTGGATACCACCAAAGCGGTCAGCGCCGGCATGCATGAGATTCTGATCACGCTGCTGCTGGCCCTGGTGCTGGTGATTCTGGTGGTATTCATCTTCCTGCAGGGCTGGCGGGCCACCCTGATTCCGCTGCTGGCCGTGCCAGTCTCCCTGATCGGAACCTTCATGGTCTTCCCCGTGCTGGGATTCTCGATCAACACCCTCTCGCTGTTCGGCCTGGTGCTGGCAATCGGCCTGGTGGTCGATGATGCCATTGTTGTGGTCGAGGCGGTGGAACATCATATCGAAGAGGGCATGACACCGGTAGCCGCCTCCTACGCCGCCATGGAGCAGGTCGCCAGTCCGGTGATCGCTATTGCGCTGATCCTGGCCTCCGTCTTTATTCCCACTGCGTTTATCCCCGGTATCACCGGCCGGCTGTATCAACAGTTTGCGGTCACCATCGCCGTCTCTGTCCTCTTCTCCGCCTTCAACGCTTTGACGCTGAGCCCGGCGCTCTGCGCGCTGTTGCTGAAGCCGAGAGCAGAGTCCAAGAGCCTTCTGGACGGCTTCTTCCGGTGGTTCAATCGGGTCTTCCGCCGCACCACCGATGGGTACGTTACCGCCTCCGGATGGTTGGTGCACAAGTCCTTGCTGGGTGTGCTGATTATTGCCGTCGTCAGCGTTCTGGTGCTGCTGCTGGGGGCAAGGCTTCCCCGCGGCTTCCTGCCCACGGAAGATCAGGGTTACGCCTTCGTCAATCTGCAACTTCCGGCAGGCGCCAGTCTGCAACGCACCACCCAGGCCGCACTGCAGATTGATAAGGCGCTGCATCAGGTGCCTGGGGTGAGCAGCGTGGTGGACGTGGTTGGCTTCAGTCTGCTCTCTCAGGCACAGACCACCTACAGCGGCTTCTTCTTTGTCACCTTCAAGGACTGGGATCAGCGCACGGCGCCGAATGAACATTTTGACGCCCTGCAGGCGAACCTTGCCCGGACGCTGGCCGGAGTGAAAGAAGGTATCGCCTTCTCCTTTACGCCTCCAGCGATCCCGGGACTGGGATCGTCTGGCGGGGTCAGCATGGTGCTGGAAGATCGTTCCGGCGGCAGCGACCCGAACTTTTTGACCGCCAATCTCTTCAAGTATCTTGGCGCCATCAGCAAGCGTCCGGAGATTGCAGCCGCGATTCCAAGTTATTTTCCGGCGGTTCCTCAGCTTTACGTGGATGTGGACCGTGAGAAGGCGGCGCAGGACCAGGTGAACCTGAGCGACGTGTACACCACGATGCAGGCGTTCATGGGCGGCACGCTGGTGAACTACTTCAACCGCTTCGGACGCGAGTGGCAGACCTATATCGAAGCTGAGGGAACCTCGCGCACCGATATCGGAGACATCAGCCAGTTCTATGTGACGGCGGCCAATGGCAACCGTGTTCCGCTCTCTTCGCTGGTCACGGTAAAGCGCATCGAGGGTCCGGAGTTCATCACCCGCTTCAATGAGTTCGAGGCTGCCGACATCACCATCGTCGCGAAGCCCGGCTATAGCTCCGGCCAGGTTATGGATGCGCTGGAGTCTGTATTCCAACAAACCATGCCTGCCGGCATCGGGATGGACTACTCCGGCCTCAGCTTCCAGCAGAAGAAGGCGGAGGAGAGTGTGCCCGCATGGGTGGTCTATGCGCTCTCCCTGCTGCTCTGCTTCCTGATCCTTGCCGCGCAATATGAGAGCTGGTCGCTTCCCTTCGGCGTCCTTCTCAGTACTCCCATCGCGATCCTGGGCGCCTATCTCGCGCTCAGCATGCGACACCTGGAGAACGATGTCTTCGCACAGATCGGTCTGGTCATGCTCATCGGCCTGGCTGCCAAGAACGCGATTCTAATCGTCGAGTTTGCCAAGGATGAGTACGAAAAAGGTGAGACCCTCTTCGAGGCGGCGATGAACGGCGCTCGGCTGCGCTTCCGTCCCATCCTGATGACGGCCTTCGCCTTCATCCTGGGCTGCGTTCCCCTCTGGTTCGCGACCGGCGCGGGCGGCGTCTCGCGCCAGATTCTGGGTACGGTGGTCATCGGCGGCATGTTAGCCGCAACGCTGATCGCCATCTTTGTTATCCCAGTCACTTTTACGATCGCTGAACGTTTTGCCGGCTGGTTCGGCAAGGAACACAGCGGCTCTCTGGAGCTGAAGGGGCATCCGGCTCACCGCCGAACCGCCGAGGATCTGGAGGAACCGGATCATCATCCGCATCCTGCATCCGGATCTGACGGCGGCCCGGACCACTCCCAAGGAGGCCAGGCATGAAGCACCGTGAACGCACCTTCTCTGCAACGAACCGCAGCCTGGCTCTGTTCCTCGGCTCTCTGATCACAGGGGGCCTCGCGCTCGGATTTACCGGGTGCAAGGCTGGTCCCAACTACAAGCGGCCCGTGGTCGACATGCCGACGAGCTATCGCGGAGCCATGGCTCCGGAGATTGCTCCGGCGGCCACTACCGCCGCAAGCTCCAACGCCACGCCTCTCGGCGCGGAGAAGTGGGATACGATCTTCACCGATCCGGTGCTGCAGCAACTCATCCGCCAGGCGCTCAAGAACAACTACGACGTGAAGATCGCGGCCGACCGGGTCCTGGAAGAACAGGCCCAACTCGGCATCACCAAGGCGGGGGCGTATCCAACCGTCGACGTCGGCGCGTCCTATGTCGCTTTGGGATTGCCCGGCAACCTGCTCGGCGGCTCCGGCAGTTCCAGTAGTTCGCAGACGAACTTCTTTGCCGGCGGAATTACCGGATCCGTAGCCTGGAATCTGGACTTCTGGGGTTACTATCGCCGCCAGACCGAGGCCCAGCGTGCCTACCTGCAAGCTACCGAGTGGGCCCGCCAGACGACTTACAGCACTCTGGTGGAAGATGTGGCAACCGACTACTATCAGTTGCGCACCCTCGACTCCGAGCTCACGCTGACGCGCAAGACGCTCCGGGCGCGCCAGCAGTCCCTCAAGCTGACGCGAACGCTGGAGGAGGGCGGCGCGAGCTCGCTGGCCGATGTCCGCCAGGCCGAAGAACTCTGTTACGCCGCGCAGGCACAGATCCCCACGCTGCAGAGCCAGATTGCACGTCAGGAGAATGATCTTCGCCTTCTGCTGGGTGAATCACCAGGCCCCATCGTTCGCGGCGATGCTGTCGCTGATGCCCCGCATCCGGTAGACGTTCCCGTGGGGCTCCCCACCGATCTTCTGGAGCGCAGGCCGGATGTTCGCCGTGCCGAAGAGCTTCTGGTTCAGGCTAACGCCAACATCGGCGTCGCTCGTGCCGAATACTTTCCGCAGCTCTCCATTACTGCAGAGGGTGGCATGGGCAGTAGTCAGTTTGACGAGCTCCTGAATCCGGCCAACGGCTACTACTACGCCGTCGGCGGTCTCACCCAGCCCATCTTCGACGCTGGCAAGATCCGCAATAACTACCATCTTGCGCTCTCCAGGCACAAGGAGTTGCTGGATACCTACCAGCAGACCATCGCGGGGGCGCTGCGGGATGTCTCGAACGCGCTGGTGGCCTACCATAAGAGCCAAGAGTATCGGCAGCTTGAGGAGAAGCAGACCGCGGCCGCCGCCGATGCGTTGCGACTGGCTCGCATCCGGTATCAGGGCGGAGGCACCAGTTATCTGGAGGTGTTGACGACCGACACCGACTTCTATAACGCGGAACTCACGCTGGACACCGCCGAACAGCAGGAGGCGCTTGCCCTGGTCCAGCTCTACAACGCGCTGGGCGGAGGCTGGTAGGATGGTCTCCAAAAAAGTCCGGAAGATCAGGGTGTGCTTCTCCTGGAGCTCGATGTGCATGGGCGTCTTCCCTGAAGAAGACGCCCATGCATACCTTCTCAAGGTACAGGGCAATTGGAAGACGACGGACGCACCCATCGTATCCATGATCCGACGGAAACAGGTGAACTGCACCCAACGGCAGGCGCCCGGTACAAGCCATTTCTGCTAGAAGATCCCCACGCAGAGCCTGCGCAGACGGACTGAGGTCTCTGGTTCTGCAGATCTCCTCCACCAGCAGAGAGGCCTCCAGCGCCGGCCGCGGCAGATCTCTTTGCGTGAGTTCCGCGGGCCCAGCATCGCTCAGATTCCTTTGCGCAAACTCCGTGGTCTATTTTTGCTCCCCCGCGTACAATAACCTTGGTCTTGATTTCGCTAACAAGGAGAAGCGAGGAATATGATCCAGCTCCGACTTCGGAAGTACTTTGTATGGATAGGGGTAGCAGCAGCTGGCCTGACGGTGACCGCAGCTCACGCACAGCAACAAGGGCCGCCGCCGAGCGGACCTGCTCCGATCCTGGTAACTGTTCGGGAGATGCCGAAGCCGGGAGAAGAGGCGACCCATGCCAAGCTGGAGGCAGAGTACGCAACGGCAATGGACGCGGACAAGGCCAAGCAGTACTACCTGGGTATGGGAGAGATCTCCGGGTCGGAGCAAACCATGTTTCTCTCCGGCTACGCATCGCTTGAAGAGATGCAGGCCGTGCATGACTACGACGACGCCCTGATTGGCGACAAGCTGGACAGTCTTGAAGCAGAGCACAACGCGACCCTGCTGGGATCAAAGACAGCCATCTGGCGGTTGCGCCCGGACCTGAGTAATCCGGAACCCGAGAGTCTCGGCACGATGCGCTTCATGGATCTGATCCAGATTCATGTAAAGCTGGGACATGACACGGAGTTTTCAGACGTGATCAGAAAGACCGGAGAGATCTGGATTCAGACGGATCCGAGCTTCCACTTTACGATCTATCAGGAGATTTTCGGCAATTCGAAGGACGACACCTTCCTGATCGTGTTTCCTGTGAAGTCGCTGGCTGACCTGGACAAACACCAGTCGCTCGCGGCGGAGTATATGAAGAACATGGGAGCCGACACGCATAAGAAAATCCTTGGTATTGAGAGCGCAGACTACAATAGCATCGAGTCGAACCTTTATGTATTCTCGCCAAGCATGAGCCGGCTTCCTGATACCTGGACGAAGAATGATATGGACTTCTGGCACCCCAAGCCGCTGAGAACCGCTGCAGCCAACAAAACGACGACAACTGGCAAAACGACGACAGCCAAGTAAAGCACCAAGGGACCGATACGCCCCCGGGTTCCCTTTCGGAGCCCGGGGGTAATTATTTGCGGGGTAAGCGGTGGGAGGATCCGAGATCAGAAGGCTTGTCTGGCTGGTTCGGATAGAGCCGCTCTTCTTTGGATGATGCACTGGAACGGCACGAACTGGCGTCGCCCCGGTACAAGCCTGTGATCGACCGGCGAATCCGTCTATCGTCAGCAAGAGCTGAGGATCGGAAGATCTGTCTCCGGGAAGCTCCTGAAAGGTTCATCAGAGAGCGCTATGGCATTTTCGGTGTGGATGGGTATCCCGAAGCGGGCTTGGAGTGGCGTTTTCATTGAGGGAAAACGCCCATCGAAGTCGAGTCGCCCTCTACACCGACACCGAAACTGCCTTACTGTCGTCATGCTTGAGCGTGGATTGCCTTCGTTGCTCCAGATCGTCAAAGATGTCGGTGGCTGGAAGACGACTCTCAGACCCATGCCTTTCTCCAAGTCCATCAAAACAAACGGCTGCCCTGCTGGGCAGCCGTCTTTTGCATGATGTGAACTCGTGGATCAGCGATGTCCACCGCCGCCGCCGTGGAAACCACCGCCGCCGCCATGGAAACCACCACCGCCACCGTGGAAGCCACCACCACCGCCGTGGAAACCACCGCCACCGTGGAAGCCACCACCACCGTGGAAGCCACCGCCGTGGAAGCCACCACCACCGCCATGGAAGCCACCGCCTACAAAGCCTCGTCCACCGCCCCACCCGCCGCGATCCATGCCGCCTCGCCAGCCATCACCGCCTCGCCAGCCGCCACCCCAGCCATCCCCGCCGCCCCAGCCACCGCCCCAGCCATCGTGGTACCACGGGCCAGCACCGATGAATAGTCCACCATTAAACCATTGTGGACCATAAAAGCCATAGGGGGCACAGGCGTAGGGTGGGTAGGAGTAATATCCATATTCACACACCGGTGGAGCGGCGGGATAGCCACCGATATCTACTCCAAACGAAATCTGCGCTTTGGCAGAGGCCGCCGTGATGATTCCTAATAGCGCAACCAGTACAAGATGTTTGAGACCACGCATAGCAGCTCTCCTTGAATTGCCTCGCCTCTAGCCTACCTGTTTGACAGTACGGGCTGAAAGCTCCGGACGCCTTCTTTGCGACCGGTGTCATTCGTTTCGAACCCTAGGATACCGGAAGAGTCTCGCGCTAGTCGACTCGGAGTGGATATGAAGATGGTTCCTGCGCATTAGGATGTGATCTTCCCGTCCACACGGGATTGTTTCAGCCCGGTCAATCATCTATCCTCCAGACTTCTCGCGATGCTGCGCGCCAGAACGAGGACGGTGAAGAGACTGCATTGTGAATCTTGCCAGATGGAACGGCTGATCTCTTTTGCTGCCGGCAAAGATTCGATCGGCCGCGGCGGAAGGCCGGAGGACAAGCCATCCTGACAAGCGTAAGTGGCTGGGCTGGCGTTTTGAGGCTGGTACTCCGGGGCCGGGTTCAAGGATGAGCCACCGGAGGCTCCGGGCAGAGGCCGGCAGCAAGGACTCCCGCGCGCGGAGCATGGCTTGTGACCCGGCGGAGCCATCCGCCCGCCGCTTAGGCGATGTCAGCCCTCCGGTGCATCGGTCAGACGCCGCGGATCTCCAAATCTGAAGAGATCAGGCCGACGCCTGTACTCTCAGAGTGTTGCCGAAGCCATCTACGGCGTTTACACTCCGGGTATCTTCGACGAAGGTCACTGGACGACGAGGGTGAATGTTCCACTCTTGCTCAAGCTTCCGGCGGTTGCCGTCACCGTCACCGTGCTGCTGCCTGAAGGTGTGGTTGTACCGCTGCCGGCCCCACTGCTGTTGCCGCCGCAGCCGGAGAGGGCCAAGCCCAACACGGCAAAGAGGGCCAGGACGGCGAAGAATCCCCTCCACCTGCGCCCTGCCCGGAAGATGCCGCCAAGACCGAAGAGCATGCACGCCAGCAGGATGCCGGACCCGGCGCTTCCATGGCCACCGAAGATGGATGGCGCGTGAAGCGGAGTCATGGCCACGTCGGTGGCGATGGTCAACGTCGTGGTGACGGCACTTCCGTTCGGCGTCACGGTGGAAGGCGAGAAGCTGCAGGAGCTCGCCAGCGGAAGCCCGGAACAGGCAAAGCTCACCGACTGGTCAAAACCGCTCTCAGGCGTGACAGTAACGGTTGTGCTTCCGGACTGGCCGGCATTCAGGGTGACCGTCGCGGGGTTCAGACCCAACGCGAAGCCAGGTCCATTCACGGTTTGCGTCAGCACCGCGGAGGTTGATCCGGCAAAGTTGGCGTCGCCGCCATAGACCGCCGTCAAGGAGTGGGTGCCGGTGGTCAGCGACGACGTCGTGTAGGCTGCCTGCGCGCTGCTGTTGAGCGGGCTGGTACCCAACGTGGTGGAGCCGTCCATGAAGATGATCGAACCTGTTGGCGTGACCGTGTTGCCCGATGGTCCGGTAACGGTCGCAGTAAAGGTCACCGACTCCCCCTGCGCAGAGGGATTCACCGAAGAGCTGAGGGCCGTTGCGGTCGACAGCAGAGCAGCCGCGTTCACCATCTGCGTCAGTATCCCTGAGGTCGATCCGTTGAAGTTCGAGTCGCCGCTGTATACCGCGGTGATGGATTGCGAGCCGGTAGAGAGCGAGGATGTGCTGTATGTTGCTACTCCGGACGCATTGAGGGTTCCGCTGCCGAGCGTTGTCCCACCGTCCATGAACGTCACGGACCCAGTGGGCGCGGCGGAACTGCCAGATGCACCGGCAACGGTTGCCGTGAACGTGACGGGCTGCCCGGTGGTTGAGGGATTGGCGGAAGAGGTCACAACGATCGTCGTCGAGGCTTTGGCGGCTGCGTTCACCACCTGCGTGACGAGGTTTGATGTTGAGCCGCTGAAGTTTGAGTCGCCGCTATACAGGGCGGTGATCGAGTAGGTGCCTGCGGGGAGCGTGGAGGTGCTGAAGGTGGCCGCAGCGGAGGCACTGAGTGGCCCGCTGCCCAACGTCGTGGTCCCGTTCAGGAAGCTCACGGTTCCGGTGGGTACGGTTGTATTGCCCGAGGGGCCTGCCACAGTCGCCGTGAACAGGATACTGGCTCCTGCCGTGGCTGGATTCAACGACGAGGTGAGCGTTGTGGTTGTTGCCGCAGTGGTGCTCTGAGAGGGAGTTCCCAGCAGCAGGGCGATCTGGGGGCTGCCGGTGGCATTATCTGTTGCCTCCAGCGACCCGGACTCTGCCACCCCCACAAGCTGAGCGCTCGAGGGTCTGTACTGGACGCTTGCCGTACAGGTTGATCCAGCAGTCAGGCTCGTGCCGCATGTGGTGCTCTCCAGAATGAAGTCCCCGGTGGTGAAAAGCCCGTTCACCGGCAGGGTCACCGTGGAGTCACCGGTGCTGGCCACTTCAACCGTCTGCGGGCTGCTGGTTGTAGTCGCAGTCTGATTTCCAAAGTTGACCGACGCGGGCCACAGGCGAAGTTGTGGTCCAGTTGCCCCTGAACCTGTCATGGTCACGCTTTGCTGTGAGGCAAGTCCTCCATTGTCTGTGATGGTAAGGGTCCCGGTGAAGAAGCCGGCCGATGGAGGCGTAAAGGTCAGGGAGATGTTGCAGCTTGCCTGTGGCGCAAGTGAGGTGGGGCAGGAGTTTGTCTCTACCGTGAAATATTGGCTTGCAGTTACCGAACTGATCGACAGATTGCCTTGTCCCTGGTTGACAAGGGTGGTGCTCAAGGCTGGACAGGCTACGCCAATGGCGCAGTTGCCGAAGTTGAGCGCAGTCTGCAGGAATGCGCCCAGGGGCAGCGCCAATCCGCTGCCAAAGACAGGGATCTGTATCGGTCCCTGCGGATCGTTGCTATTGACCGTAAGCGTGGTGTCTCTGGACCCTGCCTGTGCAGGAGTGAAGACGACCACGAAGGTGCAGTTGCCGCCCAGAGCGGGGATCGTCAGAGGCGGCGCCGTGCAGTATGAGTTGCCTGGCTGTACAGCGACAGAATAGTCGCTCAATCCTGGGGTGATGGAGGAGATGGTCAGCGTCGCGCCACAGGTTGTTGCGCCACCCCCGCAGGTACTTGGAGGATCGTTATTGATCTGGAGCAGAACGCTCCCATTGTTGGAGGATGTTCCTACCTCCAAGCCGCCGAAGTTCATGGGATTTGGGAACGAGGAGTAGCTGAGCGACGTCTGGGAGTTGGTGAGGGCGTCTCCCTGCAGGGTCACCGTGGCCAATCCGGTGATCATGGGACTGGTGCCCACGGTAAGCGTGGCTGTCCGCAACCCGCTGGCTCCAGCGGCAGGGGTAAACGTGATGACCGCAGTGCATGAGGATCCGGAAGCGACCGTCATTGGGAGAGCGTTGTTCGCTGAGCAGTTCAGTGGATTTGCTGAAAAATCTCCGGCATTGGTCCCGGTAATCGCAAGACTGGTGACTTCAATGCTGTTGGGCGAGAGATTCTGCACGGAGACTGTGGTGGTTTTGGATGTGCCGATGACTACCGGTCCAGCCGCTGCGATCGTCGGCGACACAATGACTGTACTGGCCCCGATCACGGTGCCCGTGATCGGCACGGCTTGCGGACTGTCCGGCGCATCGTCGGTGAGGGTCAGCGTCGCCGTTCGTGTTCCCGTGGCCGAGGCAGCAGGGCTGAAGGTGACGGCCACGACGCAGTAGCTCCCCGGAGAGATCGGATTGGTGCAGTTTGCGCCATAACCGCTAAGCGCCAGTTGGAAGTCTGCCGCATTGGGGCCGCTGAGCACGATGCTGCTGGCGACAAAATCCATGTCGCCAAGGTTTGAGACGTCAACCAGGAGTGGGGTGCTTGACGTCCCCGCGGCCTGAGGTGAAAAGACAAGTGGATTTGGGCTTATTACGACAGCTGGTGCGACCCCGGTTGATCCACTCAGGGAGACCAACTCCGTCCCTTGAATCGCGTTGGTCTCGATCGTAAGCGTAGCGGTGGGCGACAATGGGTTGCATCCCTGAGTCGGAACGCAGGAAGCGGGCGCCGTTCCCGGCGCGAAGGTCACGGTAACGGTGCACGATGCGCCACCGGCCAGAGATGTGCCGCAGGTGGAGGACTCCAGGAAATTCGTGGCTGATCCGGGAACGTCGGAGGCCAGTTCCATCCCAATCTCGGCTGCGACACTGCTCGTATTCTGAATGGTGATGGTCTGCGGTACGCTGACGGCGCCAAACGGAGTGTTGTTGAAAGCCAGATTGTTTGTCGAGAGGGTGATGCTTGGCGCAGCGCCCGCGCCCCATTTTTCTACAAATGCCATGCTCAAGCCGGCAAAGCTCGTCTGGTAGACATTGGGTGTCTGCAGCCCATTCGAGATGTATCCAGCAATATAGACGTTGCCGCTGCCGTCGACCGCCAGAGAAGAGGCGTGTCCCGAGTTTCCTCCCACCAGCGTTGCAAACGGAAGTTGAGTTCCGTCGTTCGACATCTCGGCGAGAAAGGGAGACAGGTATCCAGGCGTGACCAGATAGTGGCCAGTGGTCACCGGAAAGTTCGTCGATGATGTTGAGCCAGCCAGCCAAAGGTTCTGATGGCTGTCGAGAGAGAGCGATTCAATCTGGGTCTGGCTGCTTCCCCCCAGATAGGTGAGGAACGACAGTGCTCCGGCAGAACTGAGCTTGCCAACCAATCCTGTGCCGCAGGAGGCAGGCATAAACGGGGTAACCGCCGGCGCCCAAAGGCATCCGTCACCTGCTGTATCCGTATTGGCCGCCTGGTAAGCCCCGGAC